>DATBPT010000051.1:0-7751 GCA_036561205.1 Solirubrobacterales bacterium
CGCGCAGCTGGCGGCGGTGGGGGCGAAGAACCACCGGCACTCGGCGAACAACCCGAACGCGCAGTTCCAGGACGTGTACACGGTGGAGGAGATCCTGGCGGCGAAGCCGATCCACGAGCCGCTGACGAAGCTGCAGTGCTCGCCGACCTCGGACGGCTCCGCCTGCGCGATCGTGGCTTCGGAGCGCTATGTCGACTCGCACGGCCTCTGGGAGCAGGCGGTCGAGATCGCCGGCCAGGCGATGGTCACCGACCTGAGCTCGACCTTCGCCGACGACACCGACTGCATCAGGATCGTCGGCTACGACATGTCGAAGCAGGCCGCCGAGCAGGCCTACGCCGAGGCCGGGATCGAGGCCTCGGAGGTCGACGTCTGCGAGCTCCACGACTGTTTTTCGGCCAACGAGCTGATCACCTACGAGGCGCTCGGTTTCGCCGCCGAGGGCGAGGGCCACAAGCTGGTCGAGGCCGAGGCGACGACCTACGGTGGCTCCGGGCCCGTGGTCAACCCCTCCGGCGGCCTGATCTCCAAGGGCCACCCGCTCGGCGCCACCGGCCTCGCCCAGTGCTCCGAGCTCACCTGGCAGCTGCGCGGCACCGCCGACGCGCGCCAGGTGGAGGGGGCCAAGGTCGCGCTCCAGCACAACATCGGCCTCGGCGGCGCCGCGGTCGTCTCCGTCTACAAGCCGGCGGCCGCCTAGGACATCGAATTCAAACCAGGACCCAAGGAGCTGAGCAAATGAGCACGACCGTGGCCCGGATCGAGGGCCTCACCGACGAGCAGCGCGACTTCCAGGCCGCGATCGCCGACTTCTGCGAGCGCGAGGTCGGGACCAAGGAGCAGCGCGAGCGGCTGACCGAGGGCTACACCGAGCTTCACAGCCAGCAGATCTACGACCAGCTCGCCGAGCTCGGCTGGCTCGGCGTCTCGATCGACGAGACCTACGGCGGTTCCGGCGGCGGCCTCGTCGACGCCTGCATCTTCCTCGAGGGAACGATGCGCGGCCTCGTCCCGATCGCCGGCTACGGCGTCAGCCTGATCGTCGCCGGCGCCTACGAGCGCTTCGGCACCGAGGACCAAAAGCAGGAGATCCTCGGCGGGATCACCGCCGGCAAGGTCGAGGCGATCGCGATGTCGGAGCCCGAGGCAGGCTCGGACGTCGGCAACCTCTCCTGCCGCGCGGAGCGCCAGAACGGCGGCTTCGTCCTCAACGGCCAGAAGACCTGGATCTCGGCGGCGCACATCGCCGAGCACATCCTCGTCATCGCCCGCTCCGACACCTCCGGCTCCAAGCACGAGGGCCTGACGATGCTCTCGGTGCCCACCGATGCCAAGGGGATCGAGATCCGCGGAATCCAGACGATGGGCGGCAAGGAGGTCAACGATGTCTTCCTCACCGACTGCTACGTGCCGGAGGAGCGGGTGCTGGGCCAGGTCGACGGCGCCTGGATGCAGCTGATGGCCGGGCTCAACGTCGAGCGGCTGATCCTCGCCGCGAGCGCGCTCGGGATCGCCCAGCGCGCCTTCGACGACCTGCTCGCCTACGTCAAGGAGCGCAAGCAGTTCGGGCGCCCGATCGGCTCGTTCCAGGCGCTGCGCCACCGGATCGCCGACCTGGCGACCGAGATCGAGTGCACGCGGCTGCTGGTCTACGACGTCGCCCGCAAGGTCGACGCCGATCCCGGCCGGCTGCTGCCGCGTGAGGCCTCGATGGCGAAGCTGAAGGCGACCGAGGTGGCGAAGAAGACGGCGCTCGAGGGCATGCAGATGATGGGCGGCTACGGCTACGCCACCGAGTACGACATGGAGCGCCACGTGCGGACGACGTTGGTGATGTCGATCTACGGCGGCACCAACGAGATCCAGCGCGAGATCGTCTCGAAGACGTACGGGCTCTAGGGCACCGCCGATTCCGTAGGCTGCCGCGATGCCGGCGATCCGCCTCGGAGGCGAGGCGCAACCGTTCCCGGGGGAGGACGGGCCCGGGAGGACCGCGCGCCTGCGCAGCCGCGAGGTCGAGGTCGGCGGCGTGCGGACCCGGGCGATCTCCGCCCGCGGCGAGGGCGTGCCGACCGTGCTCCTGCACGGCTGGCTCGACAACGCCGACACCTGGCTCGCGGTGCTCGACCGGCTCGCGGTCGCCGGGCGCCCGGCGATCGCCTACGACCTGCCCGGTTTCGGCACCGCCCCGCCGCTGGATTCGGGGTCGGTCCTCGACCAGCTCGTCGACTTCACGGCGACGGCGGTCGAGGCCGCGGCGGAGGCCTCCGGGCGCAAGGTCGTCGTCGCCGGCAACTCGCTCGGCGGCTGGGTGGCGCTGCGGCTCGCCGAGGATTCGAAGCTGCCGCTGGCGGGGATCGTCCCGATCGGGCCCGCCGGGGTGCGGATGGCGCCCGCCTTCTTCACCCTCGACCGGATCCCGGCGGTCTCGCGGATCATCGGCATGCCGGCCCCGGTGCCCCCGGCGATGGTCCGCTCGGTGGCCGGGCGCCTGTACCGGAACCTCGCCTTCGCCAACCCGGCGGGCGTCGACAAGGCGGTCGTCGACCGCTTCACCCGCTTCCATGTCGACCGGCCCGTGATCCGCGAGCGGATCGAGTACGCCAAGCGGCTGCGAGCAGAGCTCGACGACCCCTTCGACGGCGATGCGATCAAGGTCCCGGTGAGCGTGGTCTGGGGCGAGGCCGACCGTCTCTGCCCGGCGGAGGGGGCCGAGCTACTCGCCGAGCGCCTCCCGCACGCGCGGATCGCGATGCTCCCCGGGGTCGGCCACACGCCTCAGGTCGAGGCGCCCGACGTCGTCGTCGGGGCGATCTCGGAGCTGGCCGGTTAGCTCAGTCGAGCAGCGGCTCGGCCTCGTCGGCGATCAGCCGGGCGAGGGGCAGGGCCGAGGTTGCGGCGGGGGAGGGCGCGTTGCGGACGTGCACGGCGCGCTCGGTGCGGGTGACGACGAAGTCGTCGACGAGCGCCCCGTCACGGCCGATCGCCTGGGCGCGGACGCCGGCCGGGCCGCTGACGAAATCCTCGCTCCGCAGCTCCGGGACGAGGCGCCGCGCGGCGCCGACGAAGGCGCGCTTGGAGACGCCGCGATGGATCTCGGCCAGCCCGGCGCGCCAATGGCGCCGGGCAAGGCGCCAGGTCCCGCTCCATGCCAGCGTCCGGCGCAGATCGGGGGCGCTCAGGCGGCCCGGGCGGTAGGCGTCGAGAGCGCCGGCGATCAGCGCCGAGGGGCCGAGCAGCACCGTGTCGTCGGGACCGCGGGTCAGATGGGCGCCGAGGAACGGCAGCTCCGGGTCGGGGACCGGATAGATGCTGGCGTGGACGAGGTGCGCGCGCTCGGCCTGCAATCGCAGGTAGGCGCCCCGGAAGGGGACGATGCGCGGCTCGAGCGGAGCTCCCGCCGAGACCGCGAGGCGATCGGCCCAGGCCCCGGCGCAGACCACGACCGCCCGCGCACGGGTCTCGCCGGCGCGGTGACGGACGACGGCGCTCGTCCCGGCCTCGTCGATTGCGCTGACCCCACAGCCGGTGATCACCACCCCGGAGCGCTCGCCGAGGTCCTCGGCGTAGGCGGCGGCGACCTGTCCGAAGTCGACCACGCCGGTCTCGGGCGAGTGCAGCCCGGCGATCCCGGCGACGTGCGGCTCGATCTCGCACAGGCCGGCGGCATCGACCCGCCGCAGACCGGGGACGCCGTTTGCGATCCCGCGGCGCTCGAGCTCGGCGAGCCGCTGGAGCTCGTCCGGGTCGGCGGCGACGATCAGCTTGCCCGTCCGCCGCGCCACGATCCCCCGCCGGTGGCAGTACTGATAGAGCTCGCGGGCACCGGCGACGCAGAGGCGCGCCTTCAGGGACCCGGGCTCGTAGTAGATCCCCGAGTGGATCACTCCGCTCGAGTGCCCGGTCTGATGGGCGCCGATCGCCGGCTCGCGCTCGAGCACCGCCACCCGCAGGCCAGCGTGGCGAAGCGCCAGCTCGCGGGCCGCGGCGAGGCCGACTATGCCGGCGCCGATGACGACGACGTCGCACTCGCGAGGCGGCTGCGCAACCTGCACGCTTGCGAGACTAGAGGTGTGGCGCTGCCGCTCAAGCCTCCGATCAAACCGCAGCTCGCGCTCTCGCGAAAGCAGCTCCCCGAGGACGAGGGGTGGGCCTACGAGCCCAAGTACGACGGCTTTCGCGCCCTCGCATTCGTCGATGGCGAGGACCTCTTCCTGCAGTCGCGGACCGGGCGGCCGCTGGCCCGCTACTTCCCCGAGCTCGAGTTTCCCGCCGGCCGCTACGTGATCGACGGCGAGCTGCTGATCCTCGACGACGAGGGGCACGAGGTCTTCGACGCGCTTCAGAACCGGTTGCACCCGGCCGAGTCGCGGGTGAAGATGCTGGCCGAGACGACCCCGGCGCTGTTTCGCAGCTTCGACCTGCTCGCGGTCGGCAACCAGAGCGCGGTCGAGAACCCCTTCGAGCAGCGCCGCGATGCACTCGAACAGCTGATCGGCGGCTTCGGCGACCCCGGCACGGTCGAGCTCACCCCCCTGGTTCGCGATCCGGCGGAGGCGGAGCCCTGGCTCGAGACCGGCGAGGGCGTGATCGCCAAGCGGCTCGACTCGCCGTACCTGATGGGCGA
Source organism: Solirubrobacterales bacterium (assembly GCA_036561205.1). Classification (GTDB taxonomy): domain Bacteria; phylum Actinomycetota; class Thermoleophilia; order Solirubrobacterales; family 70-9; genus WHSW01. Next base: position 4,628 of record DATBPT010000051.1, read on the forward strand.
GCGCAAGGCGATGGTGAAGATCAAGCGCCTGCGGACGATCGACGCAGTGGTCGCCGGCTGGCGTCCGGGCAAGGAGGAGAACACGGTCGGCTCGCTGATGCTCGGCCTCTACGACGCCAAGGGCGAGCTGCACGTGGTCGGCCATACCTCGGGCCTGAAGGCGAAGGAGAAGCGCGAGCTGGTCGCGACGCTCGCCCCCTACGAGACCGGCGAGCGCGGCTCCGCGGATCCGAGCCGCTGGTCGGCCGACCGTGACCTCGAGTGGGTCGCGCTGCGGCCGGAGCTGGTGATCGAGGTCAGCTTCGACCACGTCTCCGCCGGCCGCATCCGCCACGGCGCCAAGATCCTGCGCTGGCGCGATGACAAGCCGGCGCGCGAATGCGCGCTCGCGCAGCTCGATTCCTGAGCGATAGGGTCGGTCCACACCGACTAGGGAAGGGCTCGAAATGGATCTGCAGAACTATCGGGAGACCAGCCTCCAGACCTGGGGCGAGATGGCACCGGGCTGGGAGGATCGCCGCGAGTGGATCCTCGGGATCACCGGGGCGATCAACCAATGGCTCGTCGATCGGGTCGACCCGCAGCCGGGCCAGACGATCCTCGACCTCGCCGCCGGGACCGGCGACCTCGGGTTCGGCGCCGCGGCGCGCGTCGGTGAAGGAGGCGGGATCATCTGCACCGACTTCGCCCCCGAGATGGTCGATGCGGCGCGCCGAAACGGTGAGCGCAGGGGCCTCGACAACGTCGAGTACCGGGTCCTCGACGCCGAGCGCATGGACCTGGGCGATGACAGCGTCGACGGCGTCCTCTGCCGCTGGGGCTACATGCTGATGGCCGACCCCGCCGCCGCGCTGGGCGAGACCCGGCGGGTCCTGCGGGACGGCGGCACGCTGGCCTTCGCCGTCTGGCAGACGCCGGACCGCAACCCCTGGGCGGCGCTGCCCGGGATGACCCTGGTCCAGCGCGGGCACATGCCGCCGCCCGAGCCCGGCGCACCCGGGATCTTCGCCCTCGGCGAGGCCGACCGGGTCCGCGAGCTGGTCGCCGGGGCCGGCTTCGGCGAGCCCGAGGTCGAGGAGCTGACCTTCGAGTGGCGCTACGCCGCCGACGACCTCTGGGACACGCTGACGCGGCTCGCCGGGCCGCTGGCGAGGGTGATCAACGAGCTGCCCGCCGACGAGCGCGATGCGACCCGCGCCGCGATCGAGGAGAGCCTGGCGGGGTTCGTTCAGGGCGACGAGCTCGTCGTCCCGGCCGCCTGCTGGGGGGTCGTCGCCGGCTAGGCCAGCGGCCGGTGCATCACGTGCAGCCCGGTGTACGAGCCGTCGGGTAGCCGGAACGCCTCCGGGACCGTGCCGACGATCTCGAAGCCGAGCGAGCGCCAGAGCGCGACCGCGCGCTCGTTGGTCTCGACCACGGCGTTGAACTGCACCGAGCGATAGCCCGCCGCGCGGGCCCAGGCGAGCATGTCCTCGCCCAGCGCCCGGCCGACGCCGCGGCCGCTGTGACGGGGATCGACCATGAAGCTGGCGCTGGCGACGTGTGAGCCGGGGCCGTCTCGGTTCGCGAACATGCTGGCGCTGCCGACGACGACCCCGTCATCGACCGCCACCACGGTCCTTCCGGGCGGCTCGACCATCCACATCGCCCGCGCCTCTTCCTCCTCGATCTCGGGGTCGTAGGCATAGGTCTCGCCGGCGATCACGATCTCGCGGAAGAACGGCCAGATCGAGGCCCAGTCGGCGCCGGTCGCCTCGCGGATCTCCATTGCTTCAGTTCTTCTTCGCCCGGCTCGGCTGCACGCGTTTCGGCTCGTCCTTCTGCTTGCGGAAGTGCGGCGGCCAGGGGGCGTCGCCGAGCCCTTCGGCCTCGTCGCGGTCGGCGAGCTCGAGCAGCGAGTCGAGCGAGTGGTGGACGTCGTCGATCGCCGCCGAGGGGTCGCCGCGCTCGGCGAGCCGCGCCGGGACCGTGTCGAGGCGCAACTCGGCCGGCTCGACGTCGGGCACCTCGTCCCACTCGACCGGGGTCGAGACGCGCGCGTCGGCGACCGGGCGCACCGACCAGGCCGAGGCGACGGTGCGGTCGCGGGCGTTCTGGTTGTAGTCGACGAAGACGCCGTGGCGCTCCTCCTTCCACCACTTCGAGGTCGCCAGCTTCGTCCGCCGCTCGACCTCGCGCGCCATCGCCAGCGCCGCCCGGCGGACCTCGGTGAAGGTCCAGCTGGGCTCGATCCGGACGTTGACGTGGATTCCGCGCGAGCCCGAGGTCTTGGGGAAGCCGCGCAGGCCGTGGTCTGTGAGCGTCTCGTGGACGGTCATCGCCACCTTGCGCACCTCGTCGAACGAGGACTCCGGCGTCGGGTCGAGGTCGATGCGGAGCTCGTCGGGACGGTCGAGGTCGGCGCGGCGCGCCGGCCAGGGGTTGAAGTCGATCACCCCGAGGTTGACCGCCCAGACCAGGTGCGCGGCATCGTTGCCGACGAGCTCGGTCGCGCTGCGGCCCGAGGGGAACTTGACCGTCGCCGTCTCGAGCCAGTCGGGGGCGTTCTTGGGCACCCGCTTCTGGAAGAAGAACTCGCCCGTCACCCCCTCGACGAAGCGCTTCATCGTCGTCGGGCGCTCGCGCAGGTGCAGGCAGGCGGCGTCGGCGACCGCGAGGTAGTACTCGGCCAGGTCGCGCTTCGTGTGGCCCGGTTCGGGGAAGTAGATCTTGCTCGGGCTCGAGAGCCGTACCTCGCGCCCGGCCGCCTCGATCGTGATCGCTTCCTTGGCCATCGCCCGAATCTTCGCAAGCCCCAGGCCGGGCGGATAGGCTGAGGCGATGGCGATGCTGATCCTGGAGGCGATCGGGCCTCGCGGTGAGGAGCTGGCGATGGCGGCCGGCGACGCGCGCGAGATCCCGGTCGGCTGGGACGCCGAGTTCGAGTGCGCGACCTTCGACGCCGACGGGATCGACGATGACGAGCTCGAGGCGGTCGTGTTCGAGGAGCTCGACGCCCGCGACCCGGATTGGCATTCGCACCTGAAGCTCGCCGGCTAGGGGGAGGAGAGTTGCGATGAACCTGCTGGGCACGATCGAGAGCACCTTCTCGAAGGTGAACGCGACCGTATTTCGCCAGGTCAAC
>DATBPT010000052.1:0-7896 GCA_036561205.1 Solirubrobacterales bacterium
CCGAAGCGCTCGACGAAGTCGCGCGGGTCGCAGGCCTCCTTGTAGATCTCGATCCGCTCGCCGATGCTCATCAGCCGCAGTTCGGGGTGGCGATCGCGAAGCCAGGCCTCGACCTCGGCCGCCGCGGCCGGGACGACGAACAGGGCGTGAGACGCGCGCACCGCCGGACCCTCCCCGGTCCCGAACGCCTGGCCGAGCTCGGTTGCGAGCTCGGACCATGGCGGATCCTCCTCGGGCGAGAAGAGCGAGACCTTGCAGGCGCCCGCCGGAGCCGGGTCGCGATAGAGGGCGACCCCGGCGCTGTCGGGACCGCGGTCGGCGAGCTGCGAGAGCATCGCGCTCAGGTGGGCGCCGAGTTGCTCCTCGGTCGTGGGCGACTTGGCGAACAGACCGGCGATCCCGCACATGAGCTCATCCCCTCGATCTCAGAACAGCTGTAGGTAGCGGTCGAGTTCCCATTGGGTGACCTGCTCGTGCGCGGCGGTCCACTCGCGGCGCTTGCAGCGAACGAAGTAGTCGACGTAGTCCTCGTCGCCGACCGAGCCCAGCGCCTTGCGCAGGACATCACACCGCTCGAGCTCGCGGGTCGCGTCGAGCAGGTTCTCCGGCAGCGTCTCGATGCCCATCTCGCGCCGGTCGGCCTCGCTGGTCTCGTACATGTTCGCGGTCGTCGGGTCGCCCGGGTCGAGCCCGCGCTCGATCCCGTCGAGGCCCGCGGCCAAGATCGCCGTCGCGGCGAGGTAGGGATTGCAGGAACCGTCCACGGTGCGGTCCTCGATCCGTCCCTCCTCGGGGATCCGCAGCATCATCGTCCGGTTGTTCCAGCCGTAGGTGACGTAGGCGGGAGCCCAGGTGGCGCCGCTGGTCGGCGCCCCGATCACGAGCCGCTTGTAGGAGGAGACCGTCGGCGCGCTGAGCGCGATGTAGGCCTTCGCGTGGGCCTTGAGGCCGCCGATGAAGTTGTAGGCGAGGTCGCTGAGCCCGAGCTTGCGCGGGTCGTCGTCGCGGTCGCGCATGAACACGTTCGTCTCCCCGTCCCAGAGGCTCATGTGGAAGTGGCACCCGTTTCCGGTCAGGTGGGCGAACGGCTTCGGCATGAAGGTGGCGATCAGGCCGCGCTCCTGCGCCAGCGCCTCGACCATGTAGCGATAGAAGACCGCCCGGTCGCAGCTCGTGAGCGCGTCCGAGTAGTCCCAGTTCTGCTCGAACTGCCCGTTGGCGTCCTCGTGGTCGGTGGCGTACATCTCCCAGCCGAGCGAGTTCACGTGCCGGACCACGTTGGCGACGAAGTCGAAGGAGCGCGTCAGCGCGCGGATGTCGTAGCACGGCTGCTCGAGGGTGTCGAGCGGGTCCGCGATCTCGATCCCGCCGTCGTCGGTCTGGCGGACGAGGAAGTACTCGAGCTCGCAGCCGATCTTGAACTCGTAACCGGCGTCGCGGGCGCGCTCGAGCTGACGGCGGAGGATCGTCCGCGGGCAGTACGGCCACGCCTCGCCCTCGACGGTCGCGTCACAGGCGAACCAGCCGATCTCGGGCTTCCACGGCAGCCGGGTGAAGCTGCCGACGTCCGGCATCGCGATCAGGTCCGGGTTGTCGGGCGTCTGGCCGATGTCGCCGGCCGCGAACCCGGCGAAGCCGGCGCCGTCGCTGAGCAGCCCTTCGAGTTGCTGCGCCGGCACCAGCTTGGCGCTCGGCTTCGCGTGCATGTCGACGAACTGCGCGAACAGGAACTCGATCCCCTCGTCGGCGACCGCGGCGCGGACGTCGTCGGCCGTCGGGCGTTGCAAGGCGCTCATCCCTGGAGGTATCTCACATATACGCGCCCGGGGCAATGGACGCGCGCGCCAGGATTCGCAAAGTTCCTATGTGGGGATCGCACATGCCTATCCGGCCTCGACCCCGACCACGAAATCGATCTCGGGGTCGAGGATCTGCTCGATCAGCTCGGCGTCGGCGGTGATCCCCATCTCGCGGCAACGATTGCGGTAATGGCGCACCTTCTGCCGTTGGTACTTGCCGACGTCGAGCCCGGGAACCGCCTTCTGGTACTCGACCAGGCCGACGACGTTGCCGCGGTAGCGGTCGAAGACCTCGTGCACGAGTGCCTCGTACTCGGGGTGGGCCTCGATCAGGATCCGGCAGGCCTGGGTGCCGAAGGTGATGTGGCGTCCCTCGTCCATCAGGATCAGCCTGAAGCCCTCGCGCAGCCCCGGAAAGCCCTGCCAGAGCTTGGTCGTGTCGATCACGATCTCGTACGAAGGCATCGTCAGCACGCCCTCGACGAAGCCGTTGTAGGCCGCCGAGAAGCGGACGAAGGCGCGCTCGATCTTCTCCTGATCACCATCGATCGAGGCGGCGAGCAGGTCGCTTCCGTATTCGGGCAGCGCCTCGTGGAGCACGTCGCGGACCTCGAAGCGCCCGCTCGGGTCAACCGTCGCGCCCCGGACGAGGAAGTGGCACGCGACCTCCTCGGGCTCGAGCACGCCGACGACCTCGTCGTGCCAGCGCATGAAGAACTCCGCGTGCTTGGCCTCCTCCATGAGGAAGGTCGACAGGTAGGTCACCCAGTCGAAGCGGCCGAGAGCGTGTGAGGCGGCGATCATCGGCACCAGTTGGTCGGTGACCGCCTGCTCGCCGGCGAGAAACCGGATCGTGACCCCGAGCAGGCCGCGGCGCTGCTCGTCGTCGATCCGCTCCCAGTCGGCGGCGTCCTGCGTGAAATCCAGGTCGTCCACGTTCCACACCCGGTTGATCGCGAACTTGTACTTACGGTAGACCGGCCCCGCGACCATCTCGCGCGTGAAGTGGAAGCGGGCGACGACTTCGGGGTCGAGCCCGCTCGCACCGCCGCTCACCGTGGGCCCTCCTCGCCCTCGCCCCTGCGCGCGACATCGAGGATGACCTCCTCGAGCTCGAAGCTGTCGTGCGCGTCGGCCACATGCGCCTGCACGGCCTCGACCAGCGCCTGCTCATCGTCCGCGCGGATCTCCGCGTCGCAGCCGGCCTCCAGACAGCGGTAGGCGAGCGCCATTGCACCGATAGTCTTGCGTCTTTGTACCAATTTGTCTAGTCTGTGCCCGAGGGGCCCCAGCACCGGCCTCGAAGCAATGTCGTTTCTGCTCAGCTGTCCCAATTGTGGCGAGCGCGAGGTCACCGACTTCGCCTACGGTGGCGAGGTCGTCCCGCGACCCTCGACCAAGCCGAGCGAGCGCGACCTCAACGCCTACAACTACTTTCGCCGCAACGTTGCCGGCATCCAGCGGGAGTGGTGGTATCACCGCTCGGGCTGCCGGGCGTGGTTTCTCGCCGAGCGTGACACGACCACCAACGAGGTGCGGTGGGTCGGCCTGCCAGAGCGATGAGCCGCCTCCCCCCCAACCCCCACGAGCGGATCGACCGCGGGCGCCCCGTCTCCTTCAGCTTCGACGGTGAGCGAATCGACGCGTTCGAGGGCGACACGATCGGCTCGGCGCTTCAGGCCGGCGATCACCGGGTGCTCTCGCGCAGCTTCAAGTACCACCGCCCTCGTGGCCTCTTCTGCTGCGCCGGCCAGTGCCCGAACTGCCTCGTCGACGTCGACGGCTGGCCGGGCGTCCGCGCCTGCACCGAGCCCGTCCGCGAGGGGATGGAGGTCGCGCACATGAACGCGGCGCCTTCGCTGCGCTTCGACGTCATGCGGGCGACGGACATCTTCGGCAGCCGCCTGACGCCGCCGGGCTTTTACTACAAGACCTTCATCAGGCCACGCAGGCTCTGGCCCCTGTACGAGAAGGTGCTCCGCAACGCCGCCGGCCTCGGCAGGCTCGCCCGCCGCCAGGCCAAGCGCGAGTGGCGCACCGAGTATCGCCGTCGCCACGCCGACGTGCTCGTGATCGGCGGCGGCGTCGCCGGCATGACCGCCGCCTTGCGGGCTGCCGAGCTGGGCGCCGACGTGGTCCTTGCCGACGACGGCCCCGAGCTCGGCGGCGCCGAGCTCGTCGGCGATCAGGCCGCAGCGACCCGCGATCTCGGCCTCCGCGTACGCGCCGCGGGCGTCGAGGTGCTGGCGCCGGCGGCGGCGCTCGGCTTCTTCGACGGCATCGTTCCCGTGTGGTCGCAGAGCACCCTGCATCAGGTTCGCGCCCATCGCCAGATCGCCGCCACGGGCTCGATCGAGCAGCCGCTGATGTTCGAGGGCAACGACCTGCCCGGAGTGATGCTCTGTTCCGGCGCCGAGCGGCTCGCCTCCCTGTACGGGGTTCGCCCGGGCAAGGCGGCCGTGGTCGCGACGACCGCCGACCGGGGCCTCGAGTCCGCACTGGCCCTGCACGAGGCCGGAGTCGAGATCGTCGGCGTCGCCGACGCCCGGCCAAGGGCAACCGACGAGGAGCTCTCGGCCCGGATCGAGCGAGCGCACATCCCGCTCTGGCGTGGCAGCGCCGTGGTTCGCGCCATCGGGCGGCGGCGGGTCATGGGCGCGGTCGTGGCCGAGCTCGATCGGGAGGGCCGGGCGCTGCCCGACACCGAGCACGATCTCAACTGCGATCTGGTCGCCGTCTCGGGCGGCACGATCCCGGCGACCTCGCTCTTGCTCCAGGCCGGCGCCAAGGCTCGCTGGGACGAGGGCGCCGGCGCCTACGTCCCCGAGAGGACGCCGCCCGGGATCGAGGCGGCAGGAGCCGTCGCCGGGCACCGATCGCGCCGGCAGGCCGAGCTCTCGGGTGCGATTGCCGGCGCCGAGGCGGCGCTGTCGCTCGAGCTTGGCGGCGAAGCCGACCGCTCCCGCCTCGAGGCCGACCGGGCGGCGCTCGACGCCGGCGCCGAGTTCACGACCGAGCTCGTACCAGCGCCGGCGGCAAGCGCCCGCGGGCGCCATGAGAAGTGCTTCGCCTGCCTCTGCGAGGACGTGACCACCGACGACATCAGCTACTCGATCGAGGAGGGATTCGACTCGCTCGAGCTCTTAAAGCGCTACACGACGGTGACCATGGGGCCGTGTCAGGGCCGCATGTGCCAATTGGCGGCGATTCGCCAGACCGCGGCCGACACCGGAGCCGCCGTCGCCGACGTCGGCATCACCACCGCTCGCCCCCCGTGGTCGACGGTGCCGATGGGGGTGCTCGCCGGCCGCCCCTTCGAGCCCGCGAAGCGCTCGGCCGTGCACGGGCGCCATCGTGAGCTCGGCGGCAACGTCCTCTGGGCGGGCGACTGGCGCCGGCCCTACGACTACGGCGATCCGAAGGCCGAGGTGATGGCCGTGCACGAGGGTGCCGGCCTGATCGACGTCTCGACGCTCGGCAAGCTGATCGTCGCCGGCCCCGATGCCGGCGGTTTCCTCAACCGCCTCTATCCGAACCGCTTCGACAACCTGAAGCCCGGCAGGATCCGCTACGGGGTGCTCGGGGACGACGCCGGGCGGATTACCGACGACGGCACCGTCTGCCGCCTCGACGACGACTCCTTCTACGTCACCACCACCTCCAGCGGCGCCGATGCCGTCGAGGCCTGGTTCGCCTGGTGGCTGGCGGAGTGGGACATGGACGTTCACCTCACCGACGTCAGCCAGGGTCTCGCGGCCTTCAACCTCGCCGGCCCTCGTTCGCGTGAGATCCTCGCCGGACTCACCGGCCTCGACCCCTCGAACGAGTCCTTCTCCTACCTCGACGGCAAGCGCACCGATGTCGCCGGCGTTCCCTGCCTGTTGCTGCGAATCGGCTTCGTCGGCGAACTCGGCTACGAGCTCCATTGTCCTGCCGCCCTCGCCGAGCACCTCTGGGACACGATCCTCGTCGCCGGCGCGCCGCACGGGATCAGGCCCTTCGGTCTCGAGCCGCAGCGAGTCCTGAGACTGCAGAAGCTCCACATCCTGGTCGGCCAGGACACCGACGCCGAATCGAACCCGCTCGAGGCGGCGATGCCCTGGATCGTCAAGTTCGACAAGGAGGAGGACTTCATCGGCCGCTGGGCGCTGGAGGCGGTCAGCGAGCGGGGAATGGAGAACATGCTGGTCGGATTCACGCTCGCCGATGGCGTGGTCCCGAACGAGGGCGCCGCGGTGCTCGCCGACGGCCAGCCGGTCGGGCGGGTCACCTCCTCACGCTTTTCACCGCTGCTCGAGCGCACGATCGGGATGGCGTGGGTGCCCGCCGCCCTGGCCGAGGACGGCAGCTCGATCACGCTCGCCGACGACGGTCGCCGCCTGCGCGCGACCGTGCACACCGCGCCCTTCTATGACCCCGATCAGGAGCGGCTACGAGGATGAGCTTCGAGTTCCTCGCCCCTGACGCGGCGACGATCGCCGAGGGCCGGCGGCCCGAGCCGCGAAGCCCGATCGAGTGGGCGCACCGCGACGCCGGAGCGCGGCTCGAAATCCGGGCCGGCTGGCGAGTCGTTGCCGCCTACGGCACGGCGAGGGCCGAAGCAGCCGCCTGCAGCAGCTCGGTCGGCGTCGCCGATCTCTCGTTCCTCGGCAAGCTCGAGCTCCAGGGCAAGCCGGCGTCGGTCGCCGCGATCGTCGCCGAGCTTGCCGAAGGGGCGGCTCTCGCGCCCGGACAGGCGACGCTCTCGGAAGGGGTCTGGTGGTGTCCGATCAGCGCCCGCCGGGTGCTCGCGGTGACCCCGCCGGAGGCGACCGCGAGCGTACGCGACGCGGTCGAGGCGGCGGCCGCCCGGGCGCCGGAATACGTCTCCGTGACCGAGCTGACCACGGCCCTGTGCTCGAACGCGGTGGTCGGGCCGCTCGCCCGCGAGGCCCTCGCCCGGACGACCGCGCTCGACCTGCGGCCCCGGCGGTTCCCGGAAGCCGGCTTTGCGCCGGTCTCCGTCGCGCGCACGCCCGGGATGATCCTGCGGCAGCGCGGCGATCGCTTCCTGCACCTGTTCGGCGCCGGATACGCCGACTACATGTGGACCGTGTTCGTCGATGCGGCGACGCAGCTGGGCGGACGCGCCGTCGGCACCGAGGCCCTGGGGGCCTCAGTAGGCGGCAAGGCGGTGGCCGGTGCGTGATCTGTTTCGCAAGCGGCGGATGTGGCGGCCGCCGGGCGAGCTCAAGCAGCACTACGACGTGGTCATCATCGGCGGCGGCTCCCACGGTTTGGCGACCGCCTACTACCTCGCCCGAAACCACGGGATCAAGGACGTCTGCGTACTCGAGCAGAGCTACATCGGCTCCGGCGCGGCCGGCCGCAACACGACGATCCTGCGCTCGAACTACAAGACGCCCGAGGGCGTGCGCTTCTACGACGCCTCGGTGAAGCTCTACGAGCGGCTCTCGGCGGAGCTGCGCTTCAACCTGCTGTTCTCCCAGCAGGGCCACCTGACGCTCGCCCACACTGACCGCGCGATGTTCGTGATGACCGAGCGGGCGGAGGTCAACCGGCTGGCCGGTGTCGACTCGCGGGTGATCGGCCCTGACGAGATCGGCCGCCTGGCACCGGCGATGTCGCTGTCGCGCGACGCCGTCTACCCGGTCATGGGAGCGCTCTACCACCCACCCGGCGGGATCATCCGCCACGACGCGGTCGTCTGGGGGCTGGCTCGCGGGGCCGACGCTGCCGGCGCCGAGATCCACCCCTACAGCAAGGTCGCCGAGATCCAGCGCTCCAACGGTCGCGCGACCGGGGTGGTGCTGAGCGACGGTCGCAAAATCGGCGCCGGGCAGGTGATCAGCGCGACCGCGGGCTGGAGCTCGACGATCGCCGCGATGGCCGGGATCGAGCTGCCGATCACCACCCACATCCTGCAGGCGTTCGTTACCGAGCCCTTGAAGCCGCTGCTCGACGTGGTCGTCGTCTCCTCGCAGATGCACGTCTACATCTCGCAAACCGATCGCGGCGAGTTCCTGATCGGAGCCGAGATCGAGCCCTGGACGACCTACCGCCAGCAGGGCACGCTCAACTTCCTCCAGGAATCCTC
>DATBPT010000053.1:0-4447 GCA_036561205.1 Solirubrobacterales bacterium
CCCGGGCGGGCGGCGAGGATGATCAGGTTGCCGGGCTGAAAGCCACCGGTGATCTTGTCGAGCTCGGCGAACCCCGACGGCGTCCCGGTCACGTCCGCCTTGCCGCTGGCGAGCTCCTCGAGCCGGTCGACCTCGCGCGAGAGGATGTCCTTGAGCACGTGGAAGTCCTCGGCCTGCTCCTCGTGGGCGACGTTGAAGAGCAGCCGCTCGGCCCGTTCGGCGAGCTCCTGGGGCTCGCCCTCGTGGCCGTGGACGGACTTTTGGATCGTCTGCGAGGCGGCCAGCAGGCGGCGCAGGAGCGAGTTCTGCTGGACGATGCGGGCGTAGTGGCGGGCGTTGCCGGGGACCGGCACGGTCGAGGCGAGGTTGGACACACCCTCGCGGCCGCCGGCCTCCTCGAGCTCGCCCTGCTGTGCGAGCAGCTCGGAGACGGTGAGCGCGTCGATCGGCTCGCTGCGCTCGTAGAGGCGCTTGATCGCCCGGAAGATCAGCCGGTGGCGCTCGCGGTAGAAGTCCTCCTCGGCGAGGCGGACGTCGAGGATCACCGGGTTCATCGCCATCTCGGAGACCATCAGCGCGCCGAGTACCGACTCCTCTGCCTCGAGGTTCTGGGGCGGAACGTGGGTGGTCGCTGCTTCCATCGGTCTCTAATTAGAGGGCCGGCGGCGGCGGAACTCGCCCCGCGGTGGCCCCGGTTCCAGAAAATCACAGCGGCCGGGCGCGCGTGCGAGGCGTTCCCGCAAAGTCGGTTTTATGGTGCAGCGATGGACGCGATCGAGATCGAAACCCCACATGGCCCGGCCCGGGTCCACCTCGACTCGGCGGCGGAGCCGGCGGGGACGCTCGCCCTCGGCCACGGAGCCGGCGGCGGCGTCGAGGCCGTCGACATTGCCACCGCCGCCGAGGTCGCCCGCGCGGCCGGCTTCACCGTCGCCCTGGTCGAACAGCCCTACCGGGTCGCCGGTCGCCGCTCGCCCGCCCCCGCCCGCCAGCTCGACGCGGCCTGGGAGGCGGTGATCGCCGAACTGCGCGAGCGCGACCTGGTCGCCGCGCCGCTGGTCGTCGGTGGCCGTTCGCTCGGCGCCCGGGTCGCATGCCGGACCGCGGCGGCGGTCGGCGCCGACGCCGTCCTCTGCCTCGCCTTCCCCGTCCACCCGCCCGGCAAGGCGGACGATCCCTCGAAATCGCGCCAGGGCGAGCTCGACGCGGTCGAGCTGCCGACCCTCGTCGTCCAGGGAGAGAGCGACCCGTTCGGGATGCCGACGGGGGGAACGAACCGCGAGGTCGTCACCGTGGCCGGCAACCATGGGCTGAAGAAGGACCTGGACGCGGTCGCCGCCGCGGTCGGTGACTGGCTACCCGGGATCGTCGAATAGTTGTCTGACTTCAGCGCGCCCGACCCGGAAAGAGTGTCGCTTTGCATCTTGACCTCAACCGGTCAATGCACCACCCCTGACGTTTCGCATCGTCTCATCTAGTCCGAGCGCTGTCGAGCGAAGGCCGTAGGCCGCAGCGAGATCAGCGCTCGGCGCTGACCTCGTTGAGGCCGTCGATTAGCTCGGTGAGCTTCTCGGCCGGGGTCCGAAAGCCGAGCGTCTTTCGCGGGCGGCCGTTGAGCAGCTCGGCGACCTCGTCGAGGCGCTCCTGGCCGATCCCCTCGAGGCTCTTGCCCTTCGGGAAGTACTGGCGAAGCAATCCGTTGGTGTTCTCGTTGGAGCCCCGCTGCCAGGGGCTTTGGGGGTCGCAGAAGTAGACGTCGACCCCGGTCTGGATGGTGAATCGTCGGTGCTCCGACATCTCCGATCCCTGATCCCAGGTCAGCGAGCGCCGCAGCTGGACGGGCAGGGTGGTGATGCTCTGTGCGAGCGCCTCGCAGACGCGCTCTGCGGTGGCCCCATCGGGTAGGGCGACCAGCTGGCAGTAACGGGTCGAACGCTCGACCAGCGTCGCGATCGCATTGTTTCTCGTCCCGATCAGAAGGTCTCCCTCCCAGTGGCCGGGGACCGCTCGGTCTTCGACTTCGGGCGGTCGCTCGGAGATCATCACCATCTCGGTGATCTTTCCCTGCCCCTGGCGCTTTGACGACTGCGAGCGGGCATATCGCCGCGAGCGGCCTCGCCTCAGGTGCTGGGTCAGCTCTCGCTTCAGCGTTCCGCGGGCCTGGACGTAAAGGGCGCGGTAGATCGTCTCGTGGGAGACCTGCATCGCCTCATTGTCGGGGTATTCGATCCGAAGCCAGCCCGCGATCTGCTGGGGGGAGTGGTCCTTTTGAAGGCACTCGCAGACGACCCGGCGAAGCTCAGCGCAGAGCTCGAGCTTGGTCGGCCGCGGGCGGCGGGCCCGGCGCCAGGTCTCGCGGTCTGCGGAGTGGGCGCGGTAGCGACGCCGCCCGCCGCAGCGCTCGATCTCACGAGCGATCGTGGTGTGGGAGCGCCCAAGCGCCCGGGCGATGGCGCGGGCCGAGTGGCCGCGGGCGATCGCGCGCGAGATCTCCTCGCGCTCCTCGAAGCTAAGACAGCGCTCCGCTCGCCGGCGGCGCCTGGGCCGGATGCCTCCCGCTCTGGCCAGGTGGTTGCTCACGCTGCCCAGCGGCAGGCCGAGTCGGCGCCCCACCTCTCGATCGCTCAGGCCCTGCGCTCGCAGCTTCCAGATCGCGTCCTTTGTGGCCTCGGCCATGGCGTAGCCCTTCGGCATCACCGCACCTCCTTGGTTGATCAGCGGATCGCTGACTCTCTTGGGTGGTGCGGCGGTGGTTTGAGACCGCCGTCCGAAGCGACCGGAGCCGGGGCAACGCCCGCGCGCGGGTGGCCAGCCGGGCTACGCCTCGACCAGCGCCCAATGATCGACGTCGTCTACTTCATGAAACGCGAGCAGCGTGGCCATCTTGCCTCGACCTTCTCACGACCAAGGGCCGTGTGTTGTGGATCCTCGCCGACCCTAATGCTCTCGATGGGTCCCGCCTAACGACGGACCGCCGTGAGGGTTCGGTTTTCGTCCAATGCGCGCATTCTCGCCGAACGTCCCTGAATACGCCCTGAATTCGCCTCGAACCCGTCACCCTCTCTCGACGACCGTCGTGCCATTCGCTCCGGGGCACCGCCTAGCGTTGGTGTCGTCACCAAGCAACGCCTGAAGAGCCCCCGCGTGCGCCTGTTCGTCGCTCTCGACCTGCCCGACCGGGTGCTGGAGCAGATCGCCCGCTGGCAGGGCGAGGCGCTCGCGGACCCGGCCCTGCGCCCGATGCGACCCGAGTCGCTCCACGTCACCCTCTGCTTTCTTTCCTACCAGCCGGAGAAGGCGGTCCCGAGGATCGCCGAGCGGATCGCCTCGGTGGGACCGCGGCCGGTCGAGCTCCACTTCGACCCCGAGCCGTCGGCGAGGCCGAAGGGGCGCCCACGGCTGTACGCGATCGGGGGCCGCAGCGAGAGCGCCACGGCGTTGCAGGCCGAGCTTTCCGACGTGCTTGCCGCGGAGGGGTTCTACAAACCCGAGAAACGGGGTTTCTGGCCGCACGTGACGGTCGCCCGGGTGCGCTCCGAGCGCCTCCCTCCGGAGCGCGGCGAGCGCCGCGGCAAGGGCCGGCCACGGCGCGTGCAGCAAGCGCCTGCGCCGCTGCCGGCGCCGCTCACCGAAGCCTTCGGAGCCGTCCGGATCGCTCTTTACCGTTCTGATCTCAAGCCTCAGGGGGCTGAGTACGTGTCCCTTGCAGGTGTCGACTTGCCGTCCCCATAGGGACCCCCGGACCAGAAGAGGTGATGCGAAAGATGGCGGATGCGAAGAAGGCCGAGCTCAAGGCGGCCGACAAGGAGGCCCAGGCCAAGAGCGCGGCGCTGCAGGCAGCGGTGACGCAGATCGAGAAGGACTTCGGCCAGGGCTCCGTGATGCGCCTCGGCGACAAGGCCCACATCCCGGTCGAGACGATTCCGACCGGGGCGCTCTCGCTCGATCTCGCGCTCGGCGTCGGCGGGGTGCCGCGCGGGCGGATCGTCGAGATCTTCGGCCCCGAGTCGTCCGGCAAGACGACGCTCGTCTACCACATCATCGCCGAGGCCCAGGCGCTCGGCGGAGTCTGCGCGTTCGTCGACGCCGAGCACGCGATCGACCCGATCTACGCCCAGAAGATCGGCGTGAACACCGATGAGCTCCTGGTCTCGCAGCCCGACTACGGCGAGCAGGCGCTGCAGATCGCCGACCGCCTGATCGCCTCGACCGCGATCGACGTGGTCGCGATCGACTCCGTCGCGGCACTGACGCCCAAGGCCGAGCTCGAAGGGCAGATCGGCGATCAGACCGTCGGCTTGCAGGCACGGCTGATGTCGCAGGCGATGCGCAAGCTCGCCGGCAATCTCAACCGCACCGACACCGTCTGCGTCTTCACCAACCAGATCCGCGAAAAGGTCGGCGTCCAGTTCGGCTCGCCGGAGACCCAACCGGGTGGGCGGGCGCT
>DATBPT010000054.1:0-16256 GCA_036561205.1 Solirubrobacterales bacterium
GGACTACCTCCTTGATGCTGGTGATTCGACACCCCCAGCCTTCAAGGAGGCCCGGATGAAACAACGGGCTCAGGGATTACAGCTAGCCGGCGCCTCTGGATCGACCATCTACAAGGCGCCTCAACGGCGGCGCGGCTCGGCTCCGTCCTGCGGACTGCGCCTCACAGCGGCGCTACCCTGACTGCCTCCAATGTGCGGAATCGTCGGATACGTCGGCCAGCGTCCGTGCCGTGACCTGCTGATCGCGGGACTCGAGAAGCTCGAGTACCGCGGTTACGACTCGGCCGGCATCTCGCTGCTCGAAGACGGCGAGATCGAGACGGTCCGCGCGGTGGGCAATCTCGCCAACCTGCGGGCCGCGGTCGGGCTCGACGCCGACCAGCCGCTGAGCGCGAAGGACGCGGCAGCGGTCGCCGTGATCGCCCCGCCGGCGACGATCGGCCTCGGCCACACCCGCTGGGCCACCCACGGCCGGGTCACCGAGGAGAACGCCCACCCCCACGGCGACTGCTCCGACAGCGTCCACATCGTCCTCAACGGGATCGTCGAGAACCACTCCGAGCTGCGCCGCGAGCTCTCCGACGCCGGCCACGTATTCAGCTCCGAGACCGACGCCGAGATCGTCGCCCACCTGATCGAGAAGCACTACGACGGCGATCTCACCGACGCGGTCCGCAAGGCCTTCTCCGACCTGCGCGGCCACTACGCCTTCGTCGCCATGCACTCCGAGCATCCCGAGACGCTGGTCGCCGCACGCCAGGAGTGTCCGCTGATCGTCGGCATCGGCGAGGACGAGAGCTTCGTCGCCTCGGCGATCCCCGCCTTCCTCCACGAGACCCGTCACGTGCTCGGTCTGAAGAACGGTGAGATCGTCACCGTGACGCCCGAGGGCGCCTCGATCACGGAGGCCGACGGGACCCCGGTCGAGCGCGAGATCGAGGAGGTCACCTGGGACGAGGAGGCGGCTGAGAAGGGCGGCTACCCGACCTTCATGATGAAGGAGATCCACGAGCAGCCTGACGCCGTCGCGGAAACGATCGCCGACCGGCTGCCGGAGCTCGACCGCGTCGACCTCTCCGAGCTCGAGCTGCCCGAGGGGCTCGCCCAGCGCCTGCGCCGGATTGTGATCGTCGCCTGCGGCACGTCCTACCACGCCGGGCTCGTCGGCCGCTATGCGATCGAGCAGTGGGCACGGGTGCCGGTCGAGATGGATGTCGCCTCCGAGTTTCGCTACCGCGACCCGGTGATCAACTCCGACGACCTGGTGATCGGGATCACCCAGTCGGGCGAGACCGCCGACACGCTGGCGGCGATGCGCCTCGCCCGCGATCGGGGCGCCTGCGTTCTCGCGGTGACCAACGTGATGGGCAGCCAGGCGACCCGCGATGCCGACACGGTCCTATATACGCGCGCCGGGATCGAGATCGGGGTCGCGGCGACGAAGACGTTCGTCAGCCAGGTCGCGGCGATGTACCTGTTCGGCCTCTGGCTCGCCCAGGAGCGCGGGGCGATGGAGGCCGAGCGCCGCACCGAGCTGATCAGCGAGCTGAAGCAGCTGCCGCACCTGATCCAGGAGACGATCGTCTCGGTCGACTCGCGCGTGCGGGCGATCGCCCGCAGCCACCACAAGCAGCGCTTCTTCCTCTATCTGGGCCGCAACATCGGCCTCCCCGTCTGCCTCGAGGGCGCGCTGAAGCTGAAGGAGATCTCCTACATCCCGACCGACGCCTACGCGGCCGGGGAGATGAAGCACGGCCCGATCGCGCTGCTGGGCGAGGACACACCGGTGGTCGCCGTCGCCACCGACAGTCCGGTGCTCGAGAAGGTGCTCTCCAACGTCGCCGAGGTCCGCGCCCGTGGCGCCGACGTGATCGCGGTCGCCACCGAGGGCTCCGCCCAGGTTTCCGAGACGGCCGACCAGACTCTGTTCGTGCCGCGCACCGACTGGATCCTGCAACCGATCCTCGCGGTCGTGCCGCTGCAGCTGCTCGCGTACCACATCGCCAGGCTCAACGGACTCAACGTCGACCAGCCTCGAAACCTGGCGAAGACGGTCACGGTCGAGTAACCGGTTGATCACTACCATGCCCCGCTTGCGCGGAGGCCTTGCACGGATTGGGGGAGCGCTCGTCCTTGCGGTGGGCGTCCTCGTCGGCGGCTGCGGCGGCGGCGACGGTGGCGGTTCCAGCGAGCTCGCCTCGTTCGCGCCGCCGGATGCGCCGCTGTTCGGCGAGGGCGTGATCCGGCCCGAGGGCGACCAGCGTGAGGCGATCGAGTCGTTCGCCGAGCGGGTCGGCGGGATCAGCGATCCCGGCGCCGCGGTGATCGCCGCGTTCGACGACAGCATCGGCCAGGACACACCCGGCGTCACCTACGCCGAGGACATCGAGCCGTGGCTCGGCGACCATGCCGCCTTCTTCGTCAGCTCGTTCGAGATGGGGGCCGACGGCGGCTCAACCGACGCCGCCGGGATCGTCGAGGTCGACGACGCCGCCGCCGCGCGCGAGTTCATCCCCCAGGGCTTCGGCGAGGACGCCGAGCCCGAGCAGCGCAGCTACGCGGGGGCCGATTACTACTTCGATCCCGAGGGCGAGCTGGCTGTCGGGGTGATCGATGACGAGGTCCTCGTGGTCGGCACCGAGACCGCCTTCAAGGTCGCCGTCGACGCCTCCCAGGGGGAGTCGCTGGCCGAGAGCGAGGAATACACCGACCGCGTGGACGCGCTTCCCGACGACCCGCTGGGCTCGATCTTCTTCGAACCGGCCGCGGCGGTCCAGGCTGCGATCGCCTCGGAGGGGCTCGATCCCGACCAGGCGCGGCTGATCAAGCCGCTGCTCGGCGGGCCGCTCTCGCAGCCGGTCGCCGTGACCCTGACCGCCGACAGCGACTCGGCCGCGATCGACATCGCAACGACGATCGACGGCGGCGACGATCTGAGCTCGGAGTCGTCGTTGCTCACCGACCTTCCCGCCGGCTCCTGGTTCGCGGCCGCCGTCCCCAACCTCGGCCCGACGCTCGAGCGGACGCTCGACCAGCTCTCGTCAAGCGGCCTGCCGGGCGCCGGGATGCTGGAGCGCCAGGTGCGCGAGGCGGTGGGCATCGACCTCAGCGACGACGTGTTCAGCTGGCTCGGCGACGCCGCCGTCTTCGTCGAGGGGACGGCCGCCCCGGCGTTCAGCGCCGGCCTGATCGCCCAGACCAGCGACCCGGAGGCGCCCCGCGCCCTTGTCGACGCCCTCCAGGCGCTCGCCGAGCAGCAGTCCGGGCTGCCGTCGAGCGGCCCGCCCGAGGGCGCCGACTACGGCTTCTCGATCGGGCTGCCCGGGGTCGGCGGCGGCGCCGAGGCCGGGGTGATCGGCGGCGAGCTGGTGGTGGTCTTGGGCGCCACGGCCGCCCAGGCGCTGGACCCGTCCGAGACGCTCGGTGACGACGAGGCTTTCCAGGCCGCGGTCTCGAGCCTCGGCGACGATCTCGCCCCGGTCCTCTACGTCGACCTGCCGCTCTTCTTCCAGGTCGCCGAGCAGGGCTCGGACGGCGACATCGACTACGACGCGGCGCGCCCCTACTTCGACGACTTCGCGACCCTGGTCTCCGGCAGCCACGTCGAGGACGGCCTCATGCACAGCCGGGTCTCGGTCTCGCTCGCCGACGAGTAGCGTTCCGCGGCATGGACGCCGCCCCGGGGATCGGTATCGACCTGATCGAGATCGAGCGGCTCGAGCACGCGATCGAGCGCCGCCCGGCCCTCGCCGAGCGCGTCTTCAGCGCCGCCGAGCTCGAGTACGCCAACCGCCACCCGCGCCCCGGGCGTCACCTTGCGGCTCGCTTCGCCGCCAAGGAGGCGGCCTTGAAGGCGCTCGGCCTCGGTGGCCTGCGCCTGCACGAGATCGAGGTTGACGGTGGCGGCGACGCCCCGCCGCGCCTGCTCCTGCACGGCGACGCTGCCGAGCTCGCCGCGCGCGAGGGCCTCGAGCTCTCGGTCTCGCTCACCCACTCGCGCAAGCTGGCGGCGGCGGTGGTGAGCGTGCGGCAGGACGCCTAGCTCGCACGGGTAGCCTCCGCCGCAATGGAGAGCTGGCTCGAGCCCCTTCACGACGCCGAGACGATGCGGGCGGTCGACGCCTGGGCGATCTCCGAGGTCGGGGTCCCGTCGCTCGAGCTGATGGAGGCTGCCGGGCGCGCGGTCGCCGGGGCCGCGGAGTCGATCGCGCATCCGGGGCCCGCGCGGATCGTCTGCGGCAAGGGCAACAACGGGGGCGACGGCCTGGTCGCGGCGCGCCACCTGGCGGCGGCCGGTCACGAGGTCGAGGTGCTCTTGCTCTGGCCCGCGGCCGAGCTCTCGGCGGACGCGATCGCGAACCTCGAGCGCTTCGAGGGTGCGGTCGGCGAGCTCGCCGGCGACGATGCGCTCGCCGGCTCCGGCGTCGTCGTCGATGCGATCTTCGGCACCGGCTTCTCCGGGGTGGCCCGGGACCCGGCGGCCGCGGGGATCGCGGCGATCAACGCCTGTGGCGCCCCCGTGGTCGCCGCCGACATCGCCTCGGGGGTCGACGCTTCGAATGGCGAGGTCGAGGGCGCCGCCGTCGAAGCGGACCTCACGGTCAGCTTTCACGCCGCCAAGCTCGGCCACTGGATCGCGCCGGGCAAACGGCACCGCGGCGAGCTGCGGGTGGCGCCGATCGGGATCCCCGACGGAGCTCCGGCCGAGGCCCCGGGCGGCCTGATCCACAGCTCGGTGCTCGAGCTGCTCGCTCCCCGCGGTCCCGACTCGACCAAGTTCAGCTCCGGCCAGGTGCTGGTCGCCGGCGGGTCTCGCGGGCTCACCGGCGCCCCCTGCATGGCGGCCTCGGCGGCGGCCCGCGCGGGCGCCGGATATGCCACGGTCGCCGTGCCGGCGGAGCTCGAGGCGATCTTCGAGATCAAGCTGACCGAGGTGATGTCGGTCGGCTGCCCGAGCGCGGACGGCGAGTTCAGCCCCGCCGCGGTCAAGCCGATCCTCGAGGCGGCCCAGCGTGCGGCCGCGGTCGTCGTCGGCCCCGGGATCGGTCGCGGTCCGGGGGCGGCGACGCTGGTCACCGAGCTCGTCGGCCGGATCGAGGCGCCGCTGGTGCTCGACGCGGACGGTCTCAACGCGATCGCCGGCCGGCTCGAGCTGCTCGCCGACCGCGGCGCTCCCACAGTGCTCACGCCTCACGCCGGCGAGCTCGCGCGCCTGCTCGGTACCGACTCGGCCGAGGTCGGCTCGCGGCGGCTGGCGAGCGCGACCGAGGTGGCGTCGCGCTCGGCGGCAGTGGTCGTGCTCAAGGGCGACGACTCGATCGTCGCCGTGCCCGGGCGCGGGCCGATCGTCAACGGGCTCGCGAGCCCGGCGCTGGCGACCGCGGGGACCGGTGACGTGCTCAGCGGCATGATCGCGGCGCTGATCGCCCGCGGCCTCGAGCCGCGCACCGCGGCGGCCGCGGCGGTCCACGGGCACACACGCGCCGGCCGGCTCGCGGCGGCGCGGGTCGGCGCCGCCGAGTCGGTGATCGCAGCCGACGTGATCGACTCGATTCCGGCCGGCCTTCGCCGCGGCGAGACCGAGGCCCCGTGAGGGCGAGCGCCGTGATCGACACCGGCGCGGTCGAGCGCAACTGCCGCCGGCTTGCCTCCGAGCTCAGCGGCGAGACGGCGCTCTGCGCCGTGGTCAAGGCCGATGGCTACGGCCATGGCGCGGTCCCCTGCGCGGCGGCGGCGCTGGCGGGCGGCGCCACCTGGCTCGCCGTGGCGGCCGCCGCAGAGGCCGTCGAGCTGCGCGCCGAGCTCGCCGAGCGGGCCCGGATTCTGGTGCTCGGAGCGATGACGCCGCTGGAGCTCGATCACGCGCTCGGGGCGGGAGCCGACCTGGCGGTCTGGCGCCCGGGGTTCCTGGAGCTGGTCGCGGCCCGCGGGCGCGAGCTCGGAGTCCGCCCACAGGTCCACGTCAAGTACGACACCGGCATGGGGCGGCTGGGCGAGCGCGATCCGGATGCGGTCGCCGAGCTCGCCAGGGCCGCCGCCGCCTCGCCCGATCTCGATCTGGTCGGTTTCTGGACCCACTTCGCGACCGCGGATGAGGCCGACTCGACCTTCTTCGACCAGCAGCTGGAGCGCTTCCGTGCCCTGGCGCTGCCGCTGAGCGATGAGCTCGGCGGCCTGCTGCTGCACGCCGCCAACAGCGCCGCCACCCTGCGCGAGCCCGACTCCCATCTCGACATGGTCCGCTGCGGGGTCGCGATCTACGGACTCGACCCGTTCGGCTCCGATCCGGCCACGCAAGACCTCGAGCCGGCGCTCGAGCTGCGCTCCTACGTCGCCGACGTGAAGCGCTTCGAGCCCGGCGACAGCGCCGGCTACGGTCGCAGCTGGTCGGTTGCCGAGGCGACCCGGGTCGGCGTGCTGCCGATCGGCTACGGGGACGGGGTTCGTCGCGGGCTTTCCAACAACGCCGATGTGCTCGTCGGCGGGCGCCGCTACCCGCTCGTCGGCACCGTCTCGATGGACAACATCACGATCGACCTCGGTCCCGATTCCGAGGTCGAGACCGGCGCCGAGGCCGTGTTGATCGGCGCCCAGGGCGACGAGCGCATCCTCTGCGAGGAGCTTGCCCAGCGTCTGCAGACGATCAACTACGAGATCACCTGCGGGATCTCGCCACGGGTCCCGCGCGAGCTTGCGGGCGCACGGTGAGCGGCGGCGTTCCCGCGCTCTCCGAGGCTCCCCCGGTCGTCCTCGCCCGCGAGGCGATGGCCGGCGAGGGCGACGCCTGGATCGTCGGCGGAGCGGTTCGCGACGCACTCTCCGGGCGCCCGGTGCTCGACATCGACCTCGCCGTCGCCGGCGACCCGCAGCGCGCCGCTCGCCGGACCGCCACCGCCACTCGCGGGCCGGCCTTCGAGCTCTCGGCGGAGTTCGGCACCTGGCGCGTCCTCGCGGCCGATCCGTCCTGGCACATCGACGTCAGTCCCCTGCGGGGCGAGACGATCGCCGCCGACCTCGGCGAGCGCGACTTCACCGTCAACGCGATCGCGGTCGAGCTCAGCGACCCGGCTGCCGAGCCGATCGATCCCTTTGGCGGCCGCGCCGACCTCGAGGCGCGGGTGCTGCGGGCCGTCTCGGCGCGGAGCCTTGCCTCCGATCCGCTGCGGATCATGCGCGCCGCCCGCCTCGGCGCTCAGCTCGAGCTCGAGCTCGACCCTGAGCTCGTCGCGCTCGCGCGGGCGATCGCCGTCCGCGCGGGCGAGCCCGCCGGCGAACGGCAGCTGACCGAGCTGCGGTTGCTGGTCGCCGGCCCCGATCCGCTGCGCGGGCTCGAGCTCCTCGACCAGCTCGGCGCCACCCCCGAGGTGCTCCCGGAGCTCGACGGGCTGCGCGGGGTCGGCCAGAACCCCAACCACCACCTCGACGTCCATGGGCACACGCTCGAAGTGCTCGCCAACCTGCTCGAGGTCGAGCGCGACCTCGACCGATACGCCGGCAAGGCCGCTGACGACGTCCGCGACCTGCTCGCCGAGCCGCTCGCCGACGACCTCAGCCGCGGCGACGCGCTGCGCTTCGGGGCGATCCTGCACGACACCGGCAAGCCCGCGACCCGCACCGAGCACGAGGGCGGCTTCGTCTCCTTCGTCGGCCACGACCGCGCGGGGGCGGTCGTCGTGCGCGAGGCGTGTGCGCGGCTGAAGGCCAGCCGGGCGCTCTCGCGCCACCTCGAGGCGCTCACCCTGCACCACCTGCATCTCGGGTTCATGACCTCCGAGCGGCCGCTCTCGCGGCGGCGCCTCTACGACTACCTGAAGCTGACCGAGCCGGTGGCCGCCGACGTCACCCTGCTCACGGTTGCCGACCGGCTCGCCGCCCGCGGGACCGGGCCGACCGCGACTCCGGAGATGATCGAGGCCCACCTCGAGCTCGCCCGCGAGGTGCTGCCCGAGGCCCTGGCCTGGCACCGCGACGGTCCGCCGCAGGCGCCGATAGCCGGCGACGAGCTCGCCGCGGCGGTCGGGATCGAGCCCGGCCCCGAGCTCGGCCGGCTGCTCGCCGAGATCGAGGCCGCGGTGTTCACCGGCGAGGTCGAGACGGCCGACGACGCGATCCGGCTCGCCTCGAATAGCCTCCGCGCCGGTGGCTGACGACTGCATCTTCTGCGCGATCGTCGCCGGCGACGCGCCGGCCCAGATCGTCGACTCGGACGAGCACACGGTCTCGTTCATGGACATCAACCCGGCGACGCCGGGGCACGCGCTGGTGATCCCGCGCCGCCACTCGGCCGACCTGATCGAGGTCTCCGATACCGACCTCGAGCAGACGACCCTGGCGGCGCGGCGCCTGACGCAGCGGATGCAGGCGGCGCTCGAGCCCGCCGGCTTCAACCTCCTCAACGCCTGCGGCGCCGCCGCCTGGCAGACGGTCTTTCACTTTCACCTGCACGTGATCCCGCGCTATGAGGACGATCCTCTGAAGCTGCCGTGGATCCCGCGGGGAGCCGACATGGACGAGATCGCCCGCATCGCGGGCCTGATCAGAGGAGACAGCTAGCGATGGCAGAGCGGACGATCGAGCTCGAGCGCGAGGGCTCCGTGGCCCAGGTCGTGCTCTCGAACCCACCCCTGAACCTGTTCACCGACAACGCCTTCAACGAGTTGATGGACTGCCTCGCCGAGGTCGAGACATCCGACGCGAGGGCGCTGGTCTGGCGCGCCGAGGGAGAGATCTTCAGCGGCGGGGTCGACGTCAACGGCTTTCAGCGGATCGTCGACGCGGACACGCCCGAGGCCGCGAGCGGGATGGCCGGGCCGCTGATCGAGGGCGTCCAGCGGCTCGAGGCGCTCGAAATTCCGACCGTGGCGCTGATCCACGGCCTCTGCCTCACCGCCGGGCTCGAGATCGCGCTCGGCTGCGACATCATCTGGGCCGAGCAGTCGTCGAAGTTCGGGCTGGTCGAGGCGGTGGTCGGGCTGACGCCCGGCGCCGGCGGGACTCAGAGGATGGCCGAGCGGGCCG
Organism: Solirubrobacterales bacterium; assembly: GCA_036561205.1. Lineage (GTDB taxonomy): Bacteria > Actinomycetota > Thermoleophilia > Solirubrobacterales > 70-9 > WHSW01. Next base: position 9,019 of record DATBPT010000054.1, read on the forward strand.
GGCCGGGGCGAGCGCGGGAGTTCGTGATGACCGGCGGCCTCTACGAGGCGGAGACGCTGGAGCGCTGGGGCGTGATCAACCGGGTCGTACCCGACGGCACCGTGCACGAGAAGGGGCTCCGGTTCGCCGAGCGCCTCGCCGCCGGACCGACCAGGGCCCACGCGGCGACGAAGCGGATCGTGCGCGGCTTCTCCGACGGCGGGATCGAGCGCGCCGACGAGGTCACACCGGAGCAGTTCGCGGGTCTGTTCGCGACCGAGGACCTGCAGAATGCAGTGCGCTCGTTCCTTGCAGAAGGGCCTGGGAAAGCCAAGTTCGAGGGCAGGTAGGCGCTACCCTCAGCGGGCTTCATGGGCAAAGAGGAGAAAATCGAGATGGAGGGCGAGGTCACCGAGGCCCTGCCCAACACGATGTTCAAGGTCAAGCTCGACAACGACCACGAGGTTCTCGGGCACATCTCGGGCAAGATGCGCCGCCACTACATCCGCATCCTTCCCGGTGACCGGGTGAAGATCGAGCTCTCGCCGTACGACCTCGACCGCGGCCGGATCACATACCGCTACAAGTAAGAACTCCCGCCACGTCCTCGGCTTCGCCTCCGGGCGTGCGGGTCTCAGTCAGGTTCGGCCATCTCGAGGATCAGGCTGGTCCAGGCGAAGTCGCGGGCGCCGAGGCCCTCGCCGGTATTCGGGTCGTAGTACTCGCGCAGCCCCTGGCGCAGGACCAGCGCTTCGAGGCGTGCCGCCATCTCGGCCGCCTCGGCCTCGTAGCCGAGCCGGCGCATGCCCAGCCACAGCATCCAGGCCGCGTTGACCCAGGTCGGGCCGCGCCAGTAGCGAAGCTTCCAGCCCGGGCCGCGGTTGGGCTCGAAGGTCGGCTCCTGGGCCGAGACCGACGGCGGCGGGTTGGCGAGCCAGTAGCGCTTCGGGTCGAGCAGATGCTCCTCGATCAGGCGTCGCCCGATCTGCTCCGGCAGGTCGGGTAGGGCGAGCGGCGAGAGCGCCGCCCAGGTGGAGACGTTGGGCCGCGCGCCGCCGGGCTGCACCTCGTCGAGGAAGAGGCCGCTGCGCTCGTCCCAGAGGCGGTCGACGAGCGCCGCCGTGATCGACGGCTGACCGGCTGCGATCCGGGCGCGGTTCCAGAGCACGTTGGTCATCACCTCGCAGACGACCGGCCAGCCGCGGTCGCGGATCCGGCGCGCGTCCCACTTCAGCAGCCGGTTGCGGGCGACCAGCAGCGGGAAGCCGTAGCCGCCGTGCTTGAGCCCGCCCCAGATCGGGTCGAACTTCGGCGAGCTGTCGAGCCCCGACTCGTCGGGCTGGACCAGCCACAGGAGGCCGTCGCCGTCGAGGTCGCGGTTGGCCCGCAGCCATTCGTGGTGAGCGGCGATCCGCGGCTCGGCGGCCGGATCGCCGACCGCGATCTTCCAGGCCCAGGCGAGCAGCGGCGGCTGGATCGTGCCGGTCATCTCGGCGTTGCGCGAGGTGACGTTGTAGTAGACGAGTCTCCTGAAGGTCAGCGGCTGATCCCAGAAGACGACGTGGCCGATGAAGCCGTCGGGGCGCATCGCGTTGAGCAGGCTCTCGAGCTCCTGACGCGGGCGCTCGCCGTCGAAGCGCCGCCAGACGATCGCCGCGAAGCACGAGTCCCAGTACCACTGCCACGGATAGCGGCTCGGGCTCGGCCGCGTGTAGGAGTAGCGCACGCCCCGCCGCTCACCCTCGGCGTGCGAGGCCTCCAGTACCCCCCGGCAGCGGTCGGCGAGCTCGCTCAATCTAGTAGGAGGTTCTGGCCATCCCGCGGAGGGCGAAGTAGCTGAGGACCGCCAGCAGCCCGGCGAGGGCGGCGATCGCCGGCCAGGTCCCGGCCCAGGTGATCGGCTCGCCGATGAAGCCCTGGCGGGCGGCGTCGACGACCTGGGTCAGCGGGTTGATCCGGGCGATGTCGGCGAGCCAGCCCTGCAGCAGCGCGATCGGGGCGTAGGCGGTGGTGAAGAGCACGAGCACGAACATTCCCGCCTGCATCAGCGGCGCGGCGCTCTGGGTTCGGTAGCGCAGCGCCAGGGTGACTCCCCAGCAGGCGGCGATTGTGCCCGTGCCCATGACGCAAAGCAGCGCCAGCAGCAGGCCGCCGAAGCCGGGCCACTCGACCCCGATCGAGAAGCCGACGGTGAGCAGGACGACCGCCGGGATCAGCGACCGAAAGCTCGCCGAGAGCACCATCCCGGCGAGCAGCGCCGGGCGTGGAGCGGGGGAGGCGAGCAGGCGGTCGAACCAACCCTGCTCGATGTCGCGTGCGAGGTTGACACCGGTCGCGGCACCGGTGAAGCCGGCGCCCTGCAGCAGGCTGACCGGGATGATGAAGCTCTGGTAGCTCTGGGTGTCGAAGCCGGGCAGCAGGGTGAGGCTGCCGAAGACCGCGGTCAGGCCGAGGAAGAAGATCGTCGGCGCGAGCACGCCGGGGATCGCCGCGCCGGGGACCCGGATGATCTCGTTCCGGGCCCGGCGGATCAGGACCCGCACGGTCGCCACGTTCGCCGCCAGGCCCATCAGCGAGTCACCGCTAGCCCGTCCTCAGCCGGCGGCGCAGCGCGATCGCACTGAGCCCGAAGGACAGGGCCCCGACGAGCGCGATCGCCCCGAAGGCCTTGGCGACGGCCTCGACCGTGACCGAGCCGATCACCGGTTCGCGGATCCCCTCGACGATGAACGAGAGCGGGTTGTACTCGGCGACCGACGAGGCCGGCTCGAGCAGCAGGTTGGTGGGGAAGAAGGCGCTGGAGAGAAAGAGGACGACGAAGATCAGCGGAAACAGCCCCTGGACGACCGAGGCCGTTCCCGTGTAGAGGGCGATCGCGGCGCTGATCCCGCCGAAGGCGACGGCCGCGAGCGAGGTGAGGATGATCATCAGCGCCATCCCCGGTACCCCCTGCGCGAACGAGGCGCCGAAGATGAGCCCGATGGCGATGAACCAGAGCGCGGTCACCGCGCCCAGCGCCGCCGTCCCGGCGAGCCGGCCGAGGACGATCGAGTAGCGCGAGATCGGGGCGGCGAAGAGGCGGTCGGTGAACCCCATCTCGAGGTCGACCGCGAGCGCGATCCCGCCGGTGTTGCCCGCCAGCAGGCAGGACTGCAGCATCGCCCCGGCGAGCATGAAGCTGAGGAAGTTGTCGACCTCGGGGAAGCCGGGCAGGTCGACGGCCCGGCCGGCGCCGCCGGTCTGCACCGCGAGCAGCAGGGTGGGGAAGATCAGGATCGGCGCTGCGAGCTGGGGGCGGCGGAAGGTCTGCTTGACCGAGCGCTGACCGAGCGCAAACACGACGCGCACGTTGTCGAGCAGCCGGTTCATGCTGTCCCTGCCGGCTCCGGCTCCGGCAGATCGTCGCCCTCGAGGTGCTCGCCGGTCTTGGCGACGAAGACATCGTCGAGCGTCGGCTCGACCAACTCCAGGGATTCGAACATGATCCCGGCGTCGTCGAGGGCGCGGACGACCTTGGCGACGTCGTTGGCGCCACCGGCGAGCTCGACCAGCAGCTTGCCGTCCTTCTCCGGCAGCAGCCTGCCGAACGCGGCGCAGATCTCGTTCGCGCGCTCGCCGGCACCATCGAGGATGCCGATCTCGAGATGCGCCTTGCCGACCTCCGACTTCAGCGAGGTCGGCGTGCCCTCGGCGACGATCCGCCCGCCGGCGATGATCCCGACCCGGTTCGCGAGCTGATCGGCCTCCTCCAGGTACTGGGTCGTCAGAAATACCGTCGCCCCCTCCCGATTCAGTGCCGCGACCTCTTCCCAGATCGCCTTGCGGCTGACCGGGTCGAGCCCGGTCGTCGGCTCGTCGAGGAACAGCACCCGGGGCTCGTGGACGAGCGCCGACGCCAGATCGAGGCGCCGGCGCATGCCGCCGGAGTAGGTGCCCACCCGGCGGTCGGCGGCCTGGGTCAGCCCGACCCGGTCGATCAGCGCATCGCCACGCGTCTCGGCCTCGCGGCCGGTGATCCCATGCAGGGTCGCCTGCAGCTGGATCAGCTCGCGACCGGTCATCAGCGGATCGAGCGCCGCCTCCTGCAGGGCGACGCCGATCGAGCGGCGGACGTCGGCGGCCTCGGTGACGACGTCGTGGCCGGCGACGCGAGCGCTGCCGCCCGTCGGTCGCAACAGGGTGGTCAGCATCCGCACAGTGGTCGTCTTGCCGGCGCCGTTGGGGCCGAGGAAGGCATAGATCTCGCCTTCGGCCACCTCGAGATCGACGCCGTCGACGGCCTTGATTCCCCCCGAGAACTCACGCTCGAGTCCTGATACCTCGATTGCAGGCACGGCGGGGGAATCTACCGCCGAGCGCAGAGCGGCCTAAGCTACGGGTCGCTGGAGGTACCGAAACCTGGCCCACCAGCGGGTGTTTCACCGAGAACATGGCCGCCCAGACAAGACAATCGCGGCGCCTGGCAGCGCTCGTCCCGGCAGCAATGCTGGGCATGCTCTGCGTGCTCATCGGCGGCGCCGGCGTAGCCGGGGCGACCCCGGCGAAGACGCTCGGAAATACGGGCCGCACCCCGGAGCCGTCCTGTCCGAAGACCCCATGCGAGGCGGTCGGCAGCGTCACCGGCTTCCAGATGGTCGCCGACGGCACCCGGGCACCGTTCAAGGCGCGCGAGGACGGCTTCATCGTCGGCTGGGCGGTCGACCTCTCGGACCCGAACAAGTCGCAGACGAACTTCTTCGCCGACTTCTACCAGTCGAATGCGTTCGGGACGACGCCGACGGCGCGAATCTCGGTGCTGAAGCGAAAGAACGAGCGCAACTACAAGCTCAAGGCCCAGAGCCCGGTGGTCACCCTCGGCTCGGTGCTGGGGACGAAGCAGACCTTCACGCTCACCAATCCGCTGAAGATCCGCAAGGGCGAGTTCCTGGCGCTGACGATCCCGACCTGGGCGCCGTCGTTCGCGGTCAACCAGAGCGGCCCGACCAACGTCTGGCGCTCCAGCCGCGTCGAGGGCAAGTGCTCGGGCACCGCCAACATCAAGGCCGGCAAGCCGCAGCAGAAGGTCGGCTCCGAGCGCTCCTACGGCTGCGACTACAAGACGGCCAGGCTCCTTTACTGGGGCTACTACACCCCGCGCTGACCTACTCGCAGGCGCTCGGGTTCTCGGTGCAGAACTGATCGAGCCCCTCTGGGCCGCCCGAGCGGCCGCCGTCGTCACCGGCGTTGGTGCCGCCGGATTCGCTCGTCGTCGTCGTCGTGGTCGTGCTCGTCGGCGAGGTCGTGCTCGTGGTCGAGCTGCTCGTCGTGGTCGTCGAGCTCGTGGTCGAGCTGGTCGTCGCCGGTGTCGTCACCGTGACCGTCTGCGCCGCTGTCGTCTCGTCCGCACCGCCGCAGGCCGCGAGTCCAAGACAGGCGAGCGAGGCAAGGAAGCAGGGAGCGACGCGTGCTCCGCACGCGAGCGACCGATGACGCCGCATCGCGACGCCTGTCACCCGAGTGGGGGCTGGCGCAGGCCGCAATACGGGCAATCGCTGACGTCGAGGCCGATCAGCTGCTCGCAGCGCCGGCAGATACGCAGGTTTGGCGGAGTTCGCAGCAGGGCGGAGTCCGAGGGCGCCAGCGGCAGCACCGCCGTCACCGGCTCCATCTCCTCGCCGGTCTCGCGGTCGATGTAGACGCCGCCGGGCTCGGCGGGCGCGAGCGCCTCGCGGCCTGATGCACGGGCGCGGAGGCGATAGATCTGGCGCGGGTTCTGCATCGAGCGTGAACAGTATCCGCTGACCACGCCGTCACGCCGCGTAGCCTGCGGGCCGTGAACAAGGCGCCTCAACGGCGGCGCGGCTCGGCTACGCCTCACAAAGTCCTGATCTTCCACGGCTGGCTGCTGCGCGGGACCGGCTCCAACGTCTACAACGCCAGCCTCGCGCGCGCCCTCGCCCGGCTCGGCCACGAGGTCCACCTCGTCTGCCAGGAGCGCGAGGCACCGGACCTCGGCGCCGGCACCCCGGGCTCGGTGACGATCCACAACCCCGATATCGGCGGCCTGCTGCCGGTATTCGTCCACGACGCCTACGAGGGCTTCGAGGTCAAGACCTTCGCCGAGCTCACGGACGCCGAGCTCGACCGCTACCTCGAGCTCAACGTCTCCGCCGTGCGGGACCTGGTCGATGCCCTCGGCGGCGTCGACGCGGCGCTCGCCAACCACCTGATCATGGGCCCGGTGATCCTCGCCCGCGCCGGCCTCCGATACGCGATCAAGGTCCACGGCTCCGACCTCTCGTACACGATCCTCCCCGAGCTCGAGCGCTGGCGCCCCTATGCCGAGCAGGCGGTCGCCGGCGCCAACGGGATCCTGGTCGGCTCCGGCCACATCGCCGCCCGTCTGCGGCTCGCGGTCGACGATCCGCAGACGAACGCGAAGGTGCGGCTCGGGCCGCCCGGGGTCGACACCGCGTTGTTCGCGCCCGGAGGCGGGGGCGGCGGGGACGCCGCCACCACCGCCTCCTCGACCTGGGATCGAGATGAGCTCACAGCCGCGGACGCGCTTCGCTGGTATGCCGAGGCCGAGGGGCCGCGAGTGATCTTCGTCGGCAAGCTGATCGTCTCCAAGGGGGTGGATCTGCTGCTGGCGGCGTGGCCGCTGGTGCACGAGCGGCATCCGGATGCCCGCCTCCTGGTGGTCGGATTCGGGACCTTGGAGGCCGTGTTGCGCGGCGTCGTCGACGGCTTCGCCAGCGGTGACCTGGAGCCGTTGCGGGAGCTGGCCGGGCGTGGGCGCGGGTTGGAGGATGGGGAGGACGAGCGCCTCGAGATGCTCTCGGCGTTTCTCGACCGCCTTCCCGAGGGTTACGCCGACGCCGCTCGGGCGGCCGCGGGCAGCATCCGTTTCGCCGGCCGGCTCGAGCACGACGAGGTCGCCGCGCCGCTCGCCGGCTCGGACGCGCTGATCTTCCCGAGCACCTTCCCCGAGGCCTTCGGCATGGTCGCCGCCGAGGCCGCGGCCGCCGGCTGCCCTCCGATCGTTGCCAGGCACTCGGGCCTGGCAGAAGTGGCGGCAGGCCTGGAGGAGGCGTACGGCTCCGCGCATCGCGAGCTGGCGGCGTTCACGCAGGGCGATTCGGTGGAGCTCCAGGAGAAGCTCCACGATCTGCTGGCGCTGCCCGTTGAGGAGCGACGGGAGCTGGGAGCCGCCGCACGGCGCGTCGCCGTCGAGCGCTGGTCGTGGGAGAACGTCGCGCAACGCCTGCTCGAACCGTTCC
>DATBPT010000055.1:0-7948 GCA_036561205.1 Solirubrobacterales bacterium
GGGGACACCGTGGTCATCCTCGAATCGATGAAGATGGAGATGCCGGTCGAGGTCGAGGACGACGGCGTGGTCAAGGAGATCCGTTGCGAAGAGGGCCAGTCGGTCCAGGAGGGCGACGTCCTCGTCGTCCTCGAATGACCGAGCTGGCGTCCGGCAGGCTCCTCCTCGACAGGCCGGCCGAGGCGGTCGCCCGTCTGACCCTCAACAACCCGGAGAAGCGCAACCCGCTCGACCACGAGGTGCTCGACGCGATCGCCGCGACGCTGCCCGAGCTCGCCGAGGGGATCGAGACGCGCTGCGTCGTGATCACCGGGACCGGACGGGCGTTCTCGGCCGGCTACGACATCGGGGCGATCCCCGAGCAGTCGTTCGAGCAGGACGCCGAGGCCCTGGTCGCCCACCCCTTCCAGGCGGCGATGGAGGCGATCAGCTCTCATCCGTATCCGGTGGTCGCGGCGATCAACGGTCATTGCCTCGGAGGCGGGCTCGAGCTCGCCGTCCGCTGCGACATTCGCATCTGCGCCGCCGGCGCGAAGCTCGGCATGCCACCGGCGAAGCTCGGCCTGATCTACAGCCATACCGGGCTCGAGCGCTTCATCGACGTGGTCGGCGTCGCCTACACGCGCGAGCTCTTCCTCACCGGCCGCAACGTCCCCGCCGACCGCGCCGAGCGGATCGGGCTCGTCAACCGGACTGTCGACGACGACGAGCTCGCCCCCGCGGCGGTCGAGCTCGCCTCGGAGATCGCCGCCGGCGCACCGCTCTCGATCACCGGCAACAAGCGGGCGATCGAGACCCTGGCGCGGTTCCCGCGGCTGACGCCCGAGCAGGAGCAGGAGCTGATCGAGCTGCGCCGCTCCTGCTTTGCCTCCGAGGACTTCGGCGAGGGCATCCGCGCCTTCGCCGAGAAGCGCAAGCCACGCTGGACGGGCAAGTAGCGAGCGCTAGCCTCGCTGGGTGACCCTGCTCGGGATCCTCGTCGCCTGCATCATGTTCGCCCTGGTCGCGCGGGCGTTCGTGCAGACCTGGGGCGAGCGGCCGCCGGCGGCGAGGGCCTAGCTGCAGTAGTGACCGCTGGCGGGCTCGGGGTCGCGGCCCTCGATCCCGGCGCAGTCGGCGAGCTCCGCCGTGATCTCGGAGAGGCGCCGGGCGGCCGCCTTCGTCCTCACGCTCTCCGGCGAGGCGGCGAGGTTGTCGAGCTCGTAGGGATCGCGCGCTCTGTCGTACAGCTCGACCACCGGCGGGGTTGCCTCGACGCAGGTTCCGAGCCCCGGGGTCGGCACGACCGTGTGCTCGATGTAGAGCCACTCCCGATCGCGGACGCCGCGGAACTGGCAGGAGATGCCGCGGTCGATGTCCTTGAGCGCCTCGACGTTGAGGTTGAGCTCCTGCAGCAGGGGACGCTGCGCAGGCCACTCGCTGTCGTCGCCTGAGAGCAAGCCGACCAGGGAGCGGCCGTCCATCACCCGGCATTCGGTCTCGGAGATGCAGGTCGGAGCGCCCGCGAGGTCGACGATCGTCGGCACGAGGTCGATGTTCGAGGTCGGCTCGTCGATCTCGGGGACCACCGGGTTGCCGCCGCGGTACTTCTCCGGTACCAGCATCGCCAGCGGCATGTGCGCCGCCTCCTCGTAGGCGAGGCCCTTGCCGCCCGGGAGCCGGTGCTCGCCGTGGAAGGTGCCGTTGTCGGAGGCGAAGATGACCACGGTGTCGTCCATCTCGCCCGAGTCCTCGATCGCGTGCATGATCGAGCCGATGCTGCGATCGAGGCTGCGCAGGGCCTCGAGCCGGCACTCGTAGCGCAGCGCCAGCAGGTCGAGCTGCTCCTTGGTCAGCCTGCTCTTGCCGGCGACGAACTCGGGCTTGTCGGAGACATCCGCCTCGTTGATCGAGGGCGAGTTCGGCAGCCCGACCCCCTCGAAGCGGCGGGCGTCCTGCGGCGCGGGGACCGCCTCGCCGCCGCAGCGTCCCTTGCTCTGGGCGCGTTCGGCCTCGACATGCGGAGCGAGCTCGTTGATCTGCAGATAGAACGGCTGATCGTCATTCGAAAACTGGTCGATCAGGCCGACCGATTGCTTTGCGATCCAGTCGGATACGTACTGGCGAAAGCTGACCTTCTCGCCGTTCTGCGAGGCCTTGAAGTGGGTGTAGCCGTGGGCGCCGACGAGGCCGTGCCACTTGTCCCAGCCGGGCGGCACGACCTCGTGGACCGGGACCGTCTTCTCGTAGCCGTTCAGCCACTTGCCCACCTCCCCGGTCTGATAGCCCACCGTCTGCAGCCAGGCGGGGAGGATGTTCTCGGGCTCGCGCAGGAGCGCGTAGCCGGGGACGTTGGAGAGCACGCCGTTGTTGTGTCCGTACTGCCCGGTCAGCATCGCCGCCCGCGAGGGACAGCAGAGCGGCGTGGCGACGAAATAGTTCGTGAACTCGGTGCCCGGGTCGGCGATCAGCTTCCGCGTCCGGCGCATGTAGCGGCGGTTGAACATCTCCAGGTTCTCGTCGTCGGCGAGGATGAAGACGAAGTTGGGCTGGCTGCCGTAGGCGGGGTCGGGGGTCGGCTCGTAGCCGCCGCCACCGGTGCCGACGAGGAGCACGACGACGAGCACGACGACCGCGACGCCGGCGGCCGCGAGCGCGGCCAGCCTCACTTGCTGCATGCCTTCAGGTTCGCCGCCTGGCCGAGTCGCCGGCCATCGTCGAAGAGCGCCTTCGCGGTCACCGTCGCCGGCCCCGGCAGTTCGTCGCGGATCGCCGAATCAGGGATCGGGATCTCGAACGGGGCGATCGTGTCGTCACCGACGGCGACCTTGCCCGCACGGAAGGAGACGCCGACGATCTGGTCCTCCTCGGGGCTGCTGAACCTGGCGGTCACCGGGGGCAGCACGCAGCCGTTCTTGCCGACGCCGCCGTTGGTGAAGGTGAGGTTGCCGCTCGGCGCGCCGCGGCAGCTCGGCCCGGCGCAGTCGAGCAGATCGTCGAGCTCGTTGCCCAGCTCCAGGACCACGCTCAGATAGGCGGGATCCTTGGCGAGGTTGTTGAGCTGATACGGGTCGGCGTAGGTGTCATAGAGCTCGAGCTCGGGGAGCAGGGCGCCGGTGTCCCACTCCGTATAGAGATAGCGCGAGGTCCGCACGCCGGTGATCGCCGGCCCGGCGTAGGCCTCGAAGAGGATCGCCCGGCCCCGCTCGAGCTTCGGGTTGAGCAGGCTCGGCATCAGCGACTGCCCGTCCTGAACCAGGCCCGGGCTGGCGCCGCTGAGCTCGAGGATGGTCGACGTGAGGTCGGCGTTGACGACCACGTCCTCAGAGCTCTCGCCGTGGGGGATGCCCGGACCGCGGGCGATGAACGGGACCCGCGCCGACTCCTCGTAGAGGTAGCGCTTGTTGTCACGGATGCGATGCTCGCCGCGAAGGAAGCCGTTGTCGGAGAGGAAGAAGATGTAGGTGTTCTTCTTGATCCCGTCGCGCTCGATCTCGTTGACGAGGGCGCCGACGCTGTCGTCCACGGCGAGTAGCGACTCCCAGGCGCAGCGTCGCTTGCGCAGGGTGTCGGAGATCTGGCCCGGGGTCATCGGTTGCTTCTCGGAGATCGTCGACGGCTTGTCGGAGATGTCGGCCTCGTTGAACGAAGGCGGCAGCGTGTTCTTGAACTTGCCCTTCAGGGTCGAGAGGTCGCGCGGCGCTGGAACCGCGGCGCGGTTGCACGAGCGGCCGGGGTCGCCACCGCCGCCACCGTGCGGGGCGGCGTAGCCGAGCTCGAGATAGAACGGGGTCGCCGACCTGGCGTTGCCGCGGATGAAGCGCTTCGCCTTGCTTGTGAACACGTCGGTGCTGTAGTCCTCCTCCGCGTCCGTGTACTGGCTCAGGACCCCGTTCTGGTTCAGCGTGTAGTTGAAGTACTGGGCTCGCGAGGGGGCGAGCACGTGCCAGTCGTCCCAGCCCTTGGGCACGTCCGAGGGGACGGTGCCGTACTCGTCGGGCTCGGCGTAGCCGTTCTCGAACTTGCCCACGTAGGAGGTCCGGTAGCCGGCGGACTGCAGCCACAGCGGCAGGTAGTTGTCGCCGTGGAGCTCGTTGAAGACGCCGTAGCCGCCGTCGGGCGGAGAGTTCGAGAGCACGTTGTGGTTGTGGGCGTACTGGCCGGTGAAGATCGTCGTCCTCGCCGGGCAGCAGAGCGGGAAGTTGTCGTAGAAGCGCTTCAGGGTCACGCCCTTGCGCTTCAGCTGCTTGCCGACGATCTTCATCACCCGCATCGAGCGCGTCTCCTGGTCATCCGTGAGCAGGACGATGATGTTCGGCTGCGCCGTCACCTGGGCGCCGGCGGTCGGCGGCTGCGCCGCCGGAGCGGCGAGGCTGAAGCCGACGATCGCGGCGAACAGCAGCGCGCTACAGGCCACGGCTTGGCGTGGCCTGCGGCGAATCGGGCCGCTGGGGGCTTGTGCGGGCACTCTCACGTGCATACCTGCGTGGGGGCGTCCGGACCCCTGGGCGTCGAAACACCTACCTCGCGTTCAAGTCGCGGCCGGCGACGCCGGGCGGCAGGATAGCGATGGATTCTCACGGAATCCCCAATTCGCATAGCGTCGGGTCGATGAGCGCAAGCGCCGCCGCCGAGCTGGCCGCGTCCGACCCGGTGATCGGCGAGCTGGTCACGCGACTCGGCGAGCTCTCGCTGGACACTCGCCGGCGCCGCCGTCCCGCGGTCGACGCCTACGGGATGCTGCTGCGCAGCGTCGTCGGCCAACAGCTCTCGGTGAAGGCGGCGGCGACGATCTACGGGCGCCTGCTGGATCTGTTCGGCGGCGAGACCCCGCCACCGGAGAAGCTGCTCGAGGTGGAGCCGCAGGCGCTCCGCGACGTCGGCCTCTCGTGGCGAAAGGTCGAGTACGTGCGCGACCTCGCGGCGCACGTGATCTCCGGCGAGCTCGAGCTCGATCGCCTCGATCAGCTCTCCGACGAGGAGGTCGTCGCGGAGATCACGGCCGTTCGCGGCTTCGGCGTCTGGAGCGCGCAGATGTTCCTGATCTTCTTCCTCGAGCGGCCCGACGTGCTGCCCACCGGTGACCTCGGCATCCGCCGCGCCGCCCAGGTCGCCTACGGGCTCGACGAGCTGCCGGCGCCGGCGGAGCTCGAGCGGATCGCCGAGCCCTGGCGACCACACCGCTCGCTGGCCGCGGTCTACCTCTGGGAGAGCCTCGCGAACGAACCCGTTTGAGAGCAAGCCTGCACCCGTCCCGGTGAAGTTTGCGCAAGTTGTTACAGACTTTGGTAGCTTCCCAAGCGTCACCCGACCAAAGGGGCGCCTCGTGGGCTACCGCTCCGGCTAATAGACGTTTGTCCGGCTCGTAGAACGCCGGTTTTGGCACTAGCATCAACCTCCGATGTCGGAGGTGATGCCCCAACCCGACCGTGCATGGACGCGCGTCCTTCGGCGCTGGCGCCCGCGTGACGTATCTCAGCGCCGCGAGCTGACCGCGGTCGCACTCAACCTGGTCCCCGCGCTGGTCGCGGTCGCCGGCTTCGCCGTCGCCGAGCCGAGCTCGGACTGGAGCGACCCGGTGTTGATCGCTGCGCTGATGGCCGTATCCGCGGTCGCCTACCTCGCCGAGGCAAGGCTGAAGGTGGCCAGCCTCGCCTTCTTCGGCGCCACCCTCGTGGTCGCGCTGGTCGCGCTCGCCGTCGCCGGTCCGCTGCCGGCACTTCTCGTCTGGGTCGTTCCCGATCTGATCGCTCGCTTCATCCTCCGGCGAGAGCCGCGGTTCTCGCCCGGTCTGGTCGCCACCGTGAGCAGCTACGCGCTCGCGCTCCTGGTCGGCGCCGAGCTGCTGACGCTCGCCGGCTCGCCCGCCGGGGCCGCGATCGCACCCGCGCTCTACGCGGCGGGGGTGGCGATGTGGGCGATCAACTTCTGCTTCGCGCGGCTCACCTTCGCCCCGTTCTACCAGGGCTACCGCCCCGCGGCCCTGATCCGCGACGAGTTCGTCGACCTGGCGCCGGCGGTCCTCGGGATGCTCGTGGTCGGGGTCGGCGCTGCGGTCCTGGTCGAGTACTTCGGCGTCCTCGCGCTGGCCCCGCTGGCCCTGGTGATCGTGGTGCCGCAGATCGCGCTCGAGCGGCTCACCCGGGCGGACTCGACGGCGCGCCTGGTGCGCGCCGACGCGATGCGCCTCTACACGGCGGCGATCGCCGACGTGCTCGGGATCGCCCGCGACGAGCGCCGCGAGCTCGCCTGCGCCGCCGACCTCGTGCATGCGGCGGCCGACCCGATCACGGCTCGCGGGCTCGACTGGCGCGACGCGGACGTCTCGCGGATCGCCTTCCTGGCGCTGCATTCGCACGAGCGCTGGTCGGGCGGCGGCTGGCCCGCCGGGCTGCCGGCCGAGGCGATCCCACGCGGAAGCCGGATCCTCGCCGTCGCCGGAGCCTGGGCCGGGCTCACGGCCGAGGGGACGCCGGAGCTCTCGCAGGCGGACGCGATGCTGGCGCTCGCCGCCCAGTCAGGGGTTGCCTTCGATCCGGCGGTGGTCGAGGCCGCGGCCCGCGTCGTCGGCGACGAGGAGGGCTTCGCCCGGGAGCCCGGCTTCCAGCCGCAGCTCCACCGCCTGCCGATCCCGAGGTCGGTGCGCCGGGGCGCGCTGCCGGCTTTGCTGCCGCGCCTGGTCGGATCCAGCTCCGCCTGATCCACCGCTAGCCGTCCGAGACCAGGCCTAGATTCAGCCTGGATGCCGTCGCTGGTGACGTTCGACGAGGCGCTCGAGCTGGGAGCGCTCACCGACCACGATGAGATCGGGGACCTCGTCGAGCGCGCCTGGCAGGTTCGCACCGAGCGCTTCGGCGACTCCACCGACCTCTGCTCGCTGGTCAACGCGGAGTCCGGCGGCTGCGCCGAGGACTGCGGCTTCTGCGCCCAGTCGCGCTACGCGGAGGCCGACACGCCGATGCACGCGATGATGGAGCCCGATCAGATCCTCGAGCACGCGAAGGCGGCGGAGGCCGCCGGCGCCCACCGTTTCTGCATGGTCACCCAGGGCCAGGGGCTGTCGAAGCGCGACTTCGAGAAGATTCTCGCCGGGGCGAGGCTGGTCGCCGAGCACACGAACCTGAAGCGCTGCGCCTCGGTCGGGCACATCTCGGTCGACCGCGCCCATCAACTGGCCGACGCCGGGATCCAGCGGGTCCACCACAACGTCGAGACGGCGCGCTCCTACTACGACGAGGTCAGCACCACGGTCCGCTACGAGGGCCGGATCAGGACGATCGACGCGACCAAGGAGGCGGGGCTCGAGACCTGCGTCGGCGGCATCCTCAACCTCGGCGAGACCCCGCGCCAGCGGGTCGAGATGGCCTTCGAGCTGTCCGAGATCAACCCCGACTCGGTGCCGATCAACCTGCTCAACCCGCGCAGCGGGACGAAGTTCGGCGATCGCGAGCTGATGGATCCGTGGGAGGTCGTCAAGTGGGTCGCGATCTTCCGCCTGATCCTTCCCGACGCCCTGTTCAGGCTTTGCGGCGGCCGGGTCGAGAACCTCGGCGAGTTGCAGCCGCTGGCCGTCAGGGCCGGGCTCAACGGGGTGATGATGGGCAACTTCCTGACCACGCTCGGGGTCGACCCGGGCGAGGACCGCGCCAGCTTCGAGGAGCTCGGCCTCAACGTCGCCCGCCAGCCCGACAACGGCTCCAACCCGCGCCCGGACAATCGCTCCGGCTGGCTCGACGGCGAGACCCCGCGGACCCCGGTCGACGAGCTCATCGACCGCCAGGCCGAGGCCAACTTCTGGGATCCGTCGACGCAGCTGCGGGTGATCAAGAAAAAGGGCGAGGTGCCCGGGTACCCCGAGCGGCCTTCCGAGAGCGCGGCGGGCTGGGGAGATTGAGCGAGGTCGCGGAGCGGCTCGCGGAGCTCCGTAGATCGGGGCTCCACCGGCGTTTGCGCCTGATCGAGGGACCGC
>DATBPT010000056.1:0-3643 GCA_036561205.1 Solirubrobacterales bacterium
ACGCGCGGCACGGTCCCCGGTGAGGTCGAGATCGATCAGGCGGCAACCGAGGCGCTACGCGCTGAAAAAGCGAACCGAGAGAGGCGGGCCATGAGCCGAGATCCGCGACACGACATCCTGTTCGAGCCGGTGCAGATCGGCCCGAAACGGCTGCGCAACCGCTTCTATCAGGCCCCGCATTGCACCAGCTTCGGCAGCGACCTCCCCGGGGCCCAGGCCCACCTCCGGGGGATGAAGGCCGAGGGCGGCTGGGCCGCGGTCAACACAGAGTTCTGCTCCGTCCACCCGTCGAGCGATGCGCTGCCGCTGGTCTCGGCGCGGCTCTGGGACGACGCCGACGTCGAGCGGCTCTCGCTGACGGCCGAGCTCGCGCACGAGCACGATGCGCTGGCCGGGGTCGAGCTCTGGCACGGGGGCTGTGTAGTCGGCAACCTCGAATCGCGACTGCCGGCGCGCAGCGTCAGCCAGATGACCGACGAGAGCCTCTACTCGTCGAGCTGCTACCAGCTCGACAAGGCCGGCATCCGCGAGATCCAGGACTTCTACGTCGAGGCCGCGCTGCGTGCGGTCCGGGCCGGGTTCGACATCATCAACGTCGAGGGCGCCGAATGCGGCGCGCTCCCCCAGCACTTCCTGATGGGGAAGTTCAACCGGCGCACCGACGAGTACGGCGGCTCGATCGACAACCGGGCGCGGTTCTGGGTCGAGATCCTCGAGCGCGTGCGCGAGGCGGTCGCGGACGAGGCCGCGGTGACCGCGCGCTTGTGCGTCGACACGCTCAACGACAACCCGCTCGGGATCCGCGCCGCCGAGGAGGCCCACCGGTTCATCGAGCTGGCCGATCCGTTCGTCGACTTCTGGGATCTGCAGGCCGGCGGCTGGGTGGCGGCGGAGTGGGCTGGCGACGACGTCGTCGCCTCGCGCTTCGGGGGCGAGTTCTCCCATCGCGAGTACATCGCGGCCGCCCGCACGGCGACCGAGAAGCCGGTCGCCGCGGTCGGCCGGTTCACGAATCCCGACACGATGGCCGAGGCGATCCGTTCGGGCGTGATCGACATCATCGCCGCCGCGCGGCCGTCGATCGCCGACCCGTTCCTGCCGAGCAAGATCGAGCAGGGCCGCTACGACGAGATCCGCGAGTGCATCGGCTGCAACGTCTGCGCCTCCCGGTTCCCGCAGTCGGCGCCGATCATCTGCACCCAGAACGCGACCCTGGGCGAGGAGTTCCGGCGCGGCTGGCACCCGGAGAAGTTCGAGCCGGCGCGCAACGCGGACCGCGACGTGCTCGTGGTCGGCGCCGGCCCGGCGGGGATGGAGTGCGCGATCGTGCTCGGCAAGCGCGGCATGCGCAGGGTCCACCTGGTGGACGAGAACGCCGAGCTCGGCGGTTGCATGCGCCAGATCAGCGCCTACCCGAACCTCGGCGAATGGGGGCGGGTGGTCGGCTACCGGCGGATCCAACTCGAGAAGCTGAAGAACGTCGAGGTGGTGCTCGAAACCCGCCTCTCGGCGGAGGAGGTGCTCGACTACGGCGCCGAGATCGTCGTGATCGCGACCGGCTCGCGCTGGAGGGCCGACGGCATGAACGGCCCGACGCAGGCGCCGATCCCCGGGGCCGACGCGGACAACGTCTACACGCCCGAGCAGGTCGGCGAGGCCGGCGGGGCGATCGACGGCGAGCACGTCGTCGTCTACGACACCGACGGCTACTTCACCGCCGTGGCGATGGCCGAGCTGCTGATCGGCGCCGGCAAGCGGGTGACGATGATCACCCCGTTCCCGAACCTCGGCCCCTACCTCTTCCTCACCGGAGAGGCGTTCAAGATCAACCGCGAGCTGCGAGCCGCGGGGGTCGAGATCATCCCCAGCCACGTCGTGCTCGAGATCGACGGCAACACGCTCGACGGCGTCAACGCGTGGACGCCGGACCCGGTGTCGTGGAGCGCCGACAGCGTCGTCCTCGTCACCCAGCGCGAACCGTGCGATCAGCTCTACCACGAGCTCGACGCCGATCGCGATCGGCTGAAGGCGGAGGAGATCGAGGCGCTGTACCGGATCGGCGATTGCGTCGCTCCGCGACTGATCGCCGATTGCATCTTCGACGGCCACCGGCTGGCGCGCGAGATCGATACCGAGAACCCGGCGGTGCCGCTGCCGTACCTGCGCGAGGTCGCATCGCGGCCCACGGACCTCGCCGCGGCCGGAGGCGGATGAAGATCGCGGTCGCCGTGAAGCAGGTGGGCGAGCTCGAGGCCGAGTTCGAGCCGCCGGCGGATACGCGGCGGATCGCGCCCGAGGCGCTCGAATGGAGCCTCAACGACTGGGACCGGTTCGCGCTCGAAGCGGCGCTCGAGCTGCGCGACGCGCACGGGGGAGAGGTGGTCGTGCTCACGGTCGGAGGGGAGGAGGCGGAGGAGGCGTTGCTCGCCTGTCTGGCCCAGGGCGCCGATCGCGGGGTCCGGATCTGGGACGAGTCGATCGAACCCGAGCCGCTGACGGTGGCGCGCGTGCTCGCCGCCGCCGTGCGCCGGGAGGAGCCCGATCTCGTTCTCTGCGGGGTTCAATCCTCGGACGCCGTCAACGGCGCCACCGGGGTCGCGCTCGCCGGCCTGCTCGATCTGCCTCGCGTGGCGGTGGTCAGGCGCCTCAGCTACGACGCCGAGGCGGGATCGCTCGAGGTCGATCGGGAGCTGGAGGGCGGCCTGGTCGAGCGCGTCTCGATCGCGACCCCGGCACTGCTGACGGTGCAGACCGGGATCAACCGCCCGCGCCACGCGAACCTACGGGCGATCAAGAAGGCCGAGGCCAAGCCCAGGGAGTTGCTCGAACTGAAGGCTCTCGGCCTGGACGCCGGCCACCTTGGGCGTAGCGCCGGCGCCCGCGTCCGCGCGCTCCGGCGGCCGGACCCCGGCAGCCGAGCGCAGATGCTCGAGGGCGACGCCGACGAGATCGCCCGCCGGATCCTCGAGATCGTCAGCTCCCGGGTCGGGTCATGAGCTCGGTCCTGGTCGTCGCCGAGACCCGGCGAGGCGAGGTGCGCGAGGTGACCGCGGAGTCGATCGCCGCCGGGATCGAGATCAAGCGGGCATCGGGGGCCCGGTTGATCGTCGCCGTCCTTGGGCCGGATCCGGATTCGTTGCTTGCTTCGCTCGCCTATGAGGGCGTGGACGAGATCGTCACCGTGACCACCGCCGGCGACCACTTCGAGCCCCACGTCGCCGAGGCGGCGCTCGAGTCGCTGATCGAGACGATGCGGCCAAGCGTGGTCGTCCTCGGCCACACGGCCGACTCGCTCGGGTTCGCCGCCGCGGTCGCCGCGCGCGGGGAGCACGGCTTCGCCAGCGACGTGAGCCGGGTCGGGTGGGACGGCGGCCTGATCGCATGGAGAGGCCTGTACGGAGGCAAGCTCGAGGCCGAGCTGGCGTTCGACGGCAAGCAGACGACGATCGTCCTGGTGCGGATCGGATCGTTCTCGCCTGCCGCCACGACCAGCGCCGCACCCCCGGTCCGCGAGGCCGCGGTTGCGGCCGGCGCCCCTCGCAGCACTCATCTCGGCTTCGAGGAGGCAAAGGCCGACGGCATCGACATCACCAAGGCGGACTTCCTGCTCTCGATCGGCCGCGGCGTCGACGACGAAGCCAAG
>DATBPT010000057.1:0-13108 GCA_036561205.1 Solirubrobacterales bacterium
CGTTGTAGTAGTGCTTCTCGAGCTCGATCCGCGGGTTCGGGTACTTGCGCACCTCGACCTGTCGTCCGGTCTCCGCCGCCGCCTTCTTGACGAGCTCGGCGAGCTCGGAGACCGAGAACTGCTCGGTGAACTGGTTGAAGACCCGGAACTCACCGAGCTCGGCGGGATTGGTGACCGCCAGCTCGACGCACTGGAGCGTGTCGCGGATGTTGAGGAAGCCGCGGGTCTGGCCGCCCTCGCCGTAGACCGTGAGCGGGTGGCCGATCACCGCCTGCACGCAGAAGCGGTTGAGGACGGTCCCGAAGTACTCGTCGTAGTCGAAGCGGGTGACGAGGCGCTCGTCGCCGGCCGACTCCTCGGTCTCGATCCCGTAGACGACGCCCTGGTTGAGGTCGGTCGCGCGCAGGCCCCAGATCCGGCAGGCGAAGTGGATGTTGTGCGAGTCGTGCACCTTCGACAGGTGGTAGAGCGAGCCCGGCAGCTTCGGGAACGGCAGCGTGTCCTTGCGGCCGTTGTGCTCGATCTCGATGAACCCCTCCTCGATGTCGATATTCGGGGTCCCGTACTCGCCCATCGTCCCGAGCTTGACCAGGTGGCAGTCCGGCACCCGGTCGCGAATCGCGAACAGCAGGTTGAGCGTCCCGATCACGTTCGTGTACTGGGTCTCGACCGCGGCCGCGCGCGACTTCATCGAGTACGGAGCCGACGGCTGCTCGCCGTAGTGGACGATCGTCTCCGGCAGCGTCTCGGCGATCACGGAGTCGAGGAAGCTGAAGTCCTCGATCGAGCCGACGTAGGGGTGGATCTCGTTGCCCGAAACCTCGCGCCAGGCCTCGATCCGCTCGGCCAGCGAGGCGATCGGGGTCAGCGAGTCGGTCGAGAGCTCGGTATGCCAGCGCCGCCGTGAGAAGTTGTCGACGATCGATACCTCGTGGCCCCGCGCCGAGAAGCGCATCGCGGTCGGCCAACCGAGGTACCCGTCACCGCCCAGGATCAGGATCCGCATGGGGCGCGAGGGTAGCGAAGACACCCGCGGCCGAATGCGCCCGCCTGCCGCCACGGGCGGCGGGCACCGCTCACTCACGCCCTAACCTGAGCCCGCCCGAATGACCGCGCTCGCCGACATCCTGCCGCCCGAGCTGACCGCGATCCGCGCCGGCGGCCTCGTACTCGCCGCGCTCGTCGCCGGCTACGCGATCTGGCGCCGGCGCGAGCTTCGCAACGCTGACGTGCTGATCCTGCTCTCGATCTCCCTCGGGCTCCTGATCGTCGCCGGCACCGAGATCCCCGACGCCCTGCTCTCGGCGTTCTCGTTCGACCGCGAGAACGGGACCCGGATCGTCGGCGTCGCGATCTTCGCGATCCTGATCCTCTTCCTGCTCGTCCTGAGGGCGCTGAGCCAGGGCTCGCGGATCACCTCGGAGCTCTCCGCCGTGCTCGAGGGCCTCGCCTGGGAGCAGTTTCGCGTCGCCGGCCATCCGGATCGCTTCCGCGACCGGATCGGCGTCCTCGTCCCCGCCTACAACGAGGCCGACAACGTCGGCGAGGTCCTCGACCGGATCCCGGCCGAGGTCTGCGGGGTCCAGACCGAGGTCCTGGTCGTCGACGACGGCTCGCGCGACGGCACCGAGGAGGTCGCCCGCGCGCACGGCGCGACCGTAGCCCGCCACGTGATCAACCGCGGCGGCGGGGCCGCGCTTCGTACCGGCTACCGCCTGCTCTCCGACTCCGGGGCCCGGATCGTGGTCACCCTCGACGCCGACGGTCAGCACCTGCCGGAAGAGATGGAGCGGTTGGTGAAGCCGGTGCTCGACGGCGAGGTCGCCGTCGCCCACGGCTCCCGGGTGCTCGGCGAGGCGGAGGCGAATCACCCCGCCCGCGAGGCCGGGATCGTCTTCTTCAACAAGCTCGTCTCGCTGATCACCCGGACGCACGTGACCGACTGCTCGAACGGCTATCGCGCCGTACGCGCCGACGTACTGCCGCAACTGGTCCTGCGCCAGGAGCAGTTCCACACCTCTGAGTTCATGATCGAGGCGATCAAGCGCGGCGTCCCGGCCAAGGAGGTCCCCGTGACCGTCGTCAGCCGGCTCTCGGGCCACTCGAAGAAGCCGGCCGTGGTCCGTTACGGGATGGGGTTCGCGAACGCGATCGTCCGCACCTGGCTGCGCTGAGGCGGGTCAGCGGTAGGCCGGGCCGGGGCGCACGTCCTCGACCTCGGGCAGGTCCATGTCGAGGCCGCAGCGCGTGCACACCTGGACGTGGATCTTCTGCACCGCGCCGCAGCGCGGGCAGCGCCGCTCGGGCTCGGTGTGCTCGCTGCGGTACAGGATCGCGGCGATCAGGCCGAGCACGGGCAGCACCGCGCCGACCACGAACCAGATCACGAACGAGCTGCCCTTGCGCCGGCCGACGATGCCGGTGAGGAGGCCGAAGCTGAACGCGAACAGGATGTAGAGGCCGCCGGCCATGCGTTGAAGCTAGTCCACGGGACGGTGGGTGCCGCCGCGGGCGTAGACCTCGGCCGAGAGCGGGCGCGGGTGGCCGATCGAGCCGAGCTCGGCGGTGTCGCGGCGAAACGGCAAGCCGATGGTCCAGTCGGCGATCGCGCGGACCTTGCGAGCGAGGCCCGGGATCTGGCTCATGTGGTAGGTCCGCGCCATCCACCAGGCGATGAAGCCGCGGAACTTGAGCTTGCCGATCTTGCCGACGGCCTTGTAGCGGCCGAGGTTGACGAACGCCTCGCGGCCGAGGTAGCCGAACCGGCGGGGCTGCGTCGCGACGCCGAGCTCGGCGGCGATGTTGTGGGCGACCGCCGGGCCCTGCCGGACCGCCATCGCGGCGGTCGGCGGGCAGGCGCGCCCACGGTCGGCCGGATACGGGACGGCCGCGCAATCGCCGATCGCCCAGACGTTGCTGGAGCCCTCGACGCGCATCCGCTCGTCGACCCTGACCCGCCCATGCTCGTCGAGCGGCACGTCGAATGAGGCGAGGCTGGGGTGCGGCTTGACGCCGGCGGTCCAGACCAGGGTCCTGGTCGGTACCCGCTCGCCGGTCGAGAGCAGCGCCGATTCGGCGGTCGCCTCCTCCAGCCGGGTGCCGAGCCGCACGTCGATGCCGCGCCCGCGCAGCTCGCGCAGCGCGTAGTCGGCGAGGTCGGCGGGAACCTCGGGCAGCACCCGGTCCGTCGCCTCGACCAGGATCCAGCGCATCCCCTGCAGCCGCGCCCGCGGGTAGCGGTCCATCGCGTCGGCGGCGAAGTCCTGGAGCTCGGCGAGTGCCTCGAGCCCCGAGTAGCCACCGCCGACGAAGACGTAGGTGAGTAGCTCCTCGCGGTGCACCGGGTCCTCGGTCGCGTTCGCCTGCTCGAGCGTCTCGATCACGTGGTTGCGAAGCCAGATCGCGTCGGCGAGGCTCTTGAAGCCGATCGCGTGCTCGGCGAGGCCGGGGATCGGCAGCGAGCGCGAGACCGAGCCGACCGCGATCAGGAGCTGGTCGTAACGGATCGCCTCGACCTCTCCCTCGTGGGTTCGCAGCTCGACCGTGCGCGCCGCCGGGTCGTGGCCGGAGATCGCGCCGAGGCGCAGATACGTCCGCCTGAGGATGTCGCGCAGCGGCGTGACCACGTGGCGCGGCTCCAGCGTGCCCGCCGCGGCCTCCGGCAGGAACGGCGTGTAGAGCATGTAGTTGACGTCGTTGACGAGTACCAGGCGCGCCGACTGCTTCGGCAGGATGCGCTCGAGCTCGCGCGCCGCCGACGATCCGGCGAAGCCTCCCCCGGCGATGACGACGTTCCACGCCATGGCTCCTATTGTGCCACAGCTTGTAACAAACTGTTACAAAGTGCCGGAACGCACTAGAGACCGAGCTTTTCGTGGATCAGCCGCGTTACCTCTCCCCCGTCGGCGCGCCCCTTGGTCTCCCGCATGACGAAGCCCACCAGCGGCCCGATCGCCTTCTCGTTGCCACCGCGGACCCGCTCGGCGGCCTCGGGATCGGCCTCGATCGCGCGCTCGACGATCGCCTCCAGCTCATCCGGCTCCTCGATCCCGCCGAGGCCCTCGCGCTCGGCGATCTCGGCGGGGTCGCCGCCCTCGGCGACCATCGCCGCCAGCACCTTGCGCCCGGCCCCGGTCGAGACCTGCTTCGCCTCGACCATGCCTGCGAGCTTCGCCAGCGCCTCGGGGCCGACCTTCCAGGCAGCGGGGTCGGAGTCGTCTTCGCCAGCTTCGCGCAGCCGCGCAACCAGCGCGCCGGTGACCCAGTTGGCGATCGTCGGCGCGTCGACGCCACCGGCGGCGGCCAGAGCGCGCTCGAAGTAGTCGCCGAGCTCGGCGTCGAAGGCAAGCTGGGTCGCGGGCTTCTCGCTCAAGCCGAGCTCGGTCGCGTAGCGCTCGCGGCGCTCGGCCGGCAGCTCCGGCAGCGCCTCGCGCGCCGCGGCGATCATCGCCTCGGTCGGCGCCAGCGGCACCAGGTCGGGCTCGGGGAAGTAGCGGTAGTCGTGCGAGTACTCCTTCGAGCGCAGCGGGGTCAGAGACCCGGTCCGGGGGTCGAAGTGGAGGGTCTCCTGCTCGACCTGGCCGCCGGCGTCGAGGATCTCGGCCTGGCGCTCGATCTCGGCCTCCACCCCGCGCTCGAGAAAGCGGAAGCTGTTCATGTTCTTGAGCTCGGTCTTGGTCCCGAGCTCGTCGCTGCCCGCCGCCCGCAGCGAGACGTTGGCGTCGCAGCGCAGGCTGCCCTCGTCCATGTTCACGTCCGAGGCGCCGATCTGGCGGATCGTCGTCCGCAGCAGCTGCAGCCACTCGCGCGCCGTCGCCGCGTCGTGGAGGTCGGGCTCGGTGACGATCTCGACCAGCGGCGTGCCGCCGCGGTTGAAGTCGACCAGCGAGGTGCCGGAGTCGTGAATCCGGCCCGAGGCGGAATCGTGCACGAGCTTCGCGGCGTCCTCCTCCAGGTGGGCGCGGTGGATGCGAACGTCGCCGAGCCGGCCCCCGGTGGCCAGCGGAAAGTCGAACTGGCTGATCTGGTACGCCTTCGGGTTGTCGGGATAGAAGTAGTTCTTGCGGTGAAAGATCGACCGCGGCGCGATCTGGCAACCGAGCGCCAGCCCGATCTGCAGCGCGTACCGGATCGCCTGCTCGTTGGGGACCGGCAGCGACCCCGGGTGGGCGAGGCAGATCGGGCAGGTGTGCACGTTGGGCTCGTCGCCGAACGAGAGCTCGCAGCCGCAGAACATCTTCGTCCGCGTGCGCAGCTGCACGTGGATTTCGAGCCCGATCACCGGTTCCCAGGTCGTCTCAGGCATAGCCGAGCTCCTCGAGCCGGTCCTCGTCCATGCCGAGGTGGTGGCCGACCTCGTGCCAGACCGTGCGCCTGACCTCCTCGGCGTCCGGGTTCTCGGCGCGGAAGAGGACGATCCGGTTGAGCCCCCCGACCGGGTCATAGATCCCCATCAGCCCGTCGGGGTGCGACTCCTCGACGATCACCGCCACGTCACCGAGCTCGTCGCGGACCCACTGCGGAAGGGCGTCGAGCGCCTCCACGGCCGCATCGCGCACCTCGGCCTCGGTCACGCCGGCCTCCTGTCGAACCCGATCGCGCCCTCGAGCGCGTGGGCGGCGTCGAGCAGCTTCGACTCGGCGAACGCGGGCGCGGCGATCTGCAGGCCGACCGGGAGCTCGGCGCCGCCTGCGGGAGGCGCCGCCACCCCCGCCGGGATCGAGATCGCGGGGATGCCGGCGAGCGACATCGGCACGGTGAAGTAGTCGGAGAGGTACATCGCCAGCGGATCCGCGGTCCGCGCCCCGAGCTCGAAGGCGACCGAGGGCGAGGTCGGGGTGACGACAAGGTCGACCGACTCAAAGGCGCCGGTGAAGTCCTCGGCGATCTTCGTTCGCACCTTCTGCGCCCGCCCGTAGTAGGCCTCGTAGTAGCCGGACGAGAGCGCGTAGGTGCCGAGCATGATCCGCCGCTTGACCTCGTCGCCGAAGCCGCGCGCGCGAGTGCGCTCGTACATCGCGTCGAGACTGCCGTCGGCCTCGCGGATCCCGTAGCGGACGCCGTCGTAGCGCTGCAGGTTCGAGGACGCCTCCGCCGGCGCGATCACGTAGTAAGCGGAGATTCCGTGCTCGGCGTTGGGGAGCGCGATCTCCTCGATCGTGCCGCCGAGCCGTTCGATCACGCCGAGTGAGCGCTCGAAGACCTCGGCGACGCCGGCCTCGACCCCCTCGGCGTGGTGGGAGAAGTCGCGGGCGACGCCGAATCGCAGCCCGTTGAGGTCGGTGCGCGACGGCAGCTCCACCCCGCCCGCGATCCCGACCGAGGTCGAGTCGTGCGCGTCGCGGCCCTCCATCGCGCGCAGCAGCAGGGCCGCGTCGGTGACCGTGCGGGTCAGCGGACCGCACTGGTCGAGCGAGGAGGCGAAGGCGACCATCCCGTAGCGGGAGATCGCGCCGTAGGTGGGCTTCAGGCCGACGATCCCGCAGAGCGCCGCGGGCTGGCGGATCGAGCCGCCGGTGTCGGTGCCGATCGCCCATGGTGCGAGCCGGCCGGCGACCGCCGCCGCCGAACCGCCCGACGAGCCACCCGGTACGCGCGATCGATCCCACGGGTTCTGGACCGGCCCGTAGCCCGAGTTCTCATTCGAGGAGCCCATCGCGAACTCGTCCATGTTCGTCTTGCCGAGCAGGCGGGCGCCGGCCTCGCCGAGCTTGCGGACCGCGGTCGCGGTGTACGGCGGCCGGTAGCCCTCGAGGATGCGCGAGCCCGCGGTGGTCTCGATGCCCTCCGTGCAGAAGAGGTCCTTGACCGCGATCGGCGCCCCGCGCAGCGGCTCGCCCCCGGCGCCGCCGCCGCCCGGTGGCGCCCGCCACAGGTAGGCGTTGAGCTCGTCGCCCGCGGCGGCGTCCGCATAGGCGTCGAAGTACTCGCCGGAGGAGACCTCAGCGGCCGCGATCCGGCCGATCGCATCGGCCGCGCTGAGCTCGAGCAGCTCGCTCACTGAGCCTGGGGCGAGGGGACGCGGAAGAAGCCGTCGGCGGGGTCGGGAGCGTTCTCGAGCGCCCGCTCGCGCGGCAGGCAGGGCTCGGGTTCGTCGGCGCGGAGGACATTCTCGAGCGCGACCACGTGGGTGGTCGGCTCGACCTCGTTGAGCTCGAGTGCGGCGATCCGGTCGACGTGCTCGAGGATCCCGGAGAGCTCGCCCGCCATCCGGTCGATCTCCTCGTCGGAGAGCTCGAGCCGCGCCAGGCGCGCGACGTGCAGGACCTGCTCGCGATCGATCACCGGCTAGACCGCTGATCTCTGGCCAGCGTGCGACCAGGGGCGCACGGGACCGAGTCGGGCGCGGGCGGGCGACGACGCGTGTGCCAGCTGGCACACGCGAGGAGCACGGGCGCGGGCGGGCGACGGGATCCGCGCGTCATCTGGGCGTGCGCTGGTCGGGATCATCGGTCTTGCATGTTAGGTTGCCGCCCGCGATGACGGGGGCAACGGCTATGCGCGGCGGGGCGACGTCGCCACCCGGCGGTCGCAGCGCCCTCCGTCCCGAAGAGAGACGGATCCTCGGCGCCTTCGCCGAGGCGATGGCGCCGGGTGTCGGGGCGCTGCCACCGGCCGCGGGGACGGTTCCCGAGCCAGGATCCGTGGACGCGGTCGCCGAGCTCGCGCCGCTGCTGCGGGTGCTGCCGCGGCGGTCGCTGCTCGGCATCCGCCTCGGCTTGCGGGTGTTCGATCTGATGACCTTCCCGCGACGGTTCTCGCGCATGGGGATAGAGGCCCGTCGCGCCTTCCTGGCCGATGCCGAGCGATCGCGGTCGGCGGCCAAGCGCGACCTGACGCTGCTGCTCAAGGTGCTCGCCGGGCTCGGCTACACGAATGACCCGCGCGTCCGCGAGGCGGTCGGCTACGAGGCGCGCTGCGCGGTCGCCGGCGGCAACCAGCCGGAGCCGGCCGCGGGAGCGGGCGGCGCGCCGCTGGGAGACCTGGAGCCCGCCGGTGACGAGGAGATCTGCGACTTCGTCGTCGTCGGCTCGGGCGCCGGTGGCGCCGTCGCCGCGACCGTGCTCGCCGAGGCCGGACATGACGTGATCGTGCTCGAGGCCGGCCCCTACGTCGATCGCAACGACTATCCCGAGCAGCCGCTGGCGGCGATGGCGAGCCTCTACCGCGGCGGCGGCTCGACCGTCGCCGAAGGCCGCCCGGCGGTGCCGACGCCGGTCGGGCGCGCGGTCGGCGGGACCACGGTGATCAACTCGGGCACCTGCTTTCGGACGCCCCCGCCGGTCCTCGCGCGCTGGGCGACCGAGCACGGGATCGGCTGGGCGGCGGAGCTCGACGGCGAGTACGAGGCCGCCGAGGAGATGCTGCACGTGGCGCCGGTGGACCCGGAGACGATGGGCCGAAACGGCCAGCTGGTGCGCGACGGCGCCGAGGCGCTCGGGTTCAGCCACGCGCCCCTGAGCCGCAACGCCGGCCGCTGCAACCAGTGCAGCTCCTGCCCCAACGGCTGCCGGTTGGACGCCAAGCGCGCGATGCACGTTTCCTACCTCCCACGCGCGGTGGCCGCCGGTGCCCGCGTGCGCGCCGGGGTCGAGGCCCGCCGGGTGACCTTCAAGGGCGATCGGGCGGTCGGCGTCGAGTGCCGCGCCGGGGTCGCCGTCCCCGGCCACCCGGGACGGCCGTTCGCGGTCCACGCCCGTCGCGGCGTGGTGCTCGCCGGGGGAGCCTTCGGGACGCCCGAGCTGCTGCTGCGATCGAGCTTCGTCTCCGCCAGCGGCCAGCTCGGGCGGAACCTGCGGGTGCATCCGGCCTCCTGGGTCGGCGGGCGCTTCGAGGAGCAGGTCCGCGGCTGGGAGGGCGTGATGCAGAGCTACGCGGTCGACGAGTGGGACGACCGGGGCATCCTGCTCGAGGCGACCTTCACCCCGCTTGCGTTCGGCGGTCAGTGGCTTCCGGGCAGCGGCGTCGAGCACCAGGAGCGGATGCTGCGCTACGGCGAGATCGCCTCGACCGGGATCCATCTCTCCGATCGCTCCTCGGGAAGGGTCGGGCTCGCCCGCGACGGCTCGCTGCGGATCAGCTACCAGCTGATCCGCGAGGACGCCGAGCGACTGGTGTTCGGCATCGCCCGCGCGGCGGAGATCCTCTACGCGGCGGGCGCGAGCGAGGTCTATCCCCAGATCTCGGGGATCGTCACCCTGCCGCGGGGGCGGATCGCGGACCTCGAATCCTCCCCCCCACCGCGCAAGGCGCTGCGGCTGGAGGCGTTTCACCCGATGGGCACGGCACGAATGGACGCCGACCCGAATCGCGGCGTCACCGGCACCGACGGCGCGGTTCATAGCGCCGAGGGCCTCTACGTCGCCGACGCCAGCCTGCTGCCGAGCTCGATCGGCGTCAACCCGATGATGACGATCGTCGCCGTCGCCTCGCGGGTTGCGCACCAGATCGCCGACCGGGCCGCCTGAGCCTCACAAACGACGGCGGCCGCCCGGGGGCGGCCGCCGCGTTCACCTCTCCTCCCGAGCCAAGAGCCCGGGTTACGCTGCTAGACCGAAGGCGGAGCTGCAGGCGGGGGCGGGGGCGCTGCCGGCGGGGGCGGAGGCGCGTCGCCGCTGTCTCCCTGCACGCGATCCACCTGGTCGCCGAAGGAGGTCCCCTCCTCCTGCATGCCGATCCAACCTCCGTAGGCGATTCCCGCCGTCGCGATCAGGCCGAGGAAGAGGCCGAACTTGCGGCTCGACTCGGACGGCGTGTCGAGCAGCCGGTAGGCGACGAGCACGAGCGAGAGGATGCCGAGGCCTGCCGTGATTGCGCTCGCTGCGACCGGCAGCGCCACGTCGCGCGCCATCGCTCCGGCGACGCCGAAGGCGACCGAGACGATCACGGTGACGAAGAGGACGATGTCGATGAAGCCGAACGATTCCCAAGCGTTGAAGTTGACGCTCGCGTCGGGCACAGAGACCCCGAGCTGGTCGGCAACGTCGCTCGCCGCGCCAGAGAAGTCGTAGCCGAACCACGGCAAGAACATGATGATGAAGAGCGCCGCCCCTGAGACCGCGGCGATCAGCTCTCCTCTTCCAAGCCTTCCTGCGTCCATATTTCTCCTCGTGAGATGGAGTGGATTGTCGGCGGCAGCCTACATCGCTAGCGCGGACGGTCGAACGCCGCGGCGACGGTATTTGCGAGCAACATTGCGATCGTCATCGGCCCCACCCCTCCTGGGACCGGAGTGATCGCACCCGCCACCTCGCGCACGGCTTCGAAGTCGACGTCGCCGACGAGGCCGTCATCGGTGCGATTGGTGCCGACG
This sequence comes from Solirubrobacterales bacterium, assembly GCA_036561205.1. GTDB lineage: Bacteria > Actinomycetota > Thermoleophilia > Solirubrobacterales > 70-9 > WHSW01. The sequence goes on from DATBPT010000057.1 coordinate 10,313, forward strand.
TCGATCACGGTCGCCCCCGGCTTCACCATTTCCGCGGTCACCAACCGGGGCGAGCCGACCGCGGCGATCAGGATGTCGGCGCGCGAGCAGACGGCGGCGAGGTCGCGGGTCCGCGAGTGACACACCGTGACCGTGGCGTTGGCGCCAAGCAGCAGCGAGGCCAGCGGCCGGCCGACCAGGATCGAGCGCCCCAGGACCACGGCCTCGGCCCCTTCCACCTCGGCCCCGGCATGGCGCAGCAGCTCCATTACCCCCCGGGGTGTGCAGGGGACCAGGCCGGGCCGGCCCTGGGCGAGCAGCCCGGCGCTCGCCGCGGTGAGCCCGTCTACGTCCTTGTAGGGCGAGATCGCGGAGATCACGTCGTCCTGGTCGATCTGCTCCGGCAGCGGCAGCTGGACGAGGATCCCGTCGATGGTCTCCTCCTCGTTCAGCTCCGCGATCAGGTCGAGCAGCTCATCGGTCGGGGTTCCCTCGCCCAGCTCGTGGTGGAACGAGCGCATCCCGACCTCCTCGGTCTGGCGGCGCTTGTTGGCAACGTAGACCTGCGAGGCCGGGTCCTCGCCGACCAGGACCGTCGCCAGCCCGGGCACGTCGCCGTCGCGCTCGGCGGCGAAGCGGCGCACGTCCTCGGCGACCCGCTCCCTGACCTCTGCCGCGACCGCCTTGCCGTCGATCACCTGTGCGCTCACGCGACCTTCTTCAGCGGCGCGTAGTCGGCCATCAGCTTGCGCTCGGCACCGTCGCCGGCAAAGCGCACGACGACCACCGAGCCCGCTTCGACCGCGGTTACGACACCCTCCCCGAAGCTCGCGTGGAGGACGTCGTCACCGACCGAGTAGGGGACCGGTGGCGGGCTCGGCTGCGGCGGCGCCGGGGTCGAGAAGCCGCCGTCCGAGGGTCGCTGGCCGAACCCGGTCGCGCGGCTACGCGCGTCGCCGCCGATCGACCACCCGGTCGCCGTCGTCGCCACGTGCGCCTCGATCAGCTGCTCCGGGAGCTCCTTCAGAAACCGCGAGGGCAGGTTCCAGCTGGCGCCGCCGTGCAGCGAACGCCGGCGCGCGTAGGTGAGCCAGAGGCGCTCGCGGGCGCGGGTGACACCGACGTAGGCGAGCCGGCGCTCCTCCTCGACGTTGCCCTCCTCGAGCGAGCGCGAGTGCGGGAAGACCCCCTCCTCGCAGCCGATCACGAAGACGTGGTCGTACTCGAGGCCCTTGGCGTTGTGGAGCGACATCAGTGTCGCCAGGCTCTCCTCCTCGCGGATGTCGTCCTGGACGGTGACCAGCGAGATCTGCGCCAGGAACTCCTCCAGCGGACTGACCTCCGAGTCGCCCTCGAGCTCGCGGTTGGCGTCGAACTCGCCCGCGACGCCGACCAGCTCCTCGAGGTTCTCGATCCGGCCCTCGGCCTCGACCGTGCGCTCGGCCTCGAGCGCTTCGATGTAGCCGGTCTCGTGCAGGGTGGCCTCGAGCAGCTCGGCGACCGGGCCGCGCTTCTCGGCCCGCTGGCGAAGCGCCGCCATCGTCTCGGCAAAGCGCCCGACGGCCTTCAGCGCGGCCGGCCCGAGGCCCGGGATCGCGGTGTGGTTGGCGAACACCTCCCAGACGTCGGCGCCGATCGTGTTCGCGTGCGAAAGCATCCTCGCCTGGGTCTGCTGTCCGATCCCGCGCCGCGGCGAGTTGACCACGCGCGAGAACGAGATCGCGTCGGCCGGGTTGGCGAGCAGCTGCAGGTATGCGACCGCGTCCTTGATCTCGGCTCGCTCGTAGAACTTCGTCCCGCCGATCACCTGGTAGGGGATCTCGAACCGGACCAGGGTGTCCTCGAGCACCCGGCTCTGGGAGTTGACGCGGTAGAAGACCGCGACCTGGTCACGCGACATCCCCTCCTCGACCAGCCGGTTGACCTCCGAGGCGACGTAGCGAGCCTCGGCATGCTCGTCGTCGAACTCGCCGACGATGATCTTCTCGCCCGTTTGGCCGTCAGTCCAGAGGTGCTTCGGCTTCTGATCGACGTTGTGGGCGATCAGCCCGTTGGCGGCGTCGAGGATCGTCTGGGTCGAGCGGTAGTTCTGCTCCAAGAGCACCGTCTCGGCGTCCGGGAAGTCACGCTCGAACTCGAGGATGTTGCGGATGTCGGCGCCGCGGAAGGAATACACCGAGTTGTGTGTAACGAGCCCGTTAGCGATGAAGTTGTGAGTTCCCTCCACGTTGATGTCGTACACGGGACGATCGAGCTCAATCCGGTCGATTGACTCGACGAAGTCGTAGCCACCGTCGGCGGTGAACATCGCCATCCCGGGTCGTACTGAGGCCGCGGGGATACACGGGAGCGAGTTCGTCCCAACCTGGCCCTGCTTGTCAGAGCCAAAGCGCCCCATGACCCGCACAGCTACATCCAGCCGTGAACTGATGTCGCCGGCGGTTCTCACTGCAGCCCCGAAGTCCTTGAAAGCGCTCTCGTACCGCCATGACTTCGACTCGCTCTTCGCGGGACGCACCGAAAGCTGGATCGACTCCAGCGCCTTCTTGCCCTGCTCGTCACGCCCCACGATCGCAATCCGGTGCATCGGCGTCTCCCCTCGCCTGTCCCCGCACATGGTCAGAGTCAGCGTCCTGCGCCGACCCAGGAACGACCCAGGAAGGTGATGTGGATGCTGGAAACTGAGTCCTTCATCGGCGAGGAGCTGCCGCCCAGCTGCCTCCGAGTCGATGGTCGCGAAGACTTCGTCGATCTTGTCTTGGTCAGCAACTACGGACTGGCCCACCTTCCTTCCGACGCGAGCAACGAAAGGCAGGG
>DATBPT010000058.1:0-10980 GCA_036561205.1 Solirubrobacterales bacterium
GCTGATCTCGCTGCGGCCTACGGCCTTCGCTCGACAGCGCTCGGACTAGATGAGACGATGCGAAACGTCAGGGGTGGTGCATTGACCGGTTGAGGTCGCAACGAAGAGCGGCACTTTTCGTCGACGAGAAACCACCGCCCCCGCGAGAGCGAAAGCGCGTCCCCTTGCCGCGATAAAGGTGAGCCGAGATCGCCGGCTGGCCGGCGCCGAGAACGCGGGCAATCTCGCCGGCACGGATGCCGGCGTGCGAGCAAAGCACCGAGACGACGTCCTCTCGCGTTATCCGCCTCGGCGCGGTCGCCGGCGGTGGAGGCGGCTCGCCCAGCAGCTGCGCCCGGGCACTGATCAGCCGCTCGCGTTCATAGACGATCGGCGCAACCTTGGCCAGCTGATCCTCCAAGACCTCAAGCCGCTCCTCGATCTCAGCGACGAGAGATGACATGTGAGCGTCACAGTCATGGTTCCGCGGAACCGTTGTGACGTCGTCACATGACATGTCATCGCGGTTCCGCGGAGCCGCGGCGGCGCTCAGCTCCGGATCGCCAGCGCCAGCGAGCTTGTCAGCGGGGCCGCTCTGAACGCGCTCGCGCGGCTCAGATAGACGTTCTTGCACTCGTTCGAGCATCGATGTCGACGGTACGAACCGATGCGGACGGAGGTCGCCGGGCCCAGGCGTGGACCGAGAAGCGCTGTCCCAATTGATCCAAAGTTGGCACTGCTGGGTAACGCCTCTGTGACGCTTTCGTCCAAATCCGGAACGACCCGCCGCCGCGCCGGCTCGGGCTCAGAGTTCCGCCAGGAACTCGATCAGGTCGCCGCCGAGCAACTCCGGCTCCTCGAAGGCGGCGAAGTGGCCGCCGCGGTCGAACTCGGTCCAGCGCCGCAGGTCGCCGAGCACGCGCTCGACCCACTCCCGCGGCGGCCGCACGATCTCCGCCGGGAAGTCGGCGACCGCCGCCGGCACCTCGATCCGCTCGCCGGCGGCGAACCGCCAGCGATCGCGAGCCTCCGCCGCGTAGATGCGCATCGATGACGCGATCGTCTCGGTCGCCCAGTAGATCGTCAGGAAGTCACAGACCTCGTCCTTGGAGAAGCGGCGCTCGACCTCGCCCTCGCAGTCCGACCAGCGCCGGTACTTGTCGACCAGCCAGGCGGCTAGCCCCGCGGGCGAGTCGTGAAACCCGGGCGCAAGCGCGTCCGGCGCGGCGCCCTGGGCGAGCAGGTGAAAGCCGCCCCGCAGGCGCCAGCGCCGGGCGGTCTGCGCGTAAGCGAGCTCGGCCTCGCTCATCGGCGGCTGCGAAAGGTCGGCCGGAACCGGCAGCACCCCTGGCGCATTGAGGTGCAGGGCGGCGACCGCCTCGGCATCGTCGAAGGCCATCCGGGCGCCGATGATCGAGCCCCAGTCGCCGCCCTGGACCGCGTAGCGGCCGTAGCCGAGGGCGCTCATCAGGGCCCGCAGACGGGCGGCCACGCCGGCGACGTTGAGCGGCGGTTCGGGGGCATCCGAGAAGGCGAAGCCCGGCAGCGAGGGGACGACGACGTCGTGTCCGGCCGCGACCAGCGCCGCCACCAGGTCGAGGAACTCGATCGGCGCCCCGGGCCAGCCATGGATCAGGAGCACGGGCAGGCGGGTCGGGGCGCCGACGCCGCGCGGATCCAGCCGCGCGCGCTCCCAGATCAGGTGGATCCCCTCCCAGCGCCAGTTGGAGAGCCCGTTGAGCGCGCGCTCGATCTGGCGCCAGTCATATCCGTCGCGCCAGTACTCGCAGAGTTCGCGCAGGTAGTCGAAGTCGGCCCCGTGCTCCCAGCCGATCCCGGGCGGCTGCGCCGGCCAGCGCACCCGCGCGATCCGCTCGCCCAGGTCTTCGAGCACCTCGTCGGGGATCGCGATCTCGTACGGCTGCGGGTCGCTAAGAGTCAGAGCGGGAAGTCCTCGCCCCGCAGCAGCCTCCGGATCAGATGCAGCGCCAGGGTGCAGGAGCGGTCGCGGATCTCGTGGCGGTCGCCGGGGATCACCGGGTCGCGGGCGATCATCGGGCCGCCGGGGACCTTGACGCAGATGCACACGTAGCCGACCGGCTTTTCGGCGCTGCCGCCGTCGGGGCCGGCGATTCCCGTGATCCCGACGCCGAGGTCGGCGCCGAAGCGCTCCGCCGCTCCGTCCGCCATCGCCTCCGCCACCTGCGGGGAGACCGCACCGTGCTCCTCGATCAGGGCGGCCGGCACCCCGAGCAGCTCGACCTTCGCCTCGTTCGAGTACGAGACCACGCCCCCGAGCAGGTACGCCGAGGCTCCCGGCGGATCGGCGAGGCGAGCCGCGAGCAGGCCCGCCGTGCACGATTCACCGAGCGCGATCCGGCGCCGGGCGCGCAGCAGCTCGGCCACCTGCTCGTCGATCGTCGAGCCGTCGGTGCTGAAGATGAAGTTCTCGTGGCGCTCGGCAAGGCCGGCGACGAGCGCCTCGCGGGTCGCCTCCGCCCCCGGCCGGTGGCGGATGTCGATCTCGATCTCGCCGCGGCGCAGGCAGGTCGTGATCTCGAGCGAGGAGAGCTCGGTCTCGGACTCGATCTCGCGCAGGGATTGGGCGATCTCGGATTCCGGCAGGCCGAACATGCGCACGGTCTGGACGACGTAGGGCTCCGCCCGCTCGAGCACGGCCCGGACCGCTGCGCTGGCGACCGCCGGCTCCCACATCGCGTGCAGCTCACGCGGCGGGCCCGGGAGCACGATCACGGTCGGCCCGCCCTCGACCGGCACCACCAGGCCCGGCGCGGTCCCGGCCGGGTCGATCGCCTCGGCGCCGCGCGGGATCATCGCCTGCTTGCGGTTGGCCGCGCGCAGAGCCTCGGGGTCGAAGCGCATCCGGCGGGCGAAGGCGGCGATGATCTTCGCGATCTTCTCCTCCATGCCCTCGTCCAGCTCGAGCTCGACTCCGGCGAAGCGGGCGACGACCTCGGCGGTGAGATCGTCGGCGGTCGGGCCGAGGCCGCCGCTGGTGATGATCAGCTCGCATCCCTCCGCGGCCATGAACCGCAGCCCGGCCTCGAGGTCGTCGGGGCGGTCGCCGACAACCAGGATGTGGGCGACCTCGACCCCGAGCGCGGCCAGGCGCTCGGACACCCAGGGCCCGTTGCGGTCGGTGATCCGGGCCGTGATCACCTCCGTGCCCGTGACCAGTATCCCCGCGCGGACGCTCATCGCGCCGTATTCTCGCGATCGGCGCGCCGGCGAGAGTTACGGAGCCGGGTTCAGCCCTCGACCGGCTCGAGGTCGGTCTCGGTGCCCGAGCCGTCGGGGCCGGCGGCGTTCTCGATCATCCCGTTCGCCAAGCGTTCGAGCAGGCGCGGCAGCTCCGACTGCGAGACCAGCACCTGGCGCGGCTTCGAGCCCTCGTAACCGGAGATGATCCCGCGCCGCTCGAGCATGTCGATCAGCCGGCCGGCGCGGGTGTAGCCGACCCGCAGGCGCCGCTGGATCATCGACACCGAGGCGGTCTCGGACTCGACCACGATCCGCGCCGCGTCCGCGAGCAGATCGTCCTCGTCGGGCGAGAACTCGCCCTCTGCCGAGCCCTCGATCTCGGGCTCCTTGGCCTCGAGCAGCTCCTCGTCGAAGTCGGGCTCGCCCTGCTTTGCCCAGAAGTTGCAGACGCGGGCGATCTCCTCCTCGGTCACGAACGCGCCCTGGATCCGGTTCATCTTCGAGGTCCCGACCGGGCGGAAGAGCATGTCGCCCTGGCCGAGCAGGGTCTCGGCACCGCCGCCGTCGAGGATCACGCGGGAGTCGACTTGGGAGGCGACCGCGAAGGCGATCCGCGACGGGATATTGACCTTGATCGTGCCCGTGATCACGTCGGTCGAGGGTCGCTGCGTCGCCAGCACCAGATGGATGCCGATCGCCCGCGCCTTCTGCGCCAGGCGGATGATCGAGTCCTCGACCTCGGCCGGGGCGACCATCATCAGGTCGGCGAGCTCGTCGATCACGCAGAGGATGTGGGGCAGCGTCGGCCGGCCTGCCTTCTTGCGCGCCCGGTTGAGCTCGACCAGGTTGCGAGCCCGGGCCTCGCTCATCACCGCGTAGCGGCTCTCCATCTCGCCGATCAGGTTGGCGAGCACGTTCGCCGCCAGCCTCGGGTTGGTGACCACGGGCGTGAGCAGGTGCGGAACGCGCTCGTAGTGGTTGAGCTCGACCCGTTTCGGGTCGACGAGCACCAGGCGGACCTCGTTCGGCGACGCGTGCATGAGGATCGAGGTCAGGATCGCGTTGATACAGCCGGACTTGCCCGAGCCGGTGGTCCCGGCGACGAGCACGTGCGGCATCTGCGCCAGGTCGGCGCTCACGGCCTGGCCGGAGACGTCCTTGCCGAGCCAGGCGAGCAACGGCGAGGCGCCCTTGGGGCGCTCCATGTAGAGGTCGCCGAGGCGGACCAGGCGGCGGCGCTGGTTCGGGACCTCGACCCCGACCGCCTTCTTGCCCGGGATCGGGGCGAGGATGCGGATGTCGGTCGAGGCGAGCGCGTAGGCGAGGTCATCCTTCAGCTGGGCGACCTTGGAGACCTTGGTCCCCGGCGCCAGCTGGAGCTCGTAGCGGCTCACGTGAGGGCCGCTGACGGTGCCCAGCAGCCGCGCTTCGACGCCGAAGTGGCGCAGCGACTCGAGCAGCGCCTTGGCGGTCGCGTCGCGATCGCGCATGTCGGGGCCCGGGTCGGCCTTGCCCTTCTCCAGCGCCTTGGTCGGCGGCAGCTTGTAGTCGATCTCCTCCGACTCGGTAATCCCGTCGCGGGTGCGCTTCTTGCCCTGCGGGGTAACCCCCAGTCCTTGCTCCTCGATGACGTTGACCTCGCCCGCGATCCCGGTGGGCTCGGTGGCTGCATCCGGCTGATAGGAAAACTCGTCCTCGTCGGCGTCCCAGCCCTCGCCGTCGTCGCGCTCGTGGATCGCGATCGTCTCCGCCTCGGAGTCGGCGTCCGGGGCCAGGCGCTCGGTCTCGAAGGTCTCGGTCTCGCGCCCGCGGCTGACCGCGATCTCATCCCCGGGCGCGTCGCCCCACGGACTGGCCTCGGCGCCGAGGCGCTGGGTGCGAACCGTGCGTGCCACCTCGCGGGTACCGCTGCCGGCTCTGCGCACCGCGCGGCCGGTCGCCCCGAGAACCGCCGCGACGGTGGTCCCGGTCAGCAGCAAAGCGCCGGAGACGAACATCAGCAGGACGAGGATGTGGGCGCCGATGCGCTGGAACAGGGTCGTCGAGGCCCAATAGAGGCTTTCGCCGACGGCGCCACCGTGCTCGACCATGAACTTCTGCTCGAAGTAGTCGTGGCGGTGCGGCCGCTCCGGCCCCAGACCCGCGGTCTCGGCGGCGAACGCGAGCAGCAGCGCCGCGAGCACCAGGATGCCGCCGGCATTGAGTGCCGACGGAGTCTCGATCAGGGGCCGGGCGAGCAGCGAGCCGCCGAATGCGGCGAGCGCCAGCGGGACCACATAGGCGACCTGGCCGAAGGCCTGTGCGAGTCCCTCGGCGAGCCAGCCGCCGACCTGGCCTCCGTCCCAGCCGAGATAGAGGACGAACGCCAGATATACGGCGGCGGCCACGAGGGCGAGGCCAATGACGTCGTAGTGGCGCTGCTCGAGGCCCTCGACGAGGTCACGCGGGTCGCGTCGCTGAGGGCGGGCGCGGCTGGCGGGCTTGCGCCTCGCCGCCGTACGCCGGCGCTTCTGGGGCTTTTTGGTCCACGGGAAGATCATGCTCAGGGCGGAGCGCGCGGACGCCCGCTCCGTGCCTGGGAGTTCGACAGCCGACCGCGGACCCCTGCGCCGGCCCGGTCGAACAGGAGGCGCCTCAACGGCGGCGCGATCGGCTCCGCTTCGCTCCGCCTCCGGGCCCGAAGCGCTAAACCGGCGCTAAATATCCGGCCTGACCGGGGTTTTCGCCTCTACCCTCTTGGCTGTGCTCAACGACGACCAACATGCGGGGCGCGTACTCGTGGTCGAGGACGACGAGGCGATCGCCGACGTCCTTCGACGGACGCTGCGCCAGGAGGGCCACGAGGTCCGCTCCTCGGCCGACGGCGTCGACGCTCTGCGCGCCGCCGAGGAGTTCGTGCCCGACCTCGTCATCCTCGACCTCGGGCTGCCCGGGCTCGACGGGGTCGAGGTCTGCCGCCGGCTGCGGGCCGAGTCCGACGTCCCGATCCTGATCCTGACCGCGCGCACCGACCTCGACAACCGCGTCGAGGGCCTCGATTCGGGCGCCGACGACTACCTGGCGAAGCCGTTCGAGCGCCAGGAGCTGCTGGCGCGTATGCGGGCCCTGATGCGCCGGCGGCCCCCACGGGGCAGCGCCGCACTGGTGGTCGGCGATCTGCGGCTCAATCCGGACACGCGCGAGGTCAACCGCGGTGACCGTCCGATCGAGCTCACCAACCGCGAGTTCGAGCTGCTCGAGTACCTGATGCGCAACCAGCGCCTCGTGGTCTCGCGCGAGCGCCTGCTCGAGGAGGTCTGGGGCTACGACCCGCTGGCGATGACGAACACGATCGACGTCTTCATCTCGAACCTGCGCCGCAAGCTGGAGGAGGGCGACGAGCCCCGCGTGCTGCATACCAAGCGCGGCGCCGGCTATGTGATCCGGGCCGCCTCGGGCGATGCCTGAACGGGTCGCGCGGCGGCTCACGTTCTCGGTTCGCCGCTGGCCGGTGCGCTGGCGGCTCGCCGGGGTCTCGGCCGGGCTGACCCTGCTGATCCTGGTCGTCTTCGCGCTCGTCGTCGGCAGGCTGGCGACCGACCGGGTCAAGGACGACTTCCATCAGGAGCTGACCAGCGTCGCCTCACAGCTTCGCAATCAGGTCGCGCTCGAGGGCGCCGGGATCAGCACCTCGCCCGGGCGCAACGTCCTCGACCTGCTGATGACCGGGGATGCCGCGGTCCGGATCGTCGACTCGACAGGCACGGTGCTGCGTGAGAGCGACGGGGCACCCGACCTCGGTCTCCCGGATCCCGACCAGGTCCACCAGGTAGGCAACTTCGACGTCGCGGCACTGCCGCTGGCCGAAAGCGCGATTCCTCCCACGTATCTCCAGTACGCGCGCAGCCGGGCCTCGCTCGAGGAGACCCTTAGCAAGCTCTGGCTGTTCCTCGCCTGCGGTGTGATCGGCGGCACGATCCTGGCCGCGCTCGCCGGCCTCGCCGTCGCCGGACGGGCGATGCGCCCGATCTCCTCGCTGACCGCGGCCGCGCGAGGCATCGCCACCACTCGCGACCCCTCCCGGCGGCTGCCGATGCCGGAGTCGGAGGATGAGGTCGCGGAGTTGGCGCAGACGCTCGACGAGATGCTGCGCGAGCTCGACGCCGCCCGCTCGGAGACCCAGCAGATGATCCAGGCGCAGCGTGACTTCGTCGCCGACGCCTCGCACGAGTTGCGCACGCCCCTGACCAGCATCCTCGCCAATCTCGAGCTGCTCGAGGCGAGCTTCGCGCAGCGCGGAGCCGACCCCGATGAAGAGGAGATCGTCGCCGGTGCGCTCGGCTCGTCGCGGCGCATGCGCCGCCTGGTCGCCGATCTGCTGCTGCTCGCCCGCGCCGACGCCGGGCGGGTCGGTCCCCGGCGCAGCTGCGACCTGACCGAGATCGCGGAGGCGGCGATCGCCGAGGTGCGGCCGTTCGCCGAGCACCACGTGCTCTCGCTCGATGCTCCCGAGGCGGTCGAGATCGACGGCAACCCCGACGACCTGCACCGCCTGGTCGTCAACCTGGTCGAGAACGGCGTGCGTCACACGCCCGTCGGTTGCACCGTCGCGGTCTCGGTCCGGACCGGCGGCGAGGCCGAGGCCGTGCTGGAGGTCAGCGACAACGGTCCCGGGCTGCCCGAGGGCGTCGGCGATCAGATCTTCGCCCGCTTCGTGCGCGGCAACGGGCCCGGCGACCTCGCCGCCGACTCGGGCACAGGCCTCGGCTTGGCGATCGTCAAGGCCGTGGCGACCTCCCACAACGGCCGCGTCGAGGCCAGTCGCGGGCCCGCCGGCGGCGCCCGATTCACCGTCCGCCTGCCGCTACGCCAACCGGCCGCGACGACCGCCGCAATTCTTTAGCGGCCCTTTACAAGTCCCTCATACGTTTTGGGCCGGACGAGACACCGCCCGACGAGGTCACCCCCGACAGTGCCTCGTCGGGCATGCATTGGCCAGTTCTGAGTCTGAGCCAATTGGGCCCGCCGGGGTCTCCCCTCCCTGAACCCCGGCGGGCCTCCTCTTTTAGAGGAACTTGCGCTGCGTCATCTCGGCCGTGATCTGGGCCGAGTGGGCGCCGGCGTAAAGCAGCTGGTCGGCCGCGAGCAACGCCTTGGCGCCGGCCTTGAAGTTCGACTTCCTGGTCAGCAGGAAGTTCGACTCGAGCACGACGCGGTCCATGATCGACAGGCCGCCGGGGTCGTTGCCGAGCAGGGTGCGGAGCTCGAACAGCGCCGACGACCAGACCTGGCCGACGCAATGGATCTCCTTGTCGCACTTCTTCTCGGCCTTCGTCACGGTGACCGAGACGTTGGCGACCCGCCCGCAGGTGCCGTCCGGCGAGTACGGGATCCCGTCCCAGTCGAAGATGCAGGTGTCGAAGGGGCTCGGGCCGGTGGTCAGGTTGGACATCGCCGCGGCCATGTAGTCGCCGAAGCCCTCGCCCATGGTCGCGCCCTGGCGGCTCTGCAGCGAGCCCGGCGAGGCCTGGTCCTGGAGCGAGTGCCCGTACTCGTGCACGATCACGTCGGCGTCCTCGGCGTCGTCGATGCCACCGGTGCCGAGCGTCAGCTCGTGGGTGATCGAGGAGTAGGACGAGTTGTCGTCGGGGATCGCGTCGGCGAGCACCTTCTGCGGCTTCGAGCGCAGCGGCTGCGAGAGCCCGAGGCTGTCGGCGTAGAAGCGCGTGCGGTCGATGTGGAAGTAGGCCATCACCGCTTCGAACTCGTTGTCGGAACGGGTCAGCGCGGTGAAGTTGGCGCCCGGCGCACACACCTTCTTGCCCTTCTTGCCCAGCCGGGCGTCGACGTAGAGGCCCTTGAGGCAGCCGTCGGTGCTGGTGAGGCGCTCGAGCGTGACCGGGAGCAGCAGCGAGGTCAGCAGCGCCGAGTCCTTGTCCTTGTTGTCCTTGAGCCCCGAGTAACCGCCCTGTTCGACGACCGGGTTCGGGTTGAAGATCGAGGCGGTGCCGGCCGCCTGCTGGTGCTTGAGCACGTCACGCGAGCGCAGCTGGTCGCCGTTGCGGGCATCGATCGCGACCACGAAGTCCGCCAGCGGATCGGCCGCGGGCAGCGAGACCTCCCAGGCAAGCCGGCCGCTGGCGGGATCGATGCCGAGCTTGGCCGCGGCCGGCGCACGGAGGCTCTCGACGCCGGCTGAATCGCGGGCGGCGGAGATCGCCTCCGCGGCCGAGATCGCGTCCGAAGTGTCCTTGGCGTCGAGCCCGGACACGGTCGAATCCGAGACCAGCGTCGGGGCGACCCCGTTGGCCGCCACGGCGACGACCTCGGCCCCGAACACAGGCAGTCCGCCGACGCGCTGGGCGTAGTGCTGGATCGACCCTCCGCCGGGCACGCTCGCCGTCCGCGTGGCCGTGAGCTGCGAGAGCGGCGCATCGGCGCGCGCAACGGTGCGCGCGAGCGGGTCGGCGGAGGCGGTGCCTGCGACGAGTAGAAGGCTTGCGGCGACGATCGCGATCGCCACCCCGACAGCGGTCCGGAGTCTCCCTGGCATGCGCATACATTAGCCGTAGACACCGGCGGCGAGCGAAAGGAGCGGTCAGACCTCGACCACGACGGGGAGGATCATCGGCCGTCGCCGCAGGCGGTCGTAGACGAAGGCGGCGATGTCGTCGTGGAGGTCCTGCTGCAGCAGGACCGGCTCGGTGACCCCGTCCTTGGCCAGCCTGTCGAGCGAGTCCTCGACCGTCTCCCGAAGGTCCTCGAGCATGCCCTCGTCGGCGTCCTCGAGGAAGGGCACGCCGCGGAAGATCACCTCCGGCTCGGCGACCGAATCGCCCTCCTCGGCCGAGAGCGTGACCACGACGATGAATACGCCGTCGGCCGAGAGCGTGCGGCGGTCGCGCAGGGCGACGTCGTCCGGATCGCCGATGTCGACGCCGTCGACGAACATCATCCCCGCCCGTGTCGTCTCCTTCAGCCGGGCGCCCTTGCCGTCGAACTCGAGCGAGACGCCGTTGCGCCCGCGGAACACGTTCTCGGGAGCGACGCCCACGGCCTCGGCGAGCTCGGAGTGCAGCCGCAGGCGCCGGTGGTCCCCGTGGGCGGGCATCACGAAGCGTGGCTTGGTCAGGTTGAGCATCAGCTTCAGCTCCTCCTGCCAGCCGTGGCCCGAGGCGTGGATCGGGGCGTCGGCAGCGGTCACGACCTGGGCGCCGATCTCGAAGATCCGGTCGATCGTCTCGTTTACCGAGCGTTCGTTGCCCGGGATCGGGCTGGCCGAGAAGACCACCGTGTCGCCCGAGTGCAGCTCGATGTCGCGGTGGTCGTTGTAGGCCATCCGCCGCAGCGCCGAGAGCGGCTCGCCCTGGCTCCCGGTCGAGATCGCGACCACCTTCTCGTCCGGGAAGTCCTCGATCTCCTTCGGCGAGATCATCAGGCCCGAGGGCGCGTTGGCGATCCCGAGGTTGGAGGCGATGTTGAAGTTCTTGCGCATCGAGCGGCCGACCAACGCGACCTTGCGATCGAGCTCGACCGCCGCGTCGATCACCTGCTGGACGCGGTGGACGTTGGACGCGAAGCAGGTGACGATGATGCGCCCTTCGCAACGCGCGAACACCTCGTAAAGCGCGGGGCCAACGCTCCGCTCCGATGCACCGACGCCCGGCCGGTCGGCGTTCGTCGAGTCGCCGCAGAGGCACAGAACGCCTTCCGAGCCCAGCTCGGCGAGGCGCGCGATGTCGGCAGGACGCCCGTCGACCGGTGTTTGGTCGAAGCGGTAGTCGCCGGTGATGAGGATCG
>DATBPT010000059.1:0-45391 GCA_036561205.1 Solirubrobacterales bacterium
ACATGGCTCGGTCACGGTCGCCGGCGTCAGCCTCACCGTCGCGGCGCTCGGCGACGACTGGGTCGAGGTCTCGCTGATCCCCGAAACGCTCGAACGGACAACGCTCGGCGCGGCGGCGGAGGGCACGCGGGTCAACCTCGAGGTCGACGTGATCGCAAGGTATGTCGAGCGCCTTCTACGCTTCAAGCAGAAAGGGAGCTGATGTCCGAGGCAGCAACGCAGACCGCGTTTTCAACGATCGAAGAGGCGATCGACGAGATCCGCCGCGGGCGAATGGTGGTCGTCTGCGACGACGAGAACCGAGAGAACGAGGGCGACCTGACGATGGCCGCCCAGTTCGCGACCCCGGAGGCGATCAACTTCATGGCCAAGGAGGGCAGGGGGCTGGTCTGCCTGACCCTGACCGGCGAGCGCTGCGACGAGCTCGGCCTCAACCTGATGGCGGCCAAGAACGAGGCGCCGCTGCAAACCGCCTTCACGGTCTCGGTCGAGGCGCGCGAGGGTGTCACCACCGGGATCTCGGCCGCCGACCGCGCGCACACGATCCAGGTCGCGATCGACCCGCGCTCGACCCCCGAGTCACTCGTTCAGCCCGGCCACGTCTTCCCCCTGCGAGCCAAGGACGGCGGCGTGCTCGAGCGCGCCGGCCAGACCGAGGCCGCGGTCGACCTCGCCCGGCTCGCGGGCCTCAACCCGGCGGGCGTGATCTGCGAGATCATGAACGACGACGGGACCATGGCCCGGGTCCCGGATCTCGTCCCATATTGCGAGCAGCACGGCCTGAAGATGATCACGGTCGCCGACCTGATCGCCTACCGGCGCCGCACAGAGCGCCTGGTCGAGCGGGTCGTCGCGACCAAGCTGCCGACCGCGTTCGGCGAGTTCACGGCGGTCGGCTACCGCTCGCTGCTAGACGACAAGCACCACGTGGCGATGGTCAAGGGCAACGTCTCCGGGGCCGAGGACGTGCTCGTCCGCGTGCACTCCGAGTGCCTCACCGGGGACGTCTTCCATTCGCTGCGCTGCGACTGCGGCGAGCAGCTCGAGGCGGCGATGGCGATGATCGAGAAGCAGGGCTCGGGTGTGCTCCTCTACCTCTCCCAGGAGGGGCGCGGGATCGGGCTGCTGAACAAGCTGCGCGCCTACAAGCTCCAGGAGGAGGGTCTCGACACCGTCGACGCCAACCTCAAGCTCGGCCTGCCGGCCGACCTGCGCGACTACGGGATCGGCGCCCAGATCCTCGTCGACCTCGGCCTCACCAGCATCCGCATCCTCACCAACAACCCGAAGAAGATCCACGGGCTCGAGGGCTACGGGCTCTCGGTCGCCGAGCAGGTACCGATCCAGTCGATCCCCAATCCTCACAACGAGGAGTACCTGAACGCGAAGCGCGACAAGATGGGCCATGTCCTCCACCATCAGGGCCTGCCGCTCGACGAGGAGCTGCTCCACGACGAGCACGAGCGCGACGAGGAGAGCGGTGTCTGAGTACGCGATCTGCGTCGCGACCTTCTACGAGGACCTGGCGGAGCGGCTCGTCAACGGCGCGACCGAGGCCTTCGTCGACCACGGCGTCGGCGCGGCTTCGATCCAGGTGTTCGAGGTTCCCGGCGCCTTCGAGCTGCCCTACGCGGCCAAGCTCTGCGCCGACAGCGGCCGCTTCGACGGGGTGGCGTGCCTCGGCGTCGTGATCCGCGGCGAGACCGACCACTACGAGTTCGTCTGCTCCGAGGCGGCCCGCGGGATCCAGAACGTGCAGCTCTCGACCGGGGTTCCCTGCGCCTTCGGCGTGATCACCTGCGACACCCGCGAGCAGGCGGAGGCGCGGGCGGGGGGCGACAAGCGCGACCAGGGTCGCCACGCGGCCGAGGCGGTGCTGCGCTCGGCCGAGCTGCGCGCCTCGCTGAGCCCGAACTAGCCGCTACCATCCCGCCCGCAATGGCCAAGGTTTGCTTCAGCTGCGGCAAGGGCCCGGCGTTCGGGAACTCGCGCAGCCACTCGATGGTCGCCACCCGGCGGCGCTTCAATCCGAACCTGCAGAAGGTCCGCATCGACGACGGCGGGCGCCCCCGCCGGGTCTACGTCTGCACGCGCTGCCTGAAGGCCGACAAGGTCACCAAGCACGCGTAGGTCCCGGCTGGGAGTAAGGTCCCCGCGCCGTGCCGGACTCTTCCATCGTTCGCTTTCGCCACGTGGTGGGCGTCGCGCTCGCCCATCTCGAGGCGAGGCGCGAGGAGATCAACGACCTCAACGTGTTCCCGGTCGCCGATGGCGACACCGGCGACAACATGGCACTGACCATGCACCACGTGCTCGAGGAGCTCGACCAGCTCGAGCGCACCGCCGACGGCGACCCGCGCCGGCCGGAGATCGTGCGCGAGGTGGCGCGCGCGGCGCTGCTGGGGGCGCGCGGGAACTCGGGCGTGATCCTGAGCCAGATCGTGCGCGGCGCCGCCGAGAAGGTGGCGACGCCGCCCGGCCGCCTGATCGACCCGGAGCTGATCGAGGCCGCGCTCACGAACGCCAGCGAGGCCGCCTACGCCTCCGTGCGCGAGCCCGCCGAGGGCACGATGCTGACCGTGATCAGGGCGATGGCCGAGGCGGTCGCCGAGCGGCGCTCGCAATGGCTGCGCGAGCGCCTCGACCCCGATGCGACCGCCGAGGAGCAGAACGCGCTGCTCGCCGAGATGCTGGCGACGGCGCTGTTCGCCGGCGAGGAGGCGGTCCGCCACACGCCTGAGCAGCTCGACGTGCTTGCCGAGGCCGGGGTCGTCGATGCGGGCGCGCTCGGGCTCGTGGTGATCATTCGCGGGATGGTCTCCGGGCTCGCTGGCGAGCAGGTGCAGCTGCCGGAGATCCCCCACTACGCCGCCGCCCGCCTCGACCAGGTCCATCACGCCGACTCCGCCTACCGCTATTGCACCAACTTCATCGTCACCGGCGACGGCCTCGAGGGGGACTCGTTCGTACCCGGGCTCGAGCAGCTCGGCGACTCGGTCCTCGTCGTCGGCGACGAGGCAACGCTCAAGGTCCACGTCCACACCGACGATCCCGACGCCGCCAAGAAGCTGTTCGCCGGGGCCGGCGAGGTGACCCGCGAGGACATCGCCGACATGCACGAGCAGGTCGCCGAGCAGCGGGCACGACTGGGGGCGGGCCGGTCCGGGGTCGTCGCCGTCGCCAGCGGCGAGGGCATGCGAGCGCTGTTCGAGAGCCTCGGCGCGCTCGTCGTCGACGGCGGCCCGACGCTCAACCCGCCGACCAAGGACCTGCTCGCTGCGATCGACTCGTGTCTCGCCGACGAGGTCGTCGTGCTGCCCAACTCGAGCAACGTGCTGATGGCGGCTGAGGAGGCGGCGCGGTTGGCGGGCAAGTCCGAGCGCAAGGTCGTCGTCGTCGCGTCGCAATCGCAGCAGGCGGCGCTCGCGGCGCTGGTCGAGTTCGACGAAGAGGACGACGCGGACGCGAACGCGAAGCGGCTCGAGCGCGGTCTGGCGACGATCCGGGTCGGCGCGGTCGCCCCGGCCGCCCGCGACGATGCCGACGGCCGCTTCCGCCGCGGGGACTCGGTCGGCTTCGCCGACGGCGAACTCGTCGCCTGGGGCGGCGCCGGCTCGACCCTGATCGACACCGTGTCGGCGCTCGCGGACGGGGCCGAGATCGTCACCGTGATCGAGGGCGCCGAGGCGCCGCTGGCGCTCTCCGAGCTCGGCCTCGAGCTCGACGACGGCACCGAGCTCGAGCTGCAACGCGGCGGCACTCCGAACTACTCCTGGCTGATCGCGGTCCAATGACCCTCCTCGAGGAGGTGCTCGAGGCCCACGGCGGTCGCGAGCGCTGGGCGAGCACGAGGACTATCCGCGGCAGGGTGCGCTCGGGCGGCCTGCTGATCCGTACCCGAGTCCCGGGCAACGGCTTCCGCGACGGGCGGATCGAGGTCACGGTTGGCGACCCGGTCAGCTCCGCGGGCCCGTTCCCGCGCCAGGGCCAGCGCGGCGTCTTCGACCACGGCGCCGTTCGGATCGAAACCGAGGACGGCGAGGTGCTCGAGGCGCGCGAGCAACCCCGGGAGCTGTTCTTCGGCCGCCGCGGACTGCGGCGAAATCTGCGCTGGGATGCGCTCGACGCGATCTACTTCGCCGGCTATGCGTGGTGGAACTACCTCAACGTGCCCTACCTGCTCGCCCGCGATGGCGTCCGTGTGACCGAGGTCGAGCCGTGGCGGGAAGCGGACGGCGCGCAGACCTGGCGACGGCTCGAGGCGCGCTTCCCCGCGGAGCTCGACACGCACTCCGAGCGCCAGCTCTTCTACTACGACAGCGACCTGCGGCTGCGGCGCCACGACTACACGGCCGAGGTCGTCGGCGGCTGGGCGCGGGCGGCGCACATGTGCGCGGATCACGTCGAGGTCGGTGGGCTCCTGTTCCCGACCCGGCGCTGGGTGCGCCCGGTCGGCCCCGGCAACCGCCCGCTGCCGGCGCCGACGCTGGTCTCGCTGCAACTCTCGGAGATCGAGGTCGAGGGCGAATGAGCGAACGCAGGCCGCTGCTGTGGCACATCCCGGTCTCTCACTACAGCGAGAAGGCCCGCTGGGCGCTGGCCTGGAAGCGGGTCGAGCACGACCGCCGTGCACCGATCCCCGGCGCCCACATCGCATACGCCCTGTGGCTCACCCGCGGCGCCTACAAGACGTTCCCGGTCCTGCGCCTCGAGGGGCGCAACATCGGCGACTCGAGCGCGATCATCGCCGCGCTCGAGCAGAGCCGGCCCGAGCGCCCGCTGTATCCCGAAGACCCGGCCGACCGCCGCCGGGCGCTTGAGCTCGAGGACTGGTTCGACGAGCAGCTCGGCCCGCAGATCCGCCTGCTCGCCTGGCATGAGCTGCGGGCCGACCCGGCGCGGATGGAGGAGCTCGGCCACGGGATGATGCCGCGCGCGATTCGCGACAACCGGTTCGTCCGCGCGGCGTCCGGACGCTTCGGCTCCGCCTATGTGCAGCTGCGTTTCCGCGTCGCCGACGAGGGCAAGGCGGCCACGGCGAGGTCCGGGGTGATCGAGGCGCTCGACCGTCTCGAGGCCGAGCTCGACTCCGGCGGCGGCGAATATCTGGTCGGCGAGGCGTTCTCGGTCGCCGATCTGACCGCGGCGTCGCTCCTCTATCCGGTCGTCAACCCGCCCGAGGGGCCGCGGATCATCCCCGACGGGAACCCGGCGCTGGAGCAGTTCTTCGGTCCACTCCGCGAGCGTCCCGGCGGCCGCTGGGTGAGCGAGATGTTCGCCCGCCACCGCTAGACGGTGGTCAGGCGATCTCGACGATCGCCTCGACCTCGACCGGGACGTCGAAGGGGAGCTGGGCGGCGCCGATCGCCGAGCGCGCATGGCGGCCGGCCGGATCGCCCCAGAGCTCGAGGATCAGATCGGTGAACCCGTTGATCACCGCCGGCGGCTTGTCGAACCCCGGCGCACACTGGACCAGGCCGAGCGCCTTCACCCATTGGCGCACCCGGTCGAGGTCGCCGAGCTCCGCCTGCAGCGACGCCAGGATCGAGAGCGTCGTCAGCCGCGCGGCCTCGATTCCCTGCTCGAGGTCGAGCTCGCCTCCGACCCGGCCGGTGGCCAGGACATCGGGGCCGTCCATCGGCAGGTGGCCGGAGACATAGGCGAGATTGCCATGGACGTGGACCAGGTCGAACTTGAATTCGACCCCGGGGGGCGCCGCGAACGGCCGCGGCAACTCGAGCCCGAGCTCGCTCAGCCTGTCGGTGATCCGTCCCATCCCAACCGGAATCTAGCCTGTGCGACGAGGTGAGCATTCCACGAGCCATCGGTACAGGTGAGGAGCAGGATCGAAAGTCGTTGCGCGGGGCCGAGCTGCGTAGCCTGCCGCGGCCGAGTCGCCTGGCTACCCCGATCTCCTCGCTCAAGGGTGCGGGGCCGAAGCTGACGGCGGCCGCCGCCGCGATTGGGATCGAGACCCTGGAGGACCTGCTCTGGCACGTGCCCCATGGTCACCGCGACCGCGCCGGCGTCCGCGAGGTCGCCGATCTGCGGATCGGCGAGGAGGCGACGGTGATGGTCTCCGTCCGCTCGGCCCGAGTGCGGCCGACCAGGCGGCGCAACCTGAGGTTGGTCGAGGCCGCGGTCTCGGATTCGAGCGGGCCGATGAAGGCGGTTTGGTTCAACCAGGCCTATCTCGCCGAGCGGCTGCAACCGGGCACCCGCCTGCTCCTCAACGGCAAGCTCGATCGCTCCGGCTTCCGGGTGGCCACCCACGAGATCGTCGCCGGCGGCGGGCCGGCGCCGGCAAAGGCCGGGCTCCACACGACCGGGATCGTCCCCGTCCACAACGCCACCCGCGAGCTCTCCGCGAACCGGCTGCGGGAGTGGATCTGGCAGGCGGTCGGCCGGGCCGGCGACGCGATTGAGTCGCTGCCCGCCGAGCTTCGAGTCCGTCGCCGCCTTGCCTCGCAGTCCGACGCGCTTCGCTGCGCCCACTTCCCGGACTCGCCGGAGCAGGGAACTATGGCCCGGGACAGGCTCGCTTTCGAGGAGCTCTGCTTACACCAGGCGGCGTTGGCGATGCGCCGTGGGGCCCGTCGTGACGCACGGCCCGGGATCGCCTTCGAGCCCGCCGGCGAGCTGGTCGCCGGCTGGCTCGATTCGCTGCCGTTCGAGCCGACCGCGGGTCAGCTCGGCGCCTTCGACGAGATCGACGCCGACCTCGCGGCGGGGCGGCCGATGCAGCGGCTGCTGATGGGAGAGGTCGGCAGCGGCAAGGCGCAACCGCTTGATGCGCTTGTTCTGACGCCCTGCGGGTTTCGGACCATGGGGT
Organism: Solirubrobacterales bacterium; assembly: GCA_036561205.1. Classification (GTDB taxonomy): domain Bacteria; phylum Actinomycetota; class Thermoleophilia; order Solirubrobacterales; family 70-9; genus WHSW01. Next base: position 6,833 of record DATBPT010000059.1, read on the forward strand.
CGCTCGAGGTCGGCGATGCGGTGACGGCGCCGGATGGCACGGCCGCGGAGGTCGCCGGGGTCTTCCCGCAAGGGGTCCGGGATGTTTGGCGGGTTTCGTTCTCGGACGGGACGTCGGCCGAGTGCGACGCCGATCACCTTTGGGAGGTGCAGACGAGCTCCGCGCGATGGCGCGGAGACGCGAGGAAGGTCATGACACTGCGAGAAATCGCAGCTGACATGCTTCGGCCGTCTGGGAGTCCAAAGTGGCACGTGGAGCTTCCAGTTGCGGCCGACCTTGACGGGGCCGGTCCTAGGCCGTTGGACCCGTACTTGCTCGGTCTATTGCTTGGTGACGGGGGGCTGTCGATCCCGGATCGGGTCCGCTTCAGTAGCGCTGACGGCGAGCTCGTAGAGGCCGTCCGCCAACTGATTCCCGATGGGTGTCGGCTTCGGCGCGAGGCGACCCGACAGTACGACTGGCTCGTGATGGGTGCCAGGCTCGCGGTTGACAAGGCCGCGCTGCGCCGTGCACGGCGCGGCGATCGGGTCTCCCTGGCAGCTGCCTATGACGGCGGGGCTAGCTGCGAGATGATCGGAGAGCGGATCGGCCTCGGCCCTGGGACTGTGCGTTACCACCTGCTTCGCCATGGCGTCCGAATGCGAACCCCGCATCGCTCGATCAACGTGGTCCGCCAGGCGCTTGACTCGCTCGGTTTGATGGGTAAGCGATCAGCTGCGAAGTCCGTGCCGAGGCCTTACCTGGTCGCCCCCGTCATCGATCGTCACGCTCTGCTGCAGGGCCTTCTGGACACCGATGGAACGCTGGATGCGAAGAGCGGTTCCAACGTGAGTTTTACATCAGCCTCTCGCCAGCTCGCGGAAGACGTCGCGTGGCTTGTCCGTTCACTGGGCGGGCGTGCACGTTGTCGATCGGTAACAAAGGCTGGCGGGGAGTATTGGACGACAAGTGTTGCCCTCCCCAACGAGTATCCGCCGTTTCGGCTGCGCAGGAAAGCGCGCCTAGTTCGGCCGCGAACGAAGTACGCGCACCCAGCAAAAGGGATCGTCGCTGTCGAGCCCGTTGGGCGGAAGCGGGTGCAGTGCATTGCGATCACGCACCCGAGCCAGCTCTACATCACGGATGGGTTCACGATTACCCACAACACCGTGGTCGCCGTCTACGCGATGCTGCGGGCGCTCGAGGCCGGCCGCCAGGCGGCGATGATGGCGCCGACTGAGACGCTCGCCGAGCAGCACGCGGCGACGCTCGACGCCCTGCTCGCGCCGATCGAGGGGATGGCGATCCCGTTCGCGCTGCTGACCGGGGCGACGCCGCCCGCCCGCCGCCGCGAGACGCTCGGGCGCCTGGCCAGCGGCGAGCTCGGGCTCGTCGTCGGCACGCACGCGCTGATCGAGCCCGACGTGCGCTTCGGCGGGCTCGCGGTATGCATCGTCGACGAGCAGCACCGCTTCGGTGTCCGCCAGCGCGCGGCGCTCGACGCCAAGGGGCCGGGGGAGGCGGCGCCGCACGTCCTCCACATGACCGCGACGCCGATCCCGCGAACGCTCTCGCTGACCGCCTACGGCGACCTCGACGCGACCACGATTCGGGAGCTGCCCGCCGGTCGCCGGCCGGTAAAGACCTGGGTCGTCGGCGAGGAGAAGCGCGCCGGTGCCTACGAGTTCATCCGCGAGCGCCTGCGGGAGGGGCGCCAGGCATACGTCGTCTGCCCGCTGGTCGCCGACTCCGAGAAGTTGCGAGCGAAGGCGGCCGGGGCGGAGGCCGAGCGCCTGCGCGCCGGCGAGCTGGCGGACTTCCGGATCGGCCTCCTGCACGGCCAGATGTCGTCGCGAGAGAAGGCCGAGGCGATGGACGAGTTCGTCGCCGGGCGCACCGACGTGCTCGTGGCGACGACCGTGATCGAGGTCGGGATCGACGTCTCCAACGCGACCGTGATGCTGATCGAGGGCGCCGAGCGCTTCGGCCTCTCGCAGCTGCACCAGCTTCGCGGCCGGGTCGGGCGCGGCGAGCACGAGAGCCAGTGCATCCTCTTCGCCGACCTCGAGGGCCAGTTCGCGAAGCGCCGGATGGAGGCGATCGAAGGCAGCAGCGATGGCTTCGAGCTGGCCGAGGTCGACCTGGTCCTGCGCGGCGAGGGCGAGATCCTGGGCACGCTCCAGCACGGTCTGCCGCGCTACCGCGTCGCCGAGCTGCCCGAGGACGCCGAGCTGCTGGCGGCGGCGCGGGCCGAGGTCCTGGCGCTGCTGGAGCGATACGGAAGCCTCGACGTTCCCGATCTCGGGCCCTTGCTCGACGCCGCCCGCGCCCGCTTCGGCGACGAGCGGGTCGAAGGGATCGCGGCTTGAGGGTCACCGGCGGGCGCCTCGGCGGCCGCACGTTGCTGTCGCCGCCGGCGCGCTCGCGCGACGTTCGCCCGACCTCCGATCGCGCTCGCGAGACCCTGTTCTCGGTCCTTGGCGACGTCTCCGACCTCAGCGTCCTCGACCTCTTCTGCGGCACCGGGGCACTGGCGATCGAGGCGATCTCGCGCGGCGCCGACTCGGCCGTGCTCGTCGATCGGGCACCGGCGCTGGCGCGGCGCAACGCCGAGGCGCTCGGAGTAGCGAACCGCTGCGAGCTCGTCCGCGCCGACGCCGTCCGATACCTGGAGCGCAGCGAGGAGCGCTTCGGGCTCGTCTTCTGCGACCCGCCCTATAAACTCGCCGCCCGCCTTGAGCCGGAGCTCGCGAAACACCTGCCCCCGCGTCTCGCCAGGTACGCCCGCCTCGTGGTCGAGAGCTCGGCGCGCCGCCCGCTCGAGATCGAAGTGCCGAAGCTGCAGGCGGTCGACGAGCGGCGGATCGGCGAGGCGTTGATCAGAATTTACGAGAGCAGATGAACGGGAGCGCAAAGATCGCCGTCTGCCCGGGTAGCTACGACCCGGTCACCAATGGCCATTTGGACATCATCGGCCGCACCTCGCGCGTCTTCGACAAGGTGATCGTCGGCGTCGTCGGCCAGGGGATCCGCAAGTCGAAGTCGCTGTTCAGCGCCGAGGAACGGCGCGACTTCCTGGTCGAGGCGACGGCGGACCTGGACAACGTCGAGATCGAGATCTTCACCAACCTGGTCGTCGACTTCGCCCGCGAGCACGGCGCCAGCGTGATCGTCAAGGGCATCCGCGCGATCTCCGACTTCGAGTACGAGCTCGAGATGAACCAGCTCAACCGCAAGCTGGCGCCGGAGATCGAATCGGTGTACGTGTTCGCCTCGCCGGACTACAGCTTCCTCTCTTCGACCGGGGTCAAGGAGATGGCGACCTTCGGCGCCGACATCGGCGACCTCGTCCCGGCGCCCGTGGCCGCGGCACTCAAGCAGCGCGCCCAGCGCGACTAGCGCCCCACCGCGCCTGGGCAGGAGCTTGCAACGGGGCGCCGAAAACCGCCTCTAGCGGCCGATCCGTGCACGGCCGCGTAAGCTTCCACGACCGTTTATGGACGTCCTGGTCCTGATTGACAAACTCGACGACCTGATCCACAACGCGCGGCCCGTGCCGCTCACGGATCAGGTTCGCGTCGATCGCGAGGAGATCTACGATCTGCTCGACCAGATGCGTGCGACGATCCCCGAGGAGATCAAGCAGGCGCGCTGGATCGTCAAGGAGCGCCAGGAGATGCTCGCCGAGGCAAAGCGCGAAGCGGAACGGGTGGTCAAGGAGGCGCGCGAGCAGTCCGAGCGGCTGATCTCCGACGAGGAGGTCTACAAGCAGGCGGAGCGCGCGGCCGAGGAGATCATCGAGGACGCCCGCGAGACCGAGCGCCAGATCCGCCTCGGGGCCGAGGACTACGCCGACGAGATCCTCTCCACGCTCGAGGTCAACCTCGAGAAGTTCCTCTCCGCCGTGCAGCGCGGCCGCGACCGGCTCGCCGGCCGCGACGAAGAGCCGGTCGAGGTTCAATAACCCGGGCGTCCGCGACTAGGCTCCGCTCGAACGACGAGCGGAGGTGAGACCGTGCCCGAACGGTGGTTCTCGGACGATCAGCTGGCGGAGATGTCGCGGCCGACGATGGAGCGGGCAATCGAGGCGATCGAGGACGGAGATCCCGAGCGCGCGAAGCAGCTCTGCGAGGCGATGAAGTGGGAGTCGCAGTTCATGCACGACCTGCTCGTCGACGGGGTCGCCGGCTTGATCTCGTTCGTGCAGGAGAAGCTCGGCGACGCCGGCGTCGAGGAGGCCTGGGAGTACTCGCTCGAGCGCAGCTGGCGCAAACCGGTGGAGACGATCGACAAGCTCGACCGGAAGACGGTCGCCGAGGCGCTGGCGGCGACCTGGCGCGCCCACTCGACCAGCGGCGTCGGCCCGAACCCGGGCGCCTTCGTGATCGAGGAGGACGAAGAGAAGCTCACCTTCACGATGAACCCGTGCGGCTCGGGTCAGCGCCTGTGGCGCAACCGCCGCTACGGGCCCGAGGGCTGGGGCGTCACCGACGAGGCGCACGACTGGAGCTACGGCCGCGAAGGCTTCCCCCTCTACTGCACCCATTGCGCGTTCATGAACGAGACCCTGCCGATCCGCTGGATCGGCCACCCCGTCTATCCCTCCGACCCGCCCGAGGACTTCGATCGCGATCCCTGCACCTGGTACTGGTACAAGGACCCGGCCGAGATCCCCGAGCGCCACTTCTCGCGCCATCGACTGGCGCGCCCGGAAGCCGAGAGTGACGGCTGAGGCACCGGACGTATCCCGGGTTCGCGAGGTCCTGGCCGAGGTCGGCGAGGACCCCGGCGAGCTCGAGCTCGCGCCGATCGAGGGCGGCGCCTCGCGGCAGACGTTCGTGGTCGAGGCCGGCGGTGAGCCGCGCTTCGTGCTCCGGCGTGAGCCCGCCGAAGGGATGTCATTTGCATCGCTCGCGCTCGAGCTGCGCGCGATTGCCGCCGCCGATCTGGCCGGTGTCCCGGTCGCCCGGACGGTTGCCGCCGAACCCGCGGGCGGGCGCTTCGGCGACGGCGCCGGTTACCTGATGGAGTTCGTCGCCGGGACGTCCGTTGCTCCCCGGGTCCTGCGCCGCGACGAGCTCACGACCGCCCGCGAACGACTGCCCGCACAGCTCGCCTCGGCGCTGGCGCAGGTCCACTCGGTGGCCGCCGACGAGGTCGAAGGCCTCGCCGGTGGCAGCGACCCCGCGCTCGCTGCCTGCGAGCTGTGGGAGCGCGCTCTGGACGAGATCGGCGAGCCGTTGCCCGGGGTCGAGGCGGGGCTGCGGTGGCTGCGACTGAACGCGCCGCCGGCCGCGCCCGCAACTCTGGTTCATGGCGACTTCCGGCTCGGCAACCTGATCGTCGACGAGCACGGGCTTGCGGCGGTGATCGACTGGGAGCTCTGCCACGCCGGCGACCCGGTCGAGGATCTCGCCTGGCTGACGATCCGCTCGTGGCGGTTCGGCAACGACGACCTGCCGGTCGCGGGAGTGGGGGAGATCGAGCCCTTCCTCGCCGCCTATGAGGCCGCCGGCGGAACGCGGCCCGAGCCCGAGCGGCTGCGCTGGTGGGAGGCGATGGGCAACGTCAAGTGGGCGGTGATCTGCGCCCGCCAGGCGCACGACCACCTCACCGGTGCGCGGCCCAGCGCCGAACTGGCCTCCCTCGGCCGCCGGATCTGCGAGCCGGAGTGGGACCTGCTCCAGCTTCTCTCGGAGAGCGCCTGATGCAGGACCGGCCGACCGCCCCCGAGCTGCTCGACGCGATGGCGGCGCAGCTGTTCACCGAGGTCCGCGAATGGGTGCCGCGCGAACGCCGCTTCCAGATCCTCGTGCTCGCCAACCTCTGCTCCGTGATCGCCCGCGAGTTGCGGGCGGGGGAGGCGCCGTCGCTGGAGGACACACGGCTGTTCGTGGACCTGCTCGGGGAGGAGGGCGGCGCCGACCCGCGCGGCGCGGCCGAGCTGCTCGCGCGGCGAATCAGGGCCGGAGAGCTCGACGAGCGGCTCGATCGGACGATCGACCGCCTGCGCGACCACGCCCGCCGCAAGCTCGAGATCGCGCGCCCGGGCTACGCGGACGCGGGACCGGGCGGGGGCTCGTGACCGAACGGCCGGTCGCACACGGCAGGCTGTTCACCGTCGGGCTCGTGATCGCCGTGGTCGCCGGTGTCGCGATCTCCCTGGCGATGACGCTGTTTCAGGTCATCCATTGCACCGACGGCGACGGCGGCGCGCCGTACGTGGCGGGCGACTCGCCGCAGGCGGATGTCTGCGGCGCGAGCGGCGACGGCCTCCTGCTGCTGCCGCTGGCGCTGATCCTGGTCGCCGGCGCCGCGCTGCTCGCCCGGCGCGCGTTCGCGAAGCCGGCCGGAGACGGCGGGCGGACGGTGGCCGTGGTCGCCGCCCTGCTGCTCGCCCCGGCGCTGCCCTTGCTCGCCCTGCTGCTGATCAACGCGCCCGCGGACGTCTGCTCGGACGAGCAGCTGGCCGCAAACGACGCCGCCGCCCCCGGCGAGGCGCCCTATTCGTGCGATCACTACTGAACGCTAGTCGTACGTCGCCCGGATGACCGCCAGGTCGTCGGCCTCCCAGACGACCTCGCCGCCGCACCACTCGGCCTGCTCGGCGGCGGAGTCGGGGAAGTCGAATCCCTCGGTGAGCGAGGCGACCCGGTGCTCGGGGGCGACCTCGACCACGTCGCCGATCACCAGCGACCGGGCCTCGGTGCGCACTCGCCGAAACAGATCCTGCTTGCCCTCGCGGTCGAGGTGGTGGACCGAGAGCACCGCGATCACCAGATCCCAGGGCCCGTCCGGAAGCGGGTCCTCCATACGCCCGAGCCGCATCTCCTCCCAGCCGAGCTGACGCGCCTTGAAGACCATCTCCGGGGTCGAGTCGAGCCCGGTGATCCGGGTCTCGGGGAAATGGTCGAGGAGTCGCTGCGTGGTCTCCGCGGTACCGAAGCCGAGCTCGAGCACGCGCTTGGGCGCGAACGGGATCGCCTCGATCGTTCGCCGCTGGAGCTCGTCGTAGCGGGGGATGTCCGCGCGGATCATCTCCGCGTAGGTCTCGGGGGTGAAGTGGAACTGGGCGCCGGGCATGGTTTGAAGGCTGATCTCGCTCGCTACTCTCGAAATCGATCGAATGGCGGCTTATACAACCATCGAACTGGCTCGGATTGCGCCCAGCCCCGGAGACGGCCGGCGGCTCGAGCTGGCGCTCGACCCCGGCGGGGTCGTGCTCGGCGGTCACACCTATGAGATCTCCCCGCCGCTGGTCAACGGGCGGCTCGAGGTCTCACGCACCGCGGCGGGCTATGCCCTGCGCCTCGCTTTCGCCGGCGAGATCGCCGGGCCCTGCATGCGCTGCCTCGCCGAGGCCCGGGCGCCGCTCGAGGTCGAGTCGCGCGAGGTCGACCAGCCGGGCACCGACGACGAGGAGCTGCGCAGCCCCTACGTCACCGAGGGCGAGCTCGACCTCGGCGCCTGGGCCCACGACGCGCTCGTGCTCGCGATGCCGCAGCGGCTGCTCTGCCGCCCCGATTGCGCCGGTCTCTGCGCGGTCTGCGGCAAGTCGCTCAACGACGTCGAGCCGGGCGCCCACGACCACCCTCGCGACCCGGACCCGAGATGGGCCAAGCTCCGAGAGTTGCAGTAGCTACCATTCCGCGTCGCCATGGCCGTCCCGAAGAAGCGAACCTCCTCGCAGCGCCGAGACAAGCGGCGCGCCACCCACACCGCGGCGAAGCCGCGCCTGAACGAGTGCCCGCGCTGTCACAGCCCGCGCCTGCCCCACCGCGTCTGTCCGGTCTGCGGTACCTACGCCGGGCGCGAGGTGATCTCGCACGAGATCGGCGAAGCCGACTCGCCGGGCGCTCCGGAGTAACTCCGTGACAACGGTCGCGCTCGATGGGCGCGGGGCCGAGCAGGGGTCCGAGGCGATCGTCGCCGGCGCCCGCGCCGCCGCCGCCGACGGGATCGGCGTCCGCGTCTTCGGCGACCCGGCCGCCCTCGGCGAGCTCGCCGCCGTTGCCAGGGTCGAGCTGATCGAGGCCGCGGGTGAGATCAGCAACGACGAGGACCCGGTCGGAGCCGTTCGCGAGACCGCCGATGCCTCGATCGTGCGCGCCGCCGCCGACGTCGCCGAGGGCCGCTCCGAGGCGCTCGCCAGCGCCGGCCCCACCGGAGCGACGATGACCGCGGCGCTGTTCGCGCTGCGGCGCATGCACGGGGTTCGCCGCCCGGCGCTCGCGGTGCAGCTCGTCGTTCCCGGCCGCGACCAGCCGCCGAGCCTGCTGCTCGACGTCGGCGCCAACACCGAGGTGCGAGCCAGCGACCTGGTCCAGTTCGCCTACCTCGGGGCCGCTTTCAGCCGCGCCGTCCTCGGCGTCGACTCGCCCCGCGTCGCCCTGCTCTCGGTCGGCGAGGAGTCGAAGAAGGGCACCCAGGACGTCGTCGATGCGCACGCCGAGCTCAGCGGGGCCGGCGAAATCGACTTCCGCGGCAATGTCGAGGGCCGGGACCTGCTCGGTGACGTGGCCGACGTGATCGTCACCGACGGGTTCACCGGCAACGTCGCCCTGAAGACGATCGAGGGCACCGCGCGGACCGTCGCCGCCGCGGCCGGCGCCGCCGCACGCTCGAACCCGCTGGCGGCCGTCGGCGGGCTGTTGATGAAGCCGGCGCTCGGCGGCCTGCGCCGTCAGATGGACCCAGACACCACCGGCGGCGCGATCCTGCTCGGCCTGCGGGGGGTCGCCGTGGTCGGCCACGGGAGCTCGGGCCCGGACGGGATCGCGAACGCGATCCGGCTCGCCGCACGGGCGGTCGAGGTCGGCGCGGTTGAGCGCACCGCAGAGCTGCTCGACCGCTCTGGGACTACAAGAGCCGCAATGCGTGATAGGAAGGAGGCGCAATGACGCTGAACCGCGATCAGGTGATGGAGAAGGTGCGCGAGCATCTGGCGACCGAGTTCGAGCTCGATGCCGCGGTGATCACGGACGAGACCAGGTTCAAGGAGGATCTCGACGCCGACTCGCTCGACCTCTACGAGCTGGTGATGGAGCTCGAGGACTCATACGGGGTCTCGGTCTCGCGTGAGGAGACCGCGAAGATCACCACCGTCGGCGACGCAGTCGACTTCGTCATCGAGCGACTGCCCGCGTAAGCGATGGCGCGCGGAATTCGCAGGCTCGGTCTGGGGGGCCGAAGCCGCCGCACGCTCGAGGAACGCGAGCCCGAGTCGCTCCAGGACCTGCTCGACGCGCTGCCGCTGACCCTGCGCCGCCAGGCGCTCACGCATTCGTCCTGGGTCGACCACCGCGCCGACTCCTACGGGCGTCTCGCCTTCCTCGGCGACAGCGTGCTCGGGCTGGCGATCGCCGAGCACCTGTTCAGCCGCTATCCGCGCGCGGACATCGGCCGGCTGACGAAGATGCACGGCCAGGCCGTCAGCGGCCGCGCCTGCGCCGAGGTCGCGATCGAGCTCGGGGTCCCGGAGCTGCTCCGCGAAGCGGCCCCGGAGAGGGTCGAGGGCGGGATCGAGGTCGATGCCCTGCTGGCCTCCGAACGAGCGCTGGCCTCGGTCTGCGAGGCCGTGATCGGCGCCTGCTACATGCATCACGGGTTCGAGGTCACCAGCCGGGCGACGGTGGCGGCGTTCAGGAACGAGATCGAGATCGCGTCGGAGCGCCTGCTCGACTTCAAGTCGGCGCTGCAGGAGCGCCTCGCCCGCGAGGGAGCCCGCGTAAGGTACGAGGTCACCGGCGAGTCCGGGCCGCCGCACGACCGGGTCTTCGAGGTCGCCGCGAGCGTCAGCGGCGAGGTCGTCGGTCACGGTTCCGGACGTTCGAAGAAGGCGGCGGAGCAGGCGGCGGCAGAGCGGGCGATGGAAGCGCTCGCCTAGCTGCGGAATTGTCGTCCGGCCCGCCCGCGAGGCTTCCCGGAGCGCCCCCACACGCATGCATCTGAGCTCGATCACGATCAAGGGCTTCAAGTCCTTCCCCGAGCGCACCAAGCTCGTCTTTTCGCCTGGCGTAAGCGTGATCGTCGGGCCCAACGGCTGCGGCAAGTCGAACGTCACCGACGCCGTCCTCTGGGCCCTCGGCGAGCAGAGCCCGCTGAGCGTCCGCGGCCAGTCGATGCAGGACATGGTCTACGCCGGCGGCGAGGGCGTCGGGCCGAGCCGCTACGCCGAGGTCGAGGTGGTCTTGGATTCCGACGGCGACGACGCCGCGGGCTTCAGCGAGCTGGCGATCATGCGACGGCTCGAGCGCGGGGGAGAGGGCACCTACCGGATCAATGGCGCCCGGGCACGGCTCGCGGACGTGATCGAGGTGCTCTCGGACGCGAACCTGGGGCGGGAGATGCACTCGGTGATCAGCCAGGGCCGGGTCGAGGAGATCGTGCTCTCGGCGCCCCGCGATCGCCGGCTGCTGGTCGAGGAGGCCGCCGGGCTCGGCAAGCACCGAAAGCGCCGCCGGCGAGCCCAGCTGAAGCTCGAGCGCACCCGCGACAACCTCGATCGCGCGCTCGACGTCGAGCGCGAGGCGCGCAAGTCGCTGCGGCCGCTGAAGCGCCAGGCCGAGGCCGCCGACATCCACGCCCGGCTCGAGCGCCAGGCGGCCGAGCTGCGGGCCCGGCTGCTGGCCTCGGAGCTGCACGGCCACGACGACGAGCTCGCCGCCGCCGAGCGGACCGCCGAGGTCGCGCGCGGAGCCCGGGCGGAACTCGACGCGAAGCTCGCCGAGGTCGGCAAGCGCCGCGCCTCGATCGAGGAGCAGCTGGCCGCGCGCGAGAGTGAGCGCACCGAGGCCTGGGGCAGGCTGACAGCGGTCCGCGCGGCTCACGAGCGGATCAGCGTCCGCGCCGAAGCCCTCGCCGCGCGCCGCAGCGAGCTCCTGCGCGGCCTCGAGCGCCGCCGGGCGGCGCTCGGCGCGCTCGCCGAGGAGCTCGCCGAGGCGACCGGCGCCCGCGCCGGCGACGACCCGGCCAGCGCCGGGATCGAGCGCATCGGCGAGTCCCTGCAGGCGGCGATCGCGGCGCTCGACCGCGCTCGCGAGGCGGGCGCCGACGGCGAGCGCGGCGCCGAGCTCGCCAGGGTGCGCGAGGCCGCCGATCGGGCGGCGCAGATGGCCCGCCGGATCGAGGACATGCTCGGCAGCCGAGCCCAGGACTCGCTCTCGCAACGGCTCGAGCGCGAGGCGGAGCTGGTCGGCGCGCTGGGCGAGCTCTGCGAGGCGGCCGCCGACGCTCGCGACGCCGCCGGCGAACGCGCCGCGGCGCTCGAACAGCGGATGCTCGGCGAGAGCGGCGAGGACGCGGTCACCGACCGCCTGCGCGCCTGCTCGCGAGAGGAGGCCGAGCTGCAGACGCAGCTGCGCGGCGCCGGCGAGCAGGTGACCGAGGCCGAGGTCCGCGTCGCCCACCTCGGCGACCGGCGGGCCGAGGCCGCCGCCGAGCTCGAGCGGATCGCCGCCACCCTGGGCCGCGAGCTGAGCGCCGCCGAGCAGGTCCTGGGCGAGGAGGAGCGGCTCGAGATCGAGGTCAAGCTCGAGCGCCTGGGGCGCCGGCGCGAGCAGCTCGGCCCGGTCAATCCGCTGGCCGAGAGCGAGTACGAGCAGGCGCGCGCCCACGTCGACAGCCTCGAGACCCAGCGCGCCGACCTGGAGACGGCGCTGGCGGAGCTGCAGGGGCTGATCCGCGAGACCGACCGCAAGATCCACGCCGCATTCGAGCAGACCTTCGACGCCACCCAGCGCAACTTCGAGGAGCTGGTCGAGCACCTGTTCCCGGGCGGACGCGGACGCCTGCGCCTGGTCGACGACCGCCGCGGGCCGAAGCCGGTGCTCGGCGGCGCGGAACTGGACGAAGCTCAACCTGGGGCAGACCCGGCCGCCCCCGGAGGCGAAGCCGAGGAGGCGGACGGCTTTGACTCGGGTGATGAGTTCTCCAGCCAAGGGGTCGAGATCGAGGTCACCCCGGCGGGCAAGGCGACCCGCCGCCTCTCGCTGCTCTCCGGTGGCGAGAAGGCGCTGGTGGCACTCGCCTTCGTCTTCGCCGTCTTCCTCGCCCGGCCGTCGCCGTTCTACATCCTCGACGAGGTCGAGGCGGCGCTCGACGACGCCAACATCGACCGCTTCCTGCAGCTCGTCCAGCGCTTCTCCGACCGCGCCCAGTTCATCATCGTCACCCACCAGAAGCGGACGATGGACGCCGCCCACGTCCTCTACGGGGTCTCGATGGGCAAGGGCGGCGTGACCAAGGTCGTCTCGCGCAAGTTCGAGACCGAGGCCGGCCAGCCGCAACTCGACCAGGGCGACGAGGCGATCGAAGCCGCCTGAGTAGCCTCCCGCCCCGATGGAGTGGGAGGAGCTGATCCCGAGCTCGGCCGGGCCGCCGCCGGCCGCCGAGCCGGAGCCCGAACGCCAGGGCCGCTTTGCGCGCCTTCGCGAGCGCCTGCAGAAGAGCCGCCAGGCCCTGGGCGCGGAGCTTTCGGCGAGCCTGTTCGAGAAGATCGACGCGGAGACCTGGGAGCGGCTCGAGGAGGCGCTGATCCTCGCCGACGTCGGCGCCAAAGCCACCGCGGAGGTCGTCGGCAGGCTCGAGGCGGAGGTCGAGGCCGGTGAGGTGAGCGGGCCGGAGGCGACCCGGGCCCGGCTCGTCGAGCTGCTGGCGGGATTGGCGGCACCCGAGCCGCCAACGATCGATCTGGCGGCCAAGCCGACCGTGATCATGGTCGTCGGCGTCAACGGCACCGGCAAGACGACGACGGTCGGCAAGCTCGCGGCGGTGCTCAAGGAGCAGTTCGGCCTCGAGGTGATCGTCGCCGCCGCCGACACCTACCGCGCCGCGGCGATCGAGCAGCTCGAGACCTGGGCCGAGCGCGCCGGAACCGAGATCGTCAAGGGCAACGCCGGCGGCGATCCCGGGGCGGTGGTCTTCGACGCGCTCGCCGCCGGCGAGGCGCGCGGCGCCGACGTGGTGATCGTCGACACGGCGGGCCGCCTGCACACCCACGACAACCTGATGGAGGAGCTGTCGAAGGTGCGCCGGGTCGCCTCGAACCAGCTCGCGGGCGCGCCGCAGGAGACCCTGATCGTGATCGACGCGACCACGGGCCAGAACGGGCTCCGACAGGCGCGCGCCTTCGCCGACGCGGTCGACGTCACCGGGGTCGTGCTGACGAAGCTCGACGGCACCGCGAAGGGCGGGATCGCGCTCGCGATCGGCGGCGAGCTTGGGATCCCGGTGAAGCTGATCGGGGTCGGCGAGGGGCTCGAGGACCTGCGCCCGTTCGACGCCGAGGCCTTTGCCCACGCGCTCCTCGACGAGTAGACGCGATGGAGATCGAGCGCAAGTTCCTGGTCGGCGATCCGCCCGATCTGGGCGGCTACGAATCGGACCCGATCGAGCAGGGTTACCTGGCGCTTGCCGACGACGAAGGCGGCGCCGAGGTGCGGCTGCGAAGCCGCGCCGATCGGCTCACGCTGACGGCGAAGAGCGCCGGCGGCGAGGTTCGCGAGGAGGAGGAGATCGGGATCGATCGCGACCAGTTCGAACGGCTCTGGCGGCTGACCGGGGGCCGCAGGCTGGCCAAGCGCCGATACCTGATCCCCTACGAGGGCCTGACAATTGAGCTTGACGTCTACGCGGGCGGGCTCGCGGGCCTGATAGTTGCCGAGGTTGAGTTCGCGGACGAGCGGGCGGCCGATCAGTTCGTACCCCCGGGTTGGTTCGGCGCCGAGGTGACCGGGAAAAGTGAGTATCTGAACGAAACGCTGGCAACCGAAGGGAGGCCGCGATGAGTGCCTTCAGGCTGAAGGCGAGGGAGTCCGAGGCGGCGGGGATCAGGCGGGTCGCCCACGAGCGGATCGAGGATGCCGTCGGGCGGCTTCGCGACCGGTCGGCGGATCCGGCGAAAGCAGTCCACGAGGCGCGCAAGGACGTGAAGAAGCTGCGCTCGACGCTGAGGCTCGTGCGCCCGGTGATCGGCGATTCGGTCTACCGGCGCGAGAACGAGCGCTTCCGTGACGCGGCGCGGGCGCTCTCCGACGCGCGCGACACCCAGGTCCGGGCGCAGACAACCGAGGCGCTCGGCGAGCGCTTCGCCGACGATCCGCCCCCTGGTGGCTGGGCGGCGCTGAGGGCGGCCGTCGCCGGTGGCGAGCAGACCGCCAGCGGGGAGCTGGGGCGGCTTCGCGAGCAGGCCGCTGCCGAGATCGAGCGCGGGGACGAGGAGGTCGAAAGGTGGCCGCTCGGCGACGATGGCTTCGAGCTGCTGCGCCCCGGGCTCGACCGCGCCTACGCGCGCGGGCGCAAGTCCTTCCGGGCGGCCCGAGCCGAGCCGACCGATGAGGCGCTGCATGAGTTCCGCAAGCGCTCGAAGGACCTCTGGTACCACCTGCGACTTCTGCGGACCGGCTGGCCGCAGGTTCTCGAGGCGACCGCCGAGCAGGCACACCGGCTCACCGACCGGCTCGGCGACGATCACGACCTGGCCGTGCTTGGCGCCGACCTCGAGCGCGGCTTCGAATCGCTTACCGCCGGACAGCGTCAGCATCTGCGTGGTCTGCTCGAGAGGCGCCGGCGCGAGCTCCAGGGCCAGGCGTTCGGCTACGCGGAACGGCTGTTCGCCGAGAAGCCGAAGCAGTTCGTGCGGCGGATCGAGGCCTATTGGGAGGCGGAGAAGCTGTTGAACGCGGTCTAAGCTGGACGGGCAGATGTTCGACCAACTCTCAGACCGCCTCCAGGAGACGCTCTCCGACGTCCGCAACCGCGGCAAGCTGACCGAGGGCGACGTCGACAAGGCGATGCGCGAGATCCGCCTGGCGCTGCTCGAGGCGGACGTCAACTTCAAGGTCGTGAAGCGGTTCACCTCGCAGGTCAAGGAGCGCTGCCTCGGCGCCGGCGTGCTCGAGAGCCTCAACCCGGGCCAACAGGTGGTCAAGATCGTCGACGAGGAGCTGGCCGCGCTGATGGGCGGCGCCAGCCGTGACCTCGCCTTCGCCTCCTCGGGCCCGACCGTGATCCTGATCGCCGGGCTCCAGGGATCGGGCAAGACGACCGCCTGCGCGAAGCTCGCCAAGCACCTCGGCGACGAGGGCAAGAAGGTCGGGCTCGCGGCCTGCGACACCCAGCGCACGGCGGCGGTCGAGCAGCTGGTGACTATGGGCAAGCGCAGCGGGGCGACCGTCTACCAGCAGGGCACCGATCGGAGCCCGGTCGAGATCTCCGAGTGGGCGCTGGGCCAGGCCAAGTCCGCCGGCCTCGACGTGCTGATCGTCGACACGGCGGGCCGCCTGCACGTCGACGCCGAGCTCATGGACGAGCTGGTCGCGATCCGCGACCGGACCAAGCCCCACGACATCCTCCTGGTGCTCGACGCGATGACCGGCCAGGACGCCGTCAACGTCGCCGAGAGTTTTGCCGAGCGGGTCGACTTCGACGGTGTCGTGCTGACGAAGCTCGACGGCGACGCGCGCGGCGGCGCCGCGCTCTCGGTCAAGGCGGTGACCGGGAAGCCGATCATGTACGCCTCTACCGGCGAGCGGATCGAGCAGCTCGAGCGCTTCCACCCCGAGCGCATGGCCTCGCGGATCCTCGGCATGGGCGACGTGCTCTCGCTGATCGAGAAGGCCGAGGAGGTCTCCGACGCCGACCAGGCCGCCGAGCTCGAGCGCAAGATCCGCAAGCAGCAGTTCACGCTCGAGGACTTCCTCACCCAGATGCGCCAGGTGCGCAAGATGGGGCCGCTGTCGAACGTGCTCGGGATGATGCCGGGGATGGGCAAGCAGATGAAGCAGCTGCGCCAGGTGAACATGGACGAGCGCGAGCTCGACCGGCTCGAGGCGATCATCCTCTCGATGACCCCCGCCGAACGGGCCGACCCGACGCTGATCGACGGCTCACGCCGCAAGCGCATCGCCCAGGGATCGGGGACGACGATCCAGGCGGTCAACCAGCTGGTCAAGCAGTTCGCCCAGATGCGCAAGATGATGTCCCAGCTCGCCAAGGGCAAGATGCCGGACCCGGCTCAGTTGATGAAGGGGATGCGCTAACCGCTAACCTCTCGCGCCGCAATGGTCAGAATCAGATTGAGAAGGGTTGGTTCGCGAAAGAACCCGATCTGGCGCGTCGTGGTCGCCGACAAGCGGTCGCCTCGCGACGGCCGGACGATCGAGACGATCGGCCACTACAACCCCCAGACCGATCCCTCGGTGATCGTGATCGACGAGGAGCGCGCGCGCCACTGGCTCGACCACGGCGCACAGCCGACTCGCACGGTTGCGACCCTGCTGCGCACCAAGGGCATCGAGGCCTCGGGCACCTAGCCCCCGGGCGCGGCGCTGGCGGATGCGCGACCTGGTCGAGTTCGTCGTCCGCTCGCTGGTCGAGGACCCCGACGCGGTGCGCGTGACCGAGCTCGAGGAGCAGGAGGGAACGGTGCTCGAGGTGCACGTCGCCGACGGCGACCTCGGACGGGTGATCGGCCGCGAGGGGCGGGTCGCGAACGCGATCCGCACGCTCGCCAAGGCCGCGGCCACGGCGCAGGACGCGGGCCGCGTCATGGTCGAGATCGTCGAAGACTAAGAAAATGTCCGCCGGCTACGCCGTCGGGCTTGCGAGGTATCGATGAGACTGGACGTCTTCACCCTGTTCCCGGAGTGGTTCGAGTGGTTTGCGGCTCAGCGCCATGTCCGCAACGCGGCCGAGCACGGCTCCGAGCTGCGGCTGATCAACTACCGCGACACGACCCCGCTCAGCGGCGGCCAGGTCGACGACTCGCCCTACGGCGGCGGCGCCGGGATGGTGCTGCGGGTCGACGTCGTCGACGCGGCCCTGCGCGCCGTGTACGGAGAGGGCCCGGCGCCGGCACGCGTGATCGTGCTCGCGCCGACCGGCCGGCAGCTCGACGACGCGCTCGCCGACGAGCTCGCGGGTGAGCAGCACCTGGCGCTGCTCTGCGGCCGCTACGAGGGCATCGACGAGCGCGTCCGCGAGCATCTCGCCGACGACGCAGTCTCGGTCGGCCCCTACGTGCTCTCCGGCGGTGAGCTGGCGGCGATGGTCGTCGCCGACACCGTCCTGCGAAAGCTCCCGGGCGCCCTTGGGCACGCCGAGAGCGCGGTCGAGGAATCGTTCTCTCCCGCGCTCGGCGGGGCGCCCGAGTACCCGCACTACACGAGGCCCGCGAGCTACCGCGGCTGGGAGGTGCCCGAGGTCCTGCTCTCCGGCGACCACGCCCGCGTACGCGAGTGGCGCCTGCGCCAAAGCGGCGAGGCCGCGGACGGCGCTTAGGTCGTCTTCAGCAGCGAGTTGTCTACTATCTGACGCCCGCGCGGGCCTCCCACGGCGCCGCGCTTTTTCCTATGAGCACGATCATCGAGAGCATCGAGCAGCGTCAGCTGAAGCAGGTCCCGCGCTTTGCGGCCGGGGACCGGGTGCGCGTGCACTTTCAGGTGATCGAGGGAACGCGCAAGCGCACCCAGGTCTTCGAGGGCATCGTCATCGCCCGCCAGGGCAGCGGCGCTCGAGAGACGTTCACGGTTCGCAAGCAGTCCTTCGGCGTCGGCGTCGAGCGTACGTTTCCGGTCCATTCGCCGAAGATCGAGCAGCTCGAGGTCGTCGCCCGCGGCGACGTGCGCCGGGCGAAGCTCTACTACCTGCGCGGCCGGGTCGGCAAGCGCGCCCGGGTGGCGGAGCGCCGCTGGGGGATCGAGGACGACCTGGTGATGGCCACGGCCGAGGAGCCGGTCGCGGTCGACTCCGAGGGCGTCGCCCAGGAGGAGGCCGAGCCGGTCGCCCCCGAGGAGGGCGCCGACGAGGGTTACGGGGACGCGCCCGCGGAGGCAGCGGCCGATAGCGACGGCGAACCGCAAGAGGCCTCCTCAGAATCCGACGGCGAGGCCGCGGATTCCGAGGAATCCAGCTGATTCCGAAGCCGACAACGGGCCGCGGTGCGATCGTCGAGCTGGTCGTCATCGTGGCGCTCGCGATCGGGCTCGCGCTCGGCATCCAGGCCTTCGTCGTGAAGCCGTACCAGATCCCCTCCGAGTCGATGGAGCCGACCCTCGACGTCGGCCAGCGGGTGCTCGTCAACCGGGTCTCGACCCGGCTCGGCAGCGACCCGAAGCCAGGCGACGTGGTCGTCTTCCATCCGCCCGAGGGAGCGGTCAACGGGCGCAACTGCGGCGGCCCGAAGGAGCCCGGTCAACCGTGCCCGACCGAGACCCCCGAAGAGGCGAGCGAGAACTTCATCAAGCGCGTCGTCGCCGGGCCCGGCGACACGCTCTCGATCAAGGGCGGGATCCCGATCGTCAACGGCGAGCCGTTCGAGGGTGACTTCGATATTCGCCCATGTCGCGGGATCGGCGGCTGTGATTTCCCCAAGGAGATCACCATTCCACCCGATCACTACTTCATGATGGGCGACAACCGTGGGGCAAGCGACGACAGCCGCTACTGGGGACCCGTCCCCCGAGACTGGATCATCGGCGAAGCCTTCTTCACCTACTGGCCGCCGGACCGGATCGGCTTCCTCTAACCCGGCGCCTCAACAGCGGGGCGGCTCGGCTACGCCTCGCAAGCCCTCTGCGGCGGCGGCGAAGGCGGCGAAGCGCCGCCGGCGCAAGGCGGCGAAGCTGTTCAAGTTCGACCGCGAGCTCGGCTGCCGGTTCGTCGCCGGCGCCGACGAGGCGGGGCGGGGGTCGCTGGCGGGGCCGCTGGTCGCCGCCGGGGTGCTGCTCGACTACGAACGGCTGAGCATGCGCGACCGCCGCGCGCTCGGCGACCTCGACGACTCGAAGCAGCGCACGGCCGAGCAGCGCGAGGCCCTCTATCCGGTGGTGATCCGGGCGGCGGCGAAGGTCGCGGTGACGATCCGCTGCGTGCGCGGGATCGACTCCCGCGGCCTGCACGTCACCAACCTCGAGGCGCTCGCTCGCAGCCTCGAGCGGGTGGCTGTCCCCGGCGCCGCCTGCCTCACCGACGGCTTCCGGGTGCCCAGGTGCCGGGTCGAGCATCGAGCCGTGATCGACGGCGACGCCCGCAGCGCCGCGATCGCCGCCGCCTCGGTGATCGCCAAGGTGACGCGAGACCGCTTCATGCACCGGATCGCCGGCGAGTACCCGTCCTACGAGTGGGAGGGCAACGTCGGCTACTCGACCCCCGAGCACCGCGCAGCGATCATCGAGCACGGCCCCTCGCCGCTGCACCGCCGCTCATTCGCCTCGATCGCGTACTCGCAGCTGAGACTGGGGTAGGGGTCGCCGCTCAGGCGTCGACGATCACCTCGAAGCCACCGAAGAACATCCGCCCCGGGTCCATCGGCGGGTCGTCCTCGTCCATCATCTCCTTCATCCGCGGGTCCGCCATCACCTTGGCGTTGACCTCGTCGCGCTTCGCCCTCGACTCGTAGGTGATCCAGGAGAAGACAACGACCTCGTCGTCCTCGAGCTTGACGCTGCGCGGGAACGAGGTCGACTTGCCCGCGTCGACGTCGTCGGCGACGCACTCCTTGTACTCGAGCGCCCCCAACTCACGCCACAGCGCGCCGGCCTTTTCCGCCAGCGCCCTGTAATCGTCGATCTTGTCCTTCTTCACCGGAACCACGAATCCATCTACGTACTCGGCCATGGAATCTCCTCATCGGGTTGACGTTTCGATGCTTATGACCGGCGGCGCCGGTGAAACTCATCGCGCGCTAGAAAGCGCCGCGCAGGTGCTCGTACTCGGTCAGCCGCCCGCCCGCGTCGAGCCGCAGGCCGACGACGTCGAAGCGCAGTTCGCGGTGGCGGGGGACGTCGTAGCCGCGGTCACGTAGCCAGGCGGCGGCGAGGCCCCGCAGCTTTGCCCGCTTGCGCGGGCCGACCGCCATCGCCGGGGTCTCGGGGCCGAGCGCGGAGCCGGCGCTCCGGGCCTTGACCTCGACGAAGACAAGGGCCGGCCCGTCGAGCGCGATCAGGTCGATCTCGCCGCGGACCTCGCTCGGGCGGGCGTTGCGCGCGACGATTCGCCAGCCGTCGCCGTGCAGGCGTTCGGCGACGAGCCGCTCGGCCGCGCGTCCGAGGTTCTGGCGGGCGAGCGTCATCGCTCGCCACCGTAGGCCGCCCAGGCGCGCGCGTGGCGCGCCAACCGCGTCGCATTCGTGACCCTTTGCGGGCCACCGGCGAAAGCGGCCGGCCTACGGTCGCCCGGTGCTCGCCGCGGCCCGCACATTCACCCTGCTCGGCGTGCACGCGCGCGAGATCCGGGTCGAGGTCGACGTCCGCCAGGGCCTGCCCGCGTTCACCCTCGTCGGCCTCCCCGACGCGGCCGTGCGCGAGTCCCGCGAGCGGGTCCGGGCCGCGCTCGCCAACTCCGGGTTCGAGTTCCCGCAGCGGCGGATCACCGCCAACCTCGCGCCCGCGGACCTGCGCAAGGCCGGGCCCGGCTTCGACCTTGCGATCGCCGCCGCGGTGCTCGCCGCAACCGGGCAGCTCCCCGCCGCGGCGCTCGCCGACGTCGCGCTCGCCGGCGAGCTGGCGCTCGACGGCTCGATTCGCCCCGTGGCCGGCACCCTGGCGATGGCCGAGAGCGCCGAGCGCTCCGGCATGCGCGCGATCGTCGTCCCCGCCTCGTGCGGTGCGGAGGCGGCGCTGATCGCCCCCGGCAGGGTGATCCCGGTCGGGCGGCTGGAACAGCTTCGTACCCTCGGCGGCGACTCCGAGCCGGCGTCCCCGGCGTCGGCGGGCACGGATGCCGACGCGCCTCCGCCGCTGCCCGACCTCGCCGACCTGCGCGGCCAGCCCGGGCTTCGCCGCGGGCTCGAGGTCGCGGCGGCCGGCGGGCACAGCCTCCTGGTCAGCGGCCCGCCCGGAGCGGGCAAGTCGATGGCGGCGAGGCGGCTGCCCTCGATCCTGCCGCCGCTGGGGCATGCGGAGGTGCTCGAGGCGGCGCGGGTGGCGAGCGCCTGCGGGCGCCCGGTCGAGCCCGCCGTCGCCGGGCGGCGGGCGTTCCGGGCGCCGCACCACACGATCTCGACCGCGGGGTTGATCGGCGGCGGCAATCCGCCTCGCCCCGGCGAGGTGACGCTCGCCCATCACGGCGTCCTCTTCCTCGACGAGTTGCCGGAATTCGGGCGCGGCGCGCTCGAGGCCCTGCGCCAGCCGCTCGAGGACGGCTCGGTGAGGATCGTCCGTGCCCGCTACTCGGTCGAGCTCCCCTGTCGCTTCCAGCTGATCGCGGCGGCCAACCCGTGCCCGTGCGGGCGCGGCCCGAGGTCGGGTCAATGCACCTGCGATCCCGCCTCGGTGCGCGCCTACGAGGCGAAGCTGACCGGTGCGCTTGCCGACCGCATCGACGTGTCGATCCTGGTCGAGCAGCCGGATCTGAGCTCGTTCAACGAGCCCGGGGAGAGCTCGGCGGCGGTCCGCGACAGGGTCCTGGCGGCGCGCGAGCGCCAGCGCGCCCGCGTTGCGGACGGGCGCCCCAACGCGGAGCTACCAGCGGCCGGGATCGCGATCGGCGACGGGATCGAGCGGCTGCTCGCCGGCGCCGGCCTGACGGCCGGGCTCAGCGGCCGCGGGCGCGAGCGAACGATCCGGCTGGCGCGCACGATCGCCGATCTCGAGGGCTCGGCCGACGTCCGGCCCGACGATGTGCAGGAGGCGTTTGCGCTGCGCAGGCGGGAGTCGCGGTGAGCACCGCCGCACCGTGGCGGATCGAGCGCGGCTCGCCCGGCTATCCGGCCGGCCTGCTCGACCTCGACCTGCGCGAGCGGCCACGGCTGCATGGGGTCGGGGACCGCGGGCTGCTCGGACGACTGCAGGACGAGCCCGCGGTGACGATCGTCGGGGCTCGCCGAGCGAGCTCCTACGGGCTCAGGGTCGCCGAGACCCTCGCTCGTGATCTCGCCACCGCGCGGGTACCGGTGGTCAGCGGGATGGCGCTGGGGATCGATTCGGCGGCCCACCGGGGAGCGCTCGCCGGTGGCGGCTCGACGATCGCGGTGCTCGCCGGCGGCCCCGACCGCGCCTCGCCGCCGAGCAACTTCGAGCTCCATCGCCGGATAGCCGTGTCGGGCAGCGTCGTCTCCGAGCATCCTCCCGGCAGTCGCGTCGAGCCCCGCCACTTCGCCCAGCGCAACCGGATCATGGCGGCGCTCGGGCAGGTAGTGGTGATCGTCGAGGCCGCACAGCCCTCGGGCAGCCTGATCACCGCCGACGTGGCGCTGAAGCTCGGGCGCACGGTCGGGGCCGTACCGGGCCAGCTCGGCGTCCGGGTGGCGGAGGGGACCAACGACCTGCTGCACGAGGGCGCGCACCTGATCCGCGACGCCCGCGACGTCCTCGACCTGCTCTTCGGCGTCGGCGCGTCCGGCGATCTTCCGGCCGGAGATCCGCGACCGGGCCCGGCGCTGGAGCGGGAGCCGCGCGAGCTCTTGGAGCTGGTCCGATCGGGAGCGGCGACCGTCGACCGGCTCGCGGTCGAGAGCGGTCTCGGATCCCGCCAGGTAGCGATCGCGCTCGCGCGTCTGGAGTTGCTCGGCTACGTCAGCACTGACGCGCTCGGCGCCTACTCGGTCACCGGGTTGCGGGCGCCCGAATAACGTGTCGGGGCAATGCCGGAGCATCGCGTTCCCACCTGCCTTTCGATCGCCGGCTCCGACTCCGGCGGCGGTGCCGGGATCCAGGCGGATCTGAAGGCGTTCGCGCGCTGCGGCGTCCACGGGATGACCGCGATCACCGCGCTGACGGCCCAGAACACGGTCGGGGTCGAGATGGTCGAGGTGGTCGCGCCGGAGATGATCGTCGCCCAGGTGCGGGCCGTCGCAACCGACATCGGTGTCGACGCGGTCAAGGTCGGGATGCTCGCCGACGAGCCGACGATCGGCGCGGTGCTGGAGGGCCTGAGCCTGGTCGGCGACGCGCCGGTGGTCGTCGATCCGGTGATGATCTCGGAGAGCGGCGCCACGCTGCTCGACCCGAACGCGAAGGCGACCCTGATCGAGCGGGTGCTGCCGCGGGCCGACGTGGTGACCCCGAACGTGCTCGAGGCGCGGGCCCTCTCCGGGCTCGGCGAGGGCGCCTCGCCGGTGGAGCTCGGCGAGGCCCTGCTGGCGCTCGGCCCCGGCGCGGTCGTCGTCACCGGCGGCCACGCCGATGACGGAGCCGACGTGTTGGTCGAAGCGTCCGGCTCGCTGCGGATCGATGGGCCGCGCTACCCGGACGGAGCCGCGCACGGCTCCGGCTGCACCCACTCCTCGGCGCTGGCCGCCTTCCTCGCTCACGGCGCGGAGCTCGCCGACGCGGTCCGCTGGGCCCGCGAGATCGCCTCCGAAGCGGTCGGCCACGGCCTCCGCGAGCTCGGGCGCGGCCCCGGCCCGGTGGACGTGTTCGGGCTGCCAAGACTGGCGCCAGACGTGGCGCCGCGTAATAATCAACGGCGATGAAGCTCGTGCGGATGAGGTCCGGGCACGGCGACGTCTTGCTGGCTGAGGGTGATCCAGAGGTGGCCGCGGACGAGGAGCGCCTCGTGGCCGAGTTCCGCCGCCAGCTCGAGCGGGGAATGTGGGCTGCCGTGCCGACCGCTGAACGTGGGCACCGCGAGGCGACGATCGTGCGCGACTTCGCCGAGGTCCCGCGCGAGGCCGAGCGGGTCATCTTCTTCCCCCGCGCCGCGGGAGGCTGAGAGCCGTGGATCCGGCGGAGGAACGGGCGCGCGAGCTGATGCGCGCCGTCGTCGGCGAGCGCGACTTCGAGGCCTACGAGCGGCTCGGCTTCGTCTCGGTGACCGGCAAGAACCCGCGCTACGCGTATCTCGTCTACCCGTTCCGGCCGCTGGTCGCATACGACACCCAGACCGGCGAGCTGCTGGCCGAGTACTGCGTCGGCTTCTCCGACGACGGCGAGCGCCTGCCGCCGGCCGACGACGTGCTCGCCAAGTGGATGACGCTGCGGGGGATCGAGGACGACCTGATCTCGGAGGCGAACCTGAACCTGCCCGGTCACCAGGTCGATCCCGACCACGCCCGCCGCGACATCGCCCGCCTCCGCGAGCTCGGCTGCTGAGCGCCCTAGACTCCCGGCCCTGATGGCCGCGGACGACGCAGACACGCAGGTCGCGCTGCCGCGGCCGCGCTCGGCGGCGGTCTTCGACGGTCCCGACCGCGCCGCGGCGCGCGCGTACATGAAGGGGATCGGCTACGACGACGACGCCCTCAGCCGCCCGACGATCGGGATCGCCAACACCTGGACCGACGCGATGCCCTGCAACTTCGGCCTCCGCGCGCTCGCCGAGCACATCAAGGAGGGCGTGCGCGCGGCCGGCGGCACGCCGATGGAGTTCAACACGGTCGCCGTCTCCGACGGGATCACCATGGGCACGGCGGGCATGAAGGCCTCGCTGGTCAGCCGCGAGGTGATCGCGGACTCGATCGAGCTGATGTGCCGCGGATACCAGTTCGATGCGGTGGTCGCGCTCTCCGCATGCGACAAGACGATCCCCGGTGCGGTGATGGCGCTGGCGCGCCTCGACATCCCCGGGGTGATGCTCTACGGGGGCTCGATCGCCCCCGGTCGCTGGCACGACAAGGACGTCACCATCGTCGATCTGTTCGAGGCGATCGGCGCCCACGCCGCCGGCGACATGTCCGACGAGGAGCTGCGATCGCTCGAGGACGTCGCCAGCCCCGGGTTCGGCGCCTGCGGCGGCCAGTTCACCGCCAACACGATGGCCTGCGCCTTCGAGGCGCTCGGGATCTCGCCGGGCGGTTCCTCGATGGTCCCGGCGGAGGACGACGACAAGGCGACCGTCGCCGAGAAGGTCGGCGAGCTGGTGATCCGGGTGCTGGCCGAGGACCTGCGCCCGAGCAAGGTGATCACCCGCGATTCACTCGAGAACGCGATCGCGATGGTCTGCGCCTCGGGTGGCTCCACCAACGGCGTCCTGCACCTGCTCGCCGTCGCCCGCGAGGCCGGGATCGAGCTCGAGATCGACGACTTCGAGCGGATCTCACGCAAGACGCCGCTGCTCGCCGACCTGAAGCCGGGCGGGCGCTTCGTCGCCACCGACCTGTACGCCGCCGGCGGCGTCCCGGTGATCCTCAGCCGCCTTGCCGAGGCCGGGATCCTGCACAGCGAAGCGATCACGGTCAGCGGCCGGACGATCGGCGAGGAGGCCGCCGCGGTGACCGAGACGCCCGGGCAGGAGGTCGTGCGCCCGCTCTCCGACCCGCTCAAGGCCGCCGGCGGGCTCGCGATCCTGCGCGGCAACCTCGCCCCCGAGGGCGCGGTCGTGAAGCTCGCGGGCACGGAGCGCAAAGGGCAGACCGGTCCCGCCCGTGTATTCGAGTCGGAGGAGCAGTGCTTTCGCGCGGTCAAGGCGCAGGAGATCAACCCCGGCGACGTGATCGTGATCCGCAACGAGGGCCCGGCCGGCGGCCCGGGGATGCGCGAGATGCTGCAGGTGACCGCGGCGATCGTCGGCGAGGGCCTCGGCGAGCAGGTCGCCCTGCTCACCGACGGGCGCTTCTCGGGCGCGACCCGCGGGATGATGGTGGGCCACGTCGCCCCGGAGGCGGTCAAGGGCGGCCCGATCGCGGCGCTGCGAGAGGGCGACCAGGTGACGATCGACGTCGACGCGCGCGAGCTCTCGGTTGACCTGACCGGGGAGGAGATCGCCGAGCGCGTTGAGGCCTACGAGCCTCCGGAGCCCGCGTACACGAGCGGCGTGCTCGCCAAGTACGCGGCCTCCGTCGGCTCCGCCAGCCACGGCGCGATCACCGGCTGAGCCCGCTCCGATGGCCAGCGAGGCCCGCCCCCACGTGCCGCGGATCACCGCGGCGATGCGAGAGACCGACCAGGTGACGCCCCTGGAGCTGTTCTTCGACCTCGTCTTCGTGCTCGCGATCACCCAGTGCACGCAGCTGATGTCCGACGAGCCGACCTGGGCCGGCCTCGGCAAGGGCGTGCTCGTGCTGGCGGTGCTCTGGTGGTCGTGGGTCGGCTACTCCTGGCTGACCAGCGTCGTCGATCCCGAGGAGGACGCCGTGCGGCTGGTGATGTTCGCGGCGATGGCCGGGCTGCTGCTCTGCGCCCTCTGCGTGCCGGAGGCCTTCGGCGACCTCGGGCTCACCTTCGCGCTCGCCTACGGCATCGTCCGCCTCGCGCAGCTCGGGCTGTTCACGATCGCCAGCCGCGGCGACGAGAGCCTGCGGCGCTCCGTGATCGGGCTGGCAATCAGCACCGCGATCGGGATCGGGCTGCTGATCGTCGCCTCGTTTCTCGACGGCTGGGCGCAGGCGTCGGCCTGGGCGCTGGCCCTGGCGGTCGACATGGGCGGTCCCTACCTGTTCGGGTCCGAGGGCTGGAAGCTGATGCCGTCGCACTTCGCCGAGCGCCACGGGCTGATCATCATCATCGCGCTCGGTGAGTCGATCGTCGCGATCGGGGTCGGGGTGACCGGCGAGCTCACCTTCGACCAGGGGCTCGCGGCGGTGATCGGGATCGCGATCGCGGCGGCGCTCTGGTGGCTGTACTTCGACGTCGTCGCACTGGTCGCCTCGCGGCGCCTACAACGCGCCGAGCCGGGCCGGGAGCAGAACGAGATGGCGCGCGACTCCTACTCGTTCCTGCACTTCCCGATGGTCGCCGGGATCGTCCTCGTCGCCCTCGGGTTGAAGAAGACGCTCGCCCATGTCGACGACCCGCTCGACGTCGTGCCGGCGTTCGCGCTGCTCGGCGGCATGGCCGCCTACCTGCTCGGCCACGTCGCCTTCCGCTGGCGCCACATCCACACGGTCAACGTCGAGCGCACCCTGCTCGCGGGCGCCTTCGTCGCCTCGCTGCCGCTCGCGGTCGAGATCCCCGCTCTGGCCACGGTCGGCTACGTCAGCGTCGCGGTCTGGCTGCTGATTCTTCGCGAGACCCGCCGCTACGGCGAGGGCCGCCGGCGCGTGCGCCACGAGGACTACGTCCCGACCGCCGCCGACCGCGAGGCGGCCGGCGCTAGGTAGCCAGGAACTCTTCCAGCAGCCGGTTGAAGCGCACCGGCCGCTCGGCCATCGGCACGTGGCCGCACCGGTCGAAGACCTCGAGCCGCGAGCCGGCGAGGCGGCTCGCATAGCCGAGCGCGTCGGCGGGGGGGACGACCTTGTCCTGGCGGCCCCAGACGATCAGGCTCGGGACGTGGACCTCGCCGAGCCGGTCGAGGAAGTCGTAGCCGGCGAGGCTGGAGAGGGCCTCGACGAACGACTGGCTGCGCATCCCGCCGTCGAAGAACTCCCAGACCAGCTCCGGCCGCAGCTCGCCGGGGCTGTCGAAGATGCCGGAGAAGGCCATCGCCCGGGCGCGCGGGCGGCGAAAGGCCCGCGTCTGCGCCTTGAAGGCGAGCGGCGTCCCGGCGGCGATCATCCGCGCCGCGACCTCGGTCGGCTCGCGTCGCAGGCGGGCGCTGCTGACGCCCGCCGCGGAGACGAGCACCAGCTTCTCGAACCGCTCCGGCTCCGAGATCGCCGCCTCGGCGGCGACGAAGCCGCCCATCGAGTTGCCGACCACGGCGCAGTCGCGGACTCCGAGCGCGTCGCAGAACTCGAGCAGCAGCCGCCCATAGGCGGGGATCGAGATCTCCCACTCCGGCACCGGCGAGGAGCCGAACCCGGGCAGATCGAGTGCGAGGACGCGATGTCGGCGGGCGAAGTGGGGGATGTTCTCGAGCCAGTTCTGCCAGCAGCCCGAGAGCCCGTGGACGAAGACGATCGCGAGCGGGTGCTGCTCGGGCTCCGGGGGCCCGATCTCCGCGTAGTGCACGCGGCCGCCGGCGACGTCGACGTCGGCGAGGTGCTCTCGCCAGTCAATTCCGAGCCACTCCGGGTCCGGGTCGCCGTAGGGGTCGGGACCGTCGGCGGGGGTGGGGTCGGGCTTCGGGCCGAAGGGCTCGAACCGCGGTCGCCGCCGGGTCTGCGGAGGGTTGGCGCTCATGCGTATCCCATTCGTTCCAAAATAGGGATCTCGTGGATCTGCGGCGGCTGCAGGTGGTCCCAGAGGATGCCCCGGGGGCGGGCGTAGGCGCGCTCGACCTCGATCACCGCGCGCGGGGTCGCGATCACGTCGACGGGAAGGTCGTGGGCGATCACCGGCAGGTTCTCGCGCAGGATCTGGATCGGGTGGCAGGTGGTGGCGACGGCGGTGTGGTCGTCGATCTTGCCCGCCTCGATCAGGAGGCCGTACTCGATGTCGGAGAAGCCGCCGCCCTTGCCGATCCGCGCCCCCTTGAGGTTGACCGCGACCGAGCCGCAGAGGACGAGATCGATCTCGGGCAGTTCGTCGTCGGCGACCACGCGACCGTGGCGCAGGGCGCCCTTGATCGTCGCCGCCTCGCGGATCTGCTCGGCGTTGAGCTGCTGCGGGTCGAGCAGCCGGAACGGGTGCGGGTCGCGCAGCCGCGGCACCGCCATCACGATCGTCTTGCCGTCCTCGAGCGCCCGCCGGCGGGCGTGGGTCTGCGGCGAGTCGGGATTGGCCTTGATCGCCCGGGCGCGCTTCCAGGTGCGGTGGGCGGCGAGCTTCTCGGCCGCGGACTTGGCGCCGGCGAAGTTCGGGATCCGGCCCTCGGCACCGGGGAAGCGCGAGACGCCCTCGCGGTCCATCGCCCGCCACACCGCCCGCCTAACCTGGTCCTTGGAGCGCATCCGCCCGCGGATACTATGGACCGCCTGACCCCAGAGCGAACATCCCTGTCACAGGCTCCTGAGGCCTCGGAGGACGGCGAGCGCGCCGCCGAAGCGCCGCTGCCGGTGCGCCGGCCGGGCGAGCAGATGCGCGACCTGCTGCCCGCGATCGAGCCGGAGCGGCGGCTCAACGACTGGGGCCGCTCGGAGCGGGTCGAGGGGTTCATGGACCAGACCCTGTACGAGTTCTTCTACCGCTACTGGTTCAGGGCCGAGGTGGAGGGGATCGAGAACGTGCCCGCGGACGGCGGCGCCCTGCTGGTCTCCAACCACTCCGGCGCCCTGCCGCCGGACGCGGCGATGATCGCCAAGGCGATCCGCGAGGAGCACCCGAATCCGCGGCCGCTGTACCTCACGGTTGAGCATTTCTTCAAGGGGTATCCCGGGTTCTCGATGCTGATCCCGAAGATCGGCGGCGTCGCCGCGCATCCCGCCAACGTCCACCGGCTGCTCTTCGACGAGCGCCAGCTGGTGCTCGTCTTCCCCGAGGGGCGCAAGGGGACCGAGAAGCTCTACAAGGACCGCTACCGGCTGCGGCGATTCGGCCGCGGCGGCTTCGTCGAGGCGGCGATGCGGGCCGAGGCGAAGCTGGTGCCCCTGTGTGTCGTCGGAGCTGAGGAGGCGGCGCCGATCTTCGCCCAGGTCTCCGCCCTACAGAAGCTCACCGGGCTGATCTACTTCCCGCTGACGCCGACCTTCCCTTGGCTGGGTCCGCTGGGGATGCTCGGCTACCTGCCGGCGAAGTTCAAGATCCGCTTCCTCGAGCCGATCGACACGGTCGAGCTCGGCGGCGCCGACGCCGTCCACGACAAGGCCCTGGTGCAGACCGTCTCGCAGGAGATCCGCGCCCGGATCCAGGAGAACCTGGATCAGATGATCGCGACGCGGAAGAGCGTCTGGTTCGGCTGATGAGGGTCCTGATCACCGGTCTGGCGACGTACTGGGGCGGCAGGCTCGCGCAGGCACTGGAGGGCTTCGAGCAGGTCGAGACGATCATCGGCGTCGATTCACGCGATCCGCGCGTGGAGCTCGAGCGGACGGAGTTCGTCCGCGTCTCCAACCGGCACTCGCTGATCCAGAGGATCGTCACGGCCGCCGAGATCGACACCGTGATCGACACGCGGATGGTCGTCAACTCGCTCGGCGCCTCACCGCGCCAGGCGCACGAGAACAACGTGATCGGGACGATGAACATCCTCGCGGCCTGCACCGGCTCCGACTCGCCGGTGCGAAAGTTCGTCTTCAAGAGCTCGACCCAGTACTACGGCGCCGAGCAGGACGACCCGTCCTTCTTCACCGAGCGCATGGTTCGCCCGCACCCGCCGGGGACGCCGCTGGAGCGCGACATCCTCGAGGCCGAGCGGGCGGTGACCGAGTTCGCCGAGCGCCGCCCCGACACCACCGTGACCGTGCTGCGCTGCGCCAACGTCCTCGGCCCCGATGTCGACACGGCGTTCACGCGCATGCTCGGCCTGCCGGTCGTGCCGATGGTCTTCGGCTTCGACCCGCGGCTGCAGTTCGTGCACGAGGACGACGTCGTGCATGCGCTCGAGCACGCGGCAATCAACGACCTGCCCGGGACCTTCAACGTCGCCGCCGACGGCGTGCTCGCGCTCTCGGAGGCGATCTCGCTGGTCGGCCGCCGGCCGCTGCCGGTGCTGCCGCCGGTCGGCACCGGGATCGCATTCGGGCCCCTGCGACGGCTCGGGCTCCGCGTCCCGACCGAGCTCACCAATCTGTTGCGCTTCGGCCGTGGGGTCGACAACCGGCTGTTCAAGGCGACCGGCTTCGACTACGGCTACACCTCGCGCGAGAGCGTGATCCGCCTCGGCGAGCACATGCGCCTGGAGCCGATCCTGCGCGGCCGCGGCGGCGAGGAGGGCTATCGCTACGAGCGCGAGGTCGAGGAGTTCCTGCGCTGGAGCCCGCACGTGCGCCGCGAGCGCGCCAGCGACGGGGTCGCCGCCGATCGCGAGCCGCTCGGAATCTGAACCTGTGGTTGCACCGTAGGAATTGACCAGGAGTCGGGGAAGGCTCTTCGTACACTCTTACGCCCTTGATTCGCAAGCTCCAAATCGCTGTCGTCTTCCTGGTCACGGTCATGCTCGTGGTCGCCGTCGGTGCCTACGCCTGGGACTCCTCGAAGTCCGACGAGATCGCCGAGGGGGTGACGATCGGCGGCGTCGACGTCGGTGGGATGACCGCCGACGAGGCGACGCAGGCGGTCGAGGCCGAGCTCGTCGAGCCGCTGGACAAGAAGCTCACCGTCACCTACGACGGGGTCAGGTACCAGCTCAGCGCGGAGAAGCTCGCGGTCGACTCCGACGTCGACGGGATGGTCGACAAGGCGCTCGAGGAGAGCCGCGACGGCGGCCTGCCGACGCGCGTCTGGCGTTATGCCACCGGCGGCGAGGTCGACGTCGCGATCTCGCCCCAGCTCAGCTACTCGAACAAGGCGATCGACGAGTTCATCGCCAAGGTCTCCGACGAGGTCAACACCCCTGCGGTCGACGCGACGATCGAGCCGACGACCGTCTCGCTCGAGGGAGTCGCCGGCCATGACGGCGTCGCCGTCGATGAGGCCGCGCTGCGGACGAGGATCGAGTCGGTCGTGCAGCGGACCAGCGACCGCACCGTCTCCGTCCCGGTGAAGACGGTCGAGCCCGAGGTGACCAAGGCCGATCTGGCGGCCCGCTACCCGACCTACCTGACCGTGGACGAATCGAGCTTCACCCTGACGCTGTTCAAGGACCTCAAGGTCGCCGAGACCTACACGGTCGCGGTCGGTCAGCCCGCCTACCCGACCCCGACCGGCCTCTACTCGATCCAGTCGAAGCAGGTCGACCCGGTATGGAGCGTGCCTAACTCCGACTGGGCCGGGGAGCTCGCCGGCACGGTCGTGCAGGGCGGCACCGCCGAGAACCCGCTGAAGGCGCGCTGGATGGGGATCACCGACGGCGCCGGCATCCACGGCACCGACGATGTCGGCTCGCTCGGCAGCGCCGCCTCGCACGGCTGCGTGCGGATGTCGGTCCCCGACGTCGAGGCGCTCTACGACCAGGTCCCGGTCGGGACGCCGATCTACATCGGCTGAGGGCCCAACGTCGCACGGGCGCTTGCCTGCGTGAGCAGGCGTCGATGCCGAGGCCGCGAAGCTACCCGGCATGAGCGAGAGGACCGCGTTGCCGGCGCCGCCGGCCGAGGAACTGAAGCTGAGCCCGGCCTGGCGCCAGGCCCTGGACGGCTACGCGCGTGAGCTCACGACCCGCGGTGCCTCGGCGGCCACCATGCGCGCCTACGGTCGTGACCTGCTCGAGCTCGCCGCCTGGGCGACCGAGCGCGGTCGCGAGCCGGGTGAGCTCGTCTATCGCGACCTGCGCGCCTACGCGGCGTCGCTTTCGGAGCGCCGCCTGGCGAAGGCGAGCGTGGCTCGCAAGCTCGCCTCGCTGCGGAGCCTGCACGCGTACTTCGTCGCCACCGGCTTCACCTCCAGCAACCCTGCCGACCTGTTGCCGGCACAAAAGCGCGGCTCGCGCCTGCCGCGCGTGCTCGCCCGCGACGAGGTCGGCTCGCTGCTCGATCGAATCCCGGCTCGGACCCCGCTCGAGGTCCGCGATCGCGCCCTGTTCGAGCTCGCCTACTCGTGCGGCCTGCGCGCCGAGGAGATCGTCTCGCTCGACCTCGGCGACCCCGACTTCGACTCGGAGACGATCCGCGCCACCGGCAAGGGGGCGAAGACCCGTGTGGTGCCGATCGGGGAGCCCGCGCAGCGGGCGCTGCGGCGCTACCTCGAGGCCGCGCGCCACGCACTCGGGCCCGCCGCCGATGAGCCGGCGCTGTTCGTCAGCAGGCGGGGACGCCGGCTGTCCTCATCCGACGTCCGCCGGCGGCTCGAGAAGTGGGTGCGCGAGGCGGCGGTCGCGGGCAGGGTCTCTCCGCACACGCTGCGGCACTCGTTTGCAACCCACCTGCTCGAGGGCGGGGCCGACCTACGCTCGATCCAGGAGCTTCTGGGACACTCCAGCGTCTCGACGACGCAGATCTACACCCGGGTCGAGCCATCGCGCCTGAGGCAGGAGTACGCAAAGTCTCACCCGCGCGCATGAGGGTGCATGAGTAGCCTTCGCAACCGCGAGAGGATCTAGGTACCGGGAACCAGGTATGGAGACGAACGTCAAGGCAGTCGAGCTTCGCGAACTCTGGCGGCGCTACAAGGTCGACGGCGACGAGAAGGCGCGCGAGCGCCTCGTGGTCGCCTACTCGCCGCTGGTCAAGTTCATCGCCGGGCGCATGGCCTCCGGGTTGCCGTCGCATGTCGAGGAGTCCGACCTGATCTCCTACGGCCTGCTCGGGCTGATCGGCGCGATCGAGCGCTTCGACACCGAGCGCGAGATCAAGTTCGAGACCTTCGCGGTCGCCCGGATCAAGGGCGCGATCATCGACGAGCTGCGCTCGCTCGACTGGGTGCCGCGCTCGGTCCGCGCCCGCGCCCGCGAGGTCGAGAAGGCCCACCAGTCACTCGAGGGCAAGCTTCAGCGCGCTCCGACCGACGAGGAGATGGCCGAGAAGCTCGAGATGTCGGTCGACGAGTTCCAGGGCGTGCTGCTCGAGATCGCAAACTCGTCGGTGCTGGCGCTCGACGACCTTTGGACCTTCGCCGACCCCGAGGGCGGCAGCCAGATCTCGGTCCTCGACACGATCCAGGATCCGGGCGCGGTCGACCCCGAGTCCGAGGCACAGCAGTCGGAGGTCAAGGACCGGCTCGCCGACGCGATCGAAGGGCTGCCCGAGCGCGAGCGGCTGGTGATCGCCCTCTACTACTACGAGAACCTCACCCTGCGCGAGATCGGCGAGGTGCTCGGGGTGACCGAGTCCCGCGTCTCGCAGCTGCACACCAAGGCCGTGCTCGGCCTCCGCTCCAGGTTCACCCTCTAACCGAGGTTCAATAGGGTTTGGGGCATGCCGCCCAAGGCCCCCGACCGGATCCGCAACGTCGCGCTTGTCGGTCACCGGGGCACCGGCAAGACGAGCCTCGCGGAGGCGATCCTGTTCGAGTCCGGCGTCATCAACCGCCTCGGCAAGGTCGACGACGGCTCGACCCTATGCGACTTCGAGCCCGACGAGCAGGCGCGCGAGATGTCGATCGGCGCCGCCGTCACCTCGTTCGAGCACGACGGGCGCAAGGTCAACATGATCGACACGCCGGGTGAGCCGAGCTTCGTCGCCGACACGCTCGGGGCGCTCCGGGTCGTGGACGCGGCGGTGTTCGTGATCGACGGGGTGATGGGGGTCGAGGTGCACACCGAGCGCCTCTGGCGCCGCGCCGATGCCGAGGGCCTCGCCCGGCTCGTGTTCGTCAACATGCTCGACCGCGAGCGCGCCGATTTCTTTCGCTGTCTCGAGGCGCTGAAGGCGGCCTTCGGCCAGCACGTGGTCGCGACCGAGATCCCGATCGGCTCCGAGCACGAGATCCGTGGCGTCATCGACCTGATCGACATGACCGCGTTCGAGTACGAAGGCGAGGGGCGCGATAATGCGAAACAGGTCGAGATCCCGGATGAGCTTCAGGCCCAGGCCGAGGAGTACCGCGAGAAGCTCATGGACGAGGTTGCCGAGAACTCCGACGAGCTGATGGAGCGCTACCTCGAGGGCGAGGAGATCTCGCATGAGGAGATCGTCGTGGCGCTGAAGAAGGGGGTCAGCGAGGGGCACCTGTTCCCGGTCACCTGCGGGGTCGCGACCAAGAACCTGGGCACCAACCGGCTGCTCGAGGCGCTGGTCGAGGACCTGCCGTCGCCGGCGATGCGGGGGGCGATCCGCGCCCTCGGTGCCGACGACGAGCCGGTCGAGATCGAGCCCGACGCATCGGCGGACCTGCTCGCCTACGTGTTCAAGACCACCGCCGACCCCTATACGGGCCGGATCAACATGCTGCGGGTCTACTCCGGGGTCCTGAGCTCGGACTCGCAGGCGCTCAACGTGACCCGCAGGGAGAAGGAGCGGATCGGCCAGCTCTCGGCGCCGGAGGGCAAGGAGATGACGCCGATCTCAGAGCTCGGGCCGGGAGACATCGGCGCGGTGGCGAAGCTGCGCGAGACCCGCGCCGGCGACGTGCTGGCGGCGAAGCAGACGCCGGTGCACTTCCCACCGCTCGACCTTCCGGCCCCGGTGATGGCGTTCGCCTACGAGCCGAAGAGCAAGGGCGACGAGGAGAAGGCCGCGAGCGCGATTCGCCGCCTCTCGGAGGAGGATCCGACCCTCGATGTCCATCGCGACTCGGAGACCGGCGAGCAGATCATCGCCGGCCTGACGCAGATCCACGTCGAGGTGATCGTCGACCGGATCAAGGATCGCTTCGGGGCCGAGATCGAGCTCCACCCGCCGCAGGTCCCGTACCTGGAGACGATTCGCACCTCGGCCAAGGCTCACGGCCGTTACAAGAAGCAGACCGGCGGCCGCGGGCAGTTCGGCGATTGCCATATCGAGATCGAGCCGAACGAGCACGGCGAGGGCTTCGAGTTCAACAACGCGATCAAGGGCGGGGTGATCCCAGGCGGCTTCATTCCCGCGGTCGAGAAGGGGATCGTCGAGGCGATGGCCGGCGGCGTGCTCGCCGGCTATCCGATCAAGGACGTCAAGGTGCGTCTGTTCGACGGCCAGCATCACAACGTCGACTCCTCGGAGATGGCGTTCAAGATCGCCGGCTCGATGGCCTTCAAGCAGGCCGTGGCCGAGGCCGATCCGTACCTGCTCGAGCCGATCATGCAGCTGACGATCGCGGTGCCCGAGGATGCGGTCGGCGACGTGATCGGCGACCTCAACTCGCGCCGTGGGCATCCCCTGGGCATGGAGCCGCGCGGGTCGGCGACGGAGATCAAGGCTGAGGTACCGATGGCGGAGGTGCTCGACTACGCGCCCGATCTGCGCGCGATCACCGGTGGCCGCGGCGACTACACGATGGACTTCCTGCGCTACGAGGAGGTCCCGGGCCACATCGCCCAGAAGGTGATCGCGGAGGCGAACGCGGGCGACGAGCAGGGCGTCCGGGCGTAACCTGGGAGTCGTGGAATTCGAGAGTTGCGCGGTCTGCGGGCGCACGATCCTGCGCGGGGAGCAATCGTTCGACTACGTCGACGACGACGGCCAGGGGGCCGTTGTCTGCTCGCTGTGCAGGCAGCGGGCCGAGGCGACCGGCTGGCTGCCGGCCGCGCTGGCGACGGCGAAGCGAGAGCCGGCGCCGCTGGCGGTCTTCAACGCCAGCTCGGAGGTGCGCAAGGTCGCCGGGCTGCGCCGCTCGCTCGGTGAGCCGCGCGTCTGCGTGCGCCCCGAGGCGCGCGACGGGGGCGAGGTCGTGGTCGTCGCCTGGGATCTCTCCTGGTATCGCTGGAGCATCCGCGGCGACGCGGTCAAGCAGCTGGCCAAGGGCAATGAGATCTCCGAGCTGCCGGTCGAGGATCGTGCCTGGAACGCGACCGCGGCCGAGGACGGGACCCTGACGCGTGCCTGAGCAGCTCGTCGTCAACGTCGACGGCGGCGCCCGCGGCAATCCCGGGCCGGCCGCGATCGCCGCCGTGCTGGCGACCCCGGACGGCGAGGTGATCGAGCGCCGGGGAGAGGCGATCGGCCGGGCGACCAACAACGTCGCCGAGTACAGGGCGATGCTGCTCGGGATCGAGCGGGCTCAGGCGCTGGGCGCGAGCGAGGTCGAGCTGATCGGGGATTCGGAGCTGGTCGTGAGGCAGGTCAAGGGCGAGTACCGGGTCAAGGACGAGGGTCTTCGGCCGCTGCACGCCGAGGTCCGCGCGGCGCTCGATTCATTCGACCGCTGGTCGATCCGCCACGTGCGCCGCGAGCACAACGCCGAGGCCGACCGCCTCGTCAACGAAACGCTCGACGAGGCGGCCGGCTGAGGCGTGCTTGCGGCTACTCGGTTGCCGCCTGGAGCAGGTTGACGCGACCGAAGCCGAAGCTCGTGTCGCGCCCAGGTGCACCGAGGTCGTCGACCGCACCGTCGAGCTTGGCGACGATCTGCGCCGCGGTCGCCGACGGGTTGCGGGAGCGGATCAGGGCGACGACGCCGGAGACGTGCGGCGTTGCCATCGAGGTGCCCGAGATCGTGTTGTAGGCGCCGTCGTTCCAGGTCGAGGTGACGTTGACGCCCGGCGCGGCGACCTCGACGTCCGCGTTCGCGTTCGAGAAGCTCGCCCGCTGATCACGGTTGTCGGTTGCCGCAACCGAGACCACGTTCGGGTACGCGGCCGGGTAGTTGAGCGTCGCGTCGCCGTCGTTGCCGGCGGCGGCGACCAGCACGGCGCCGTTCGCCGCCCCGTTCTTCCACGCGTAGTCGACGGCGTTCTTGAGCGTCGTCGAGGCGCCGCCCCCGAGGCTCATCGAGATCACCTTGGCGCCCTTGTCGTAGGCCCAGGTGATGCAGTTGGCGACGTCGGCGGTCGAGCCCGTCCCGAGCGCTCCGCCCAGCGCCTTGCAGATCGCCAGCTGCGAGTTGAACGAGACCCCGGTGACGCCGATGCCGTTGTTGGCGTTGGCCGTGATCGTGCCGGCGACATGGGTGCCGTGCCCGTTGTCGTCGGCGCAGCTGCCCTCCTGGATCGTCCCCGAGAGGATCGGCAGCAGCCCCTGCGACCTGGCGCAGTTGGCGAGCTTGCCCGCCAGGTCGGGATGTGCGGCCTGGATCCCGGTGTCGACGATCCCGACCTTGACCCCGCCGGTGGACGGGAACGAGCCCAACCCGGCCGCGTCCCAGCCTTCGGGGGCGTCGATGTCGGCGTCGGGCGTGCCGCCGGTCTGGCCGGTGTTGTTGAGTCCGTAGAGCTGGCCGAAGAGCGGATCGTTGGGGATCGCATCGGTGCTCAGGGTCAGATTCGGCTCCGCATAGGCGACCAGCGGCGAGCGCTCGAGGCGAGCGGCGACCGAGGCCGGATCGCCGTTGGTGGCGAAGACCGAGGCGCTCGAGTGGCGGATGGTGCCGATCTGGCTACCGACGTCGAGGCGCTGGGCGAGCGAGTCGATCGCGTTGGCGCCGGAGGCGGCGCGGTACTTGACGATCACCGACTGCGAGTCGGCGCTCGATGCCGCGGCGGCGGGGGCGGCGGCGCAGAGCGCCACGGCCAAGCCGAGCAGCACCGTGTTCACGGTCCGGTGCATGGTGGAAACCCCTTTCCCCGTTGGATGACCGTGCTTGACTACCCCCGTGGCCGACGATCTCAAACCCGGCGAGCCGATCGATCCGGGCGCCAGGATCGGCCACGTCCACCTCAAGGTCTCCGACATCGACCGCGCGCTCGGGTTCTACTGCGGTGTGCTCGGGTTCGAGCTGATGCAGCGCTGGGAGGACCAGGCCGCGTTCGTCTCCGCCGGCGGCTATCACCATCACATCGGGCTCAACACCTGGCAGTCGAAGGGTGGCGGGCCGCCGCCGCCCGGGACGACGGGCCTCTTTCACACGGCGATCCTCTATCCGACCCGGAGGGCGCTCGCCGTCGCCCTGCGGCGTGTGCAGGAGGCGGGGATCGCGCTCGACGGCGCCTCCGACCACGGAGTCAGCGAGGCGCTCTACCTGCGCGATCCCGATCACAACGGGGTCGAGCTCTACTGGGATCGACCGCAGGAGCAATGGCCGCGAGATCCCGACGACCCCGAAGGGGTGGCGATGTTCACCGCGCCGCTCAACCTCGGCGACCTGCTGAGCGAGCTCGAGTAGCTACAGCTAGGGCGCGCTCGGCTTGGGGCAGTTCTGGCGCCGGAACTTGAGCAGGCGTACGTTCGCCTGCGCGACCTCCTTCGAGGGCTGGCTCGAATCGCCGGCCTCGGCGCGCTGGCGAGCCGACTCGAGCGAGAGCTCGAAGTCGTCGCGGATCTCGGCCGGGGTG
>DATBPT010000060.1:0-14454 GCA_036561205.1 Solirubrobacterales bacterium
CCTGCAGGAGCAGAAGCTCACTGCGGCCGATCGGGCGGCTGACTCGCGCGCCGAGCGCGATCACGCCGATCAGTCGGCCGCCGCCGATCATCGGCGCCGCGATCAGCCCGCCGCCGGCGTTCTCGCCGGCAGGTCCCTGGAGCAGCTGCGCCCGGCGCTCGAGCGCGGCCCTGCCCAGGGTGCCGTCGCCGAGCGCCACCTCGACCGGAAGCTCGAGCCCGGCGGCGCCGACGACGGCGTCGGCGACCCGGCGCAGGGAGAGCCCGTCCTCGTCGGCCATGTAGACGGCGCCGCCGTCGACGTCGTAGAGCGAGACCAGGCCTTCGAGCATCGAGGTCAGGCCCGCCGTCGGGTCGACCGCCGCCGCCTGAGCGGGCCGGGGCGCGGCTCCCTCCGCGCGCGATGGGTCAGCGGCGATCTCGTGGTGCTGAAGGGCCAGGGCGACGGCCTGGGAGCGAGTCGAGGCGCCGAGCTTCGCCATCGCATTGCGGACGTGGGTGCGAACGGTCTCGGGTGAGAGCACCAGCTTCTCCGCGATCTGAGCACCGCTCATACCCTCGGCAAGGGCGCCGAGGATCTCGCGCTCGCGCCGGGTCAGCGCGACGCGGCCGGCGCTCTGCGCAGCCGCCGCCTCCTTGC
Source organism: Solirubrobacterales bacterium (assembly GCA_036561205.1). GTDB lineage: Bacteria > Actinomycetota > Thermoleophilia > Solirubrobacterales > 70-9 > WHSW01. The sequence goes on from DATBPT010000060.1 coordinate 640, forward strand.
GATCTGGTGGTGAATCTCCGAAAGCCATGTCCAATACCCGCGGAGCCGAATCTATCACTACCCACTTTGAGGTAATGCATGGCCGCATTCCTGGTATTTCCCGCCCACAGGCGTTGACGGGGCCTTGGCCGGGCAGACAACATGTGGCTCATCAACCAGCGCCGCATCAGCTTGCGGTGCGCGCATCTCGCCCCATTAGGCATGACGCCGGGGCGGGGGGAAAGGATCGCCAGTGGTGGCGAGGGTGATTGGAATCGTGAATAAGTATCGGAGTTCGTTTGCAGATGTACGCGTTCGGATTAGCGTCGGGGCACTGGCGCTGATCCTCTTTGCGTTGGCACCGGCCGCTGCGTTCGCGTCGGATCCGACCGCCGCCCAGTACAGCTCGAGCCTCTCGCAGATCTCGCAGGGCGGGAACGATGCCGGTACGGCCAGCAGCAGCGCAGCCGGCGGCCTGCCGTTCACCGGTCTCGACGTCGCTCTGCTGGCGGCGGTCGCCGGTGGGCTCCTGCTTGCCGGATTCCTGCTGCGGCGTCAGCGCCCGACGGAGTAACAAACGGAGAGGGATAGGTCATGACGTCCGCCGAGCTTCGGATCGCGACCCGCGGCACCCGCCGCGGTCTTCGCGCGCTCGAGGCTCAGCGGATGATCGACCTGTTCGCGCTCCGGCTCGCACCATCGGCGGCCGCCGGGCTGATCGCCTACTCGCATATGGGCAAGCTCGGCGAGGGCCTGATCGTGTTTGCCTGCGTCCTGATCGCCACCCAGGCGATCGAGCGCTCGCAGCTGCCGCTGCACGTGATGCCGGCGAGCCGGATCCTGCTCGGACTCGCGGCGCCATTGGTCGGCGCCGCCGCGGCCTGGTTGATCGCCGCCGCCGCCGGTCAGGCATACCCGTTCGCCGAGTACGAGGCGGTCGTGCTCGGCTCCTGGCTGGTGATGGCGCTCGGCGCCTGGATCAAGGCCCGCCTCAGCGAGGGACTACGGGCCCGGGTCGCGGTGATCGGGCCACGCGAGTTCGCGGCGGACTTCGTCGCCGAGCTCGAAGCGGCAAACGTTCGCACCTACGACGTCGTCGGTTGGGTCAGCTCGCTCGGCCCCGCCGAGTACCGGCGCCTGCGCTGGTTGGGGACACTCGACGAGGTTCGCTCGGCCGTCGTCGACGAGCGGATCGACCTGATCGTCGCCGGTCCCGGGGCCGGCGACGCCGAGGGCCTCAGCGTCGAGGACGTCTGCGCCCGGGTCGCCGAGGAGTGCCTCGATCTGCCGGTTCGGCTGATCGCCTCCAACCAGCTCTACGAGGAGACCTTCGGACACGTGCCCGTGGGGATGATCGACGCGGCCTGGTACCGCTACATCATGCACCCGCGGTTCCGAGCCTCGGGCCCGCATTCCAAGCGCGTCTTCGACCTCGTGCTCGGGACCGTGATCGGGCTCCTCTTCCTGCCGGTGCTGGTGCTGGCCGCGATCGCGATCAAGCTCTCGGATCGGGGGCCGATCTTCTATCGCCAGCGCCGCCTGGGCGAGCTCGGGGAGGAGTTCGACATCCTCAAGCTGCGCACGATGCACACCGACGCCGAGGCCAACGGCCCACAGTGGGCGGCGGTCGCCGACGATCGCGTCACCCGCGTCGGCCGGATCCTGCGGCGCAGCCACGTCGACGAGATCCCGCAGCTCTGGAACGTCCTCCGCGGCGACATGACCCTGGTCGGGCCGCGCCCGGAGCGCCCGGAGATGGTCGCCGAGCTCGAGCGCCGCTTCCCCCATTACACCCGCCGCCATCTGGTCAAGCCCGGGATCGCCGGTTGGGCCGCGTTGCGCTGCGGCTACGCCGGCTCCGACATCGGCACCGCCTGGAAGCTGTGCCACGACCTCTTCTACATCAAGCGTCGCTCGATGCTGGCCGACGCGCTGATCCTCGCCGAGACCGGAGTTGAGGTCTTCCGCGACGCCCACCGCGCACTGCGCGCCCCGGGCGACCGGTTCTTGCTCGGCGAAGAGCCGAATGCCTGAGGCGCTCGCCGCGGCCGAGATCAGCCCGGACCGCGTCGCCGGAAGCGCGAAGGCGCTGCTGGTCGTCGACGACGATTGCGTCTGCGTCGAGGCCAGCCTCGGCGCTTGCCGGATGCTCGGCGTCGGCCGCGCCGAGATCGTCGGCCGCCCGCTCGAGCTGATGCTCGAGCCGGAGTCGCGGGCGCGCTTCGGCCATGTCTGGCTGGCCTTCCGCGGCGACGGCGGTCATGCGGAGCCGTTCGCGCTCGAGGCGCCTGCGACCGTGGTCGAGGTTGCGGCGACGGTGACGGCCCACGTGCTGCCTTCCCGCCACCTGATCACGCTCGACCCTGTCTCCGGAGCCGAGCACGACAGCGCGAGCCGCGCGCCACGCTTCCCGGCCCTCGCCGAGGCGCCGGTCCCGCGCGAGCCGACCGCCCGCGAGCGCGAGGTGCTGCAGCTGCTCGCCGAGGGTCGCACGGACGGTCAGATCGCCGACCTGCTCGAGCTCTCGCCGGCGACCGTGCAAACCCACGTCCGCAACGCCAAGGCCAAGCTCGGCGCCCGCACCCGTGCGCAGGCCGTCGCGCTCGCGCTTCAGCGCGGCCTGATCGGCGCCCTCTAGCGCCGACCCGCTCAGCGGGGGCTCAGCGAGAGGGTCTCGGGGTCGACGCCGAGACGTTCGGCGAGCGACTGGACACGGGTGCCGAGCGGGTTCAGCTCGAGGGCCACCCGGATCTCGTTGCGGGCCGCGGCCAGGTCGGTCTTGGCCTGGAGCTGCGCCAGGAGGTAGTGGACGGCCCACTCCTCCGGCCTCTTCTCGGCCGCCTCGCGGAAAGCGGCCAGAGCCCGCTCGCGGTCGCCGGAGGCGCGCGCGATCGCGCCCTCCGCGAGCAGCGGCACGTCGCTGAGCGGGTTCGCCCGCCGGGCCTGGTCGAGGTCGTCGTAGGCTCGGCCGAGGTCCGAAGGCCAGCCGGCGTATGCGTTGTTGACGTAGCGCTCCGAAAGCCATGGCGGAATCGCGCTGATTGCGAGTACCGCGAGGCCGGTGATCACCCAACCGCGCCACGCATGGCGCGCCCCGGGTTCCAGCGCTCGGGCGGCCGGGGCGCACGCCGAGCCGAGCAGGGCGAGGGCCGGGGCGGTGACGGCGGGGTAGGGCCAGAACCAGTCGACGGAGGTGTGAACGAGCCAGTAGCTGCCGCTGGCGAGGGCGATCGCGGTGAGTGAGGCGGCCGAGGGCCCGAGCCGCCGTGAGCGCAGGACCCCGTTCGCGACGCCGGCGATCGCGATCGCGAACAGCGCCAGGCCGACGATCCCGAACTCGGCCAGGAGCTCCATCTCGACGCTGTGGGCGTCGTGGAGATTCTGGCTCTGTGCCTCGCGCTTGATCAGGTAGCTGTAGCGAAAGCCGCCGCCGCCGTCGCCGAACACCGGGTCGTCGCCGGCGTCGGAGAGCGCCACCCGCCAGGCGTCATAGCGATCCGAGCCGGCGTTGAAGCTGAAGCGGCTCGACTGGTCGGAGAGGTCGGGGCTGCCGGCATTGCGGAACTCGTCGGCGCGCTCGGAGAGCCAGTGGACCGGGTCTCCGACGGCGACGACGAAGCCGATCGCGAGCACCAAGGCGCCGACGATCATCCCGTAGGCCACGCGGCGGTTGCCGGCGGACGAGTCGCTGCCGAGTCCGGGCAGCCGCCGCTCGTGGCGCGCCGCGAGCATGCCGAGGCCGAGTGACGCGATCACGGTGAGCCCGGCGATCACGCCGGCGTGGTGCATCTCGTCGACGACGCCGGCGAGCCCGCCATCGGCGGCGCCGTAGAGCGAGGTCAGCGCGGGCATGATCCCCAGGGCGGGCACCAGGGCCAGAGCCAGCCAGCTCAGCGCCCGCACGCGCTGCGGAGAGGCGAGGGTATAGACGGTCAGCGCGACCGCCATCGCCGGCACCGAGGCGCGACTCTGAGCGAGCAGGAAGAGCTCGATGCAGAGCGTCGCGGTCGCCAGTCCGGCGCCCCGCAGCCGCCAGTCGAGCTCGCGATCCGAGGCGAGCCCGATCGCGGGGAAGAGCGCGATCGCGAAGAAGGCGGCTTCGGCGTTTCGATAGCCGAGCGGGAAGTCGAGCGTGCCGTCCATCTCGAGCAGGTCGCGTGGGTCGCCGCTGGTCGCCAGCGAGATCACCGTGACCAGCCCGGCGAACGCCGCCGCCGCAGCCAGCGGCACGAGCGAGAGCTTCATCCGCGCCCCGAGCAGGCTGCACAGACCTACCCCGAGGCCGAAGCAGAGCGCGTAGATGAGCATCCGCTGGCCGTCGGCTATGGCGATGTCCGGTGCTGGGCTCCAGAGCGCCGAGAGCAGCGCCCAGCAGCCGAGCGCCGTCAGCGCCACGAGCGCGATCAGGACCCCCGGCGAGAGCCGCAGGTTGACCCGCCATTGGCCGAAGCGGACCAGGAGCGCGGCGCCGATGCAGAGCACGATCCCGCCGGGGAGCAGGACGACGCCGAAGTAGGCGCCCTGCTGCCACGCCCACCAGGCCCAAACGGCCGAGAGCAGCGCCAGCGCCAGCCACGCGGCCGGGTCCAGCGGCGAGCTGGGGCGGGGGCTGGCCTCGGCCTCGTCCACCATTTGCCCAAGTTAATCGACGGGCTCGGTCGGGCTCCCTGCCAGCCGGCTTGCAGGGGGCGGAATCGATCCACCCCCGGCGAAGCCACTCGAGCCGAACGACGTGGAGAACAACTGATGGAAGAACCAGGAGACGGAGGGCAGGAGCGCTTCCGCGACGCCGCCGAGCGCGCGCGTGAGGAGCTCATGCGCCAGCTTGGCGGCGAGGCCGAGCGCCTCGACCGAGAGCTGACCGAGCTCTCGAAGCAGATGATGGAGAGCGCCTCCCGCGTCGCCGAGGAGCGGGTCGAGCGCGAGGTCGAGCGCCTCGAGCGCGCCTCGGCAGGGCTCTCCGAGGAGCTTCACCGGCGTCTCAACGAGGGTGCCGAGCAGTTTCGCGCCGTGCTCACCGAGCAGCTCGAGGCCAGCGGCGCCGAGCTGCGGGCCGAGAACGCCCGCTCGCTGCTCGAGCTTTCGGAGACGATCCGCCTCGACGTCGAGCGCGACTACAAGGGACGCGGAGAGCAGATCGAGGAGGACATCTCGCGGCGCCTGGCGGAGCGCCTCGAGCAGGCCGACGGCCTCCTGCGGGAGCGCCTCGACCGGGCGGTGTCGGACGCTCAGCGACGGGTCGAGGAGCGCGTCGACGACCGCCTCGCGCAGGCCTCGGCGGCGCTCACGAGCGAGGTCGAGACGACCCGGGCCGAGCTGCGGGAGCGGATCGCGGGGCTCGTCGACGGCTCGGTCGAGGAACTGGCCGCCCGCGCCGCTGAGGGCCGCCGCCAGCTGGCGGCCGAGCTCGAGGCCGGGATCGCGAGCGCCGAATCGAAGCTTCACGAGCGGCTCGGGACGGCGACGGCCGCGACCCGCGGCGAGCTCGGCAACGAGATCGCCTTTCGCCTCAACGAGCTCGAGGGCCAGTTCTCAGCGCGGCTCGAGAGCGAGCGCGAGGATGTCAAGCGTCGCCGCAAGGCGGCTATCGCCTCGATTCGCGACGATCTCCGCGACGAGATCGCGAGGCGGGTCAAGAAGGTGCGCGCGCAACTCGGCGAGAGCGTCGAGGCTCGCCTCAAGGAGGGCATCGAGCGGGTCTCCGGCGAGACCGACGCGCGGCTCGGGAAGATCTCGGAGCAGCTCCGAAACGAGCTGCGCACCGGGGTTTCGAGCGAGGTCGAGGCGGTCCGCCGGCAGCTCGGGGAGGGGATCGAAGCGGCGGCCGCCGAGCGCGGCGAGCGCCTCGACGCCGAGATGCGAGCGAGCATCGCCGCCGCCACGGGCGCCCTCGGCGAGCGCGTCAGCTCCTCGATCGAGGAGCTCGCCCGCGACCTCGACCAGCGCCTGACCACCCGCTCGGCGGAGCTCGAGCGATCGCTGGCGGATCGGCTCGGGACCGAGCTGCGGAGCCATCGCGACAGCCTCAGCGCAGAGCTTGCCGACCAGCGTGAGCGCGATCAGGCCGTCGTCCGCGAGGCCCTGGGCGGTGAGCTGGAGCGGGCCGAGAGTCAGATCACGTCAACGGGCGCCGAGGTCGCGAAGGCGGTCGCCGAGAGCATCTCCGAGCAGGTGGCGGCGACCGCGGAAGCGAGGCTCGGTGAGGTCTCGGCGGCGCGCCTGGCGGAGATCGAGCGGGAGGCGAAGGCAGCCCGCGAGGGGATCACCGAGCACACCAAGCGGACCCTGGCGCGGAAGACGCGCCGCCAGGAGCTGAAGCTTGCCCGCGAGGAGCGCGAGGCGCGGATCAAGGCGGCCGAGGACCGCATCGACGCCCGCGCGGAGGGGATCCTCGAGCAGTCGCAGAGCGCGGTCGAGGCGCTGCGCGCCGAGGATCTCGCCGAGCTTCGGGACGAGGTCGCGGCGCTGCGCCGCCAGGCGCGCGACGAGATCGACGGGCTGCGCGACCTGGTCGCCAAGTCGGAGGCGGCGATCGCGACCCGGGCCTCCGATGCCGAGCTCGGGATCGCCCAGCGCATCGACAGCTCCGGCGAGCACCTCTTGCAGCGCCTCGAGGCCGCCGAGCGGCTGATCGGAGCCAAGGGGCGGGTCTCCGAGCAGTCGCTCGCCGAGCGCGCCGAGCGCGCCGAGAACTCATTCGCGGAGCGCGCCGAGCGCTCCGAGCGCTCGCTGACCGAGATCGCCGAGAGCTCGCAGCGGTCGATCGCCGAGGTGGCCACCGGGTCCGAGCGCCTGATCACCGATCGGGCGGCGGTCTCCGAGCGTCAGATCTCGGACGCGATCACGACCGCCCGCACGGTGCTGGAGGGTGTCGCCGAGGAGATCAGGCTGCGCGCCGACCGCACCGGGGAGTCGGCGGAGCGCCGGCTGGCGGAGGCGGCGCGGACGCAGGAGCGCGAGTTCGGCGCCCGCCTGCGCGCCGACGTCGGCGCGATGGTGCTCGAAGCACGCGCGGAGCTGGTCAGCTTGCGCGACGATCTGGCGCGGATCGGCGGGGACATCCGCGCCGCCGCCGGCGTCGCCGAGGACCGAATCGCGCAGACCGGCCGGATCGCCGAGGCGACGGTCTCCACCCGCGCCCAGAGCGCCGCCGCGGAGGCGATCCGCGACCTGACCTCGACCGCCAACGATCTCTCGCTCCGAATCGAGAAGCAGGCGAGCACGCTCGAGGCCCGTGAACGCCTCGACGAGGTGCTGGCCCGCCTGCGCGAGGCTGACCAGCGCCTGCGCGAGTCCGATGAGCGCACCAAGCGCGCGCTCGGCCACCTGCGCGCCGTGCCCGACGAGTCGGCCGAGCCCGAGACCCCCAACGGTGAGGCGTCGGGCTGAACCGTCGTCCTCCTGCAATCCCGCTCGGGTGCAGCGAAACTTTCAATCGATCGCCGTAGTTCGGCGAAGTTCGTACAACGTGGCATAAGTCCTGTGTGCCGATGCGCCGCAAACAGAACCGGGATGCGGCGGCGACCGGCGCTGATCGGAGCGTCGATCCGCCCGCTCCCGGGACCACCGCCGGGGGCGATTTCGCCGCTCTCGCGCCCGACTTGACGAAACGCATCGACGCGATCCTCGACGCGGTCAAGGAGCAAGCGGACAGGATGCTCGACGAGGCGCGCAAGGAGGCGCGGCGAGTGGCCGATTACGGCGCGGGCGACCCCGCAGGGCTGCTCGCCGAGCGCCAGCGGCGGATTGCGGAGCTCTCCGACACGCTGATCGACCGGGCCGAGTCGGTGGTCAGCCAGCTCGAGGAGACCGAGCTCGTGCGACGCAGCTTCGGCCGCCTGCTCCGGGCCCTGAGCGAGGCGGCGGACACGGTCGCGGTCGAGGTCGCCGCAGCGGCGCAGCAGCCACCCTCGCCCCCGACCCCGCCGCCCGTGGCCGGACAGGCCCCCGCCGAGGCCCGTCAGACGGCGATCCAGATGGCCGCGGTCGGCAGCACCAGGGCGCAGGTCGAGACCCAGCTGCGCGACGTCTTCCAGATCGACGACCCGGTTGCGATCCTCGACCAGGTGTTCGGGGCCGGCACGGCCGGCGACACCCGCGTGCCTTGGGCGATCGCACCGTCGGCTTCGGGGTGGCAGCCCGGCGATCCGGGCCTGCCGGCGTCCCCGTGGACCCTGTACTGGGCCGCGATCGCGCCGGTCGGCGACCCTCGCCCGCCGGGGGGCTAGCGCCGGCGATCCTGCCGCTGACGGCCGGCGATCCCGCGGATCTGCGGCGGGCGCAGCAGCGCGGCAAGCGATCCGTCCGCGATCGCCGCGAGCCCGCCCTTCTTCATCTCGACGCGGCCGCCTGTGGCCAGTTGCACCGCGCGCGACAGATCCGGCTCGTGGCCGACCAGCAACACGGTGCCGCGGCCGGCGGCGATCTCGGCGGGGTCGAAGTCACCGCCGCGCAGGGCCTCGCTGACCTCGGGCTCGAGCCCGAGCGGCTTGCAGGCGATCCGGGCCGTGTCGAGGGCTCGCGTCTTCGGACTCGTCAGGCAGGCCTCGATCCCGGCGTCGAGCGCCGCCAACGCCTCGCCCGCCGCCCGCGCCTGGCGCTCGCCCTTGGCGGTCAGCCGGCGGGAGGCGTCGTCGGCTGCGTGGTCCTCGGCGTCCCCATGTCGCAGCAGCCAGATCACCCGCGCGATCCTCGCAGTTAGCGCCTTGAGAGGTCGAAGCCGACCGGGTCGGTTGCGATGATCAACCGGTGAGCGGGAGCGTCGTCCATCTGCACGTCCACAGCGAGTACTCGCTGCTCGACGGCGCCTGCAAGATCGTCAACAAGGGGGCCGACAAGGTCGACCGGGGGCTCGCCGCGCGCGCCGCCGAGCTCGGCATGCCCGCCCTCGGGCTCACCGATCACGGGGTGATGAACGGCGCGGTCGAGCACTACAAGGCCTGCCGCGAGCATGGGATCAAGCCGATCCTGGGTCTCGAGGCGTACCTGGTCGACGACCGGCGGGCCGAGGGCCGGGTCGAGCGCAATCACCTCACCCTGCTGGCCGCCGACGACGCCGGCTTCCGCAACCTGGTCAAGCTCACCTCGGCCGCCTTCCTCGAGGGCTTCCGGCGCGGCAAGGCCAACGTCGACATGGACCTGCTCGAGCGCCACGCCGAGGGCGTGATCGCGCTCACGGGCTGCCTGCAGTCGCGGTTCTGCCGGCGCCTGGTCGAGGATCGCCCTGCCGACGCTCGCGCCCACCTCGACGACCTCGTCCAGGTGTTCGGAGCCGACGACGTCTATCTCGAGATCCAGGAGAACGGGATTCCCGAGCAGGCGAAGGCGAACGAGGGCATCGTCCGTTACGCGCGCGAGATCGGCCGGCCGCTGGTCGCCACCGCCGACGTCCACTACCTGCACCGCGAGGACTATCAAAACCACGCGGCGCTGCTCTGCGTGCAGACCAAGTCGACGCTCGAGCAGCCGAAGCTGACCTTCGACACGAACGAGTTCTTCCTCAAGAGCGCCGCGGAGATGGAGGAGTCGTTCAAGGCCTGGCCCGAGTCGGTGCCGACGACGCTCGAGATCGCCGAACGCTGCCAGGTCGAGATTGAGCTCGGCAAGCTGCTGCTGCCCCGCTTTCCGACCCCGGATGGCGAGGAGCCGCGCGAGATGCTCCACCGCCTCGCCCGCGAGGGGCTGGCCCGTCGCTACGGCGATCCGCTGCCGGCGGAGGCGCTCGAGCGGCTCGAGTTCGAGCTCGGGGTGATCGGTGAGATGGGCTTCGACTCCTACTTCCTGATCGTCTGGGACTTCGTCAGCTTCGCGAAGTCGAACGGGGTCGCGGTCGGGCCGGGGCGCGGTTCGGCGGCAGGCTCGATCGTCGCCTACGCGCTCAACATCACCGATCTCGACCCGCTCGCCAACGACCTGCTGTTCGAGCGTTTCCTCAATCCGGCTCGCAAGTCGATGCCCGACATCGACATCGACTTCTCGGTCCGCGGCCGCGAGCGCGTGATCCGCTATGTCCAGGACAAGTACGGGCGCGAGTCGGTGGCCCAGATCATCACCTTCGGCAAGATGGCGCCGCGGGCCGCGACCCGCGATTCGGCCCGGGTGCTCGGCTTCGACTACGCCACCGGCGACCGGGCGGCGAAGCTGATCCCGGAGCCGATCATGGGCCGCAGCCCGAGCTTCGAGGACTGCCTGCGACCGGGCCAGGAGCTGCGCCGGGCGGTCGACGCCGACGCCGACGTGAAGCGGATCGTCGAAGTCGCCCAGGGGCTCGAGGGGATCGTTCGCAACAACTCGATCCACGCCGCCGCGGTGGTGATCGCGGACCGCCCCCTGGACGAGATCGTGCCCCTGCAGCTGGCCGAGGACCGCGGCGCCCCGGCGGAGAAGGGCCCGAACGGCAAGCCGGCGCGCCAGTACAAGGTGGTCACCCAGTATTCGATGAACCCGATCGAGGAGATCGGGTTGCTGAAGATGGACTTCCTCGGCCTCCGCAACCTCGACGTGATCGAGGACGCGGTCGAGATCATCAGCCGCTCGCGTGGGGTCGAGGTCGAGATGGAGTCGATACCGCTCGACGACGCGAAGACCTTCGAGATGCTCTCCCGCGGCGACTCGGTCGGGGTCTTCCAGCTCGAGTCCGAGGGCATGCGCGAGGCGCTGAAGCAGATCCGCCCGACCGAGTTCAACGACATCGTCGCGATCGGGGCCCTGTACCGGCCCGGGGCGATGCGGTTCATCCCCGACTACGCCCGCGGCAAGCGCAACCCCGCTTCGGTCACCTACCAGGACCCGCGGCTGCGCCCGATCACCGAGGAGACCTACGGCTGCTGCATCTATCAGGAGCAGCTGATGGAGATCTCCAAGCAGCTCGGCGGCTTCACGCCGGCCGAGGCGGACGACCTGCGCAAGGCGGTCGGCAAGAAGAAGCGCGACCTGATGGCGACGATGGAGGGCAAGTTCATCGATGGCTGCGCCTCCTCGGGCACGGCGCCCGCGGTGGCCAAGGACCTGTGGTCGCTGATGACCGCCGCCGCCGACTACTCGTTCAACAAGTCCCACGCGGCCTGCTACGCGCTGATCTCCTACCGCACCGCCTACCTGAAGGCCAACTACCCGGCCGAGTACATGGCGGCCGTGATCTCGTCGGTGATGTCGACCAAGGACAAGGTCCCGTTCTTCGTCAACAAGTGCGCCGAGATGCAGATCGAGGTGCTGCCGCCCGACGTCAACTCCTCCGACCACGGCTTCGTCGTCAGCGGCAAGTCGATCCGCTTCGGCCTCGACGCGGTCAAGAACGTCGGCCACTCCGCGGTCGAGACGATCATCTCGGTGCGCGAGTCGGCGCCGTTCGAGTCGATCTGGGATTTCTGCGAGCGGGTCGACGCGCGGGTGGTGAACAAGCGCGCGATCGAGTGCCTGATCAAGTGCGGGGCGCTCGACTCGACCGGCGACACACGCCGGGGCATGCTCGAGCTGCTCTCCAGCGCCCAGTCCGCGGGGCAGACCGCGCAGGAGGACTCGCGCCGGGGCCAGGGCTCGATCTTCGACCTGGGTGGCGGCGCCGACGACGCCCCGGCGTCCGGCGGGTTCGCGGCGCCGCGTCATCCCGCGGTCGCGGCCGAGGAGTTCGACCAGCGCGAGCTGCTGCGGCTGGAGAAGGAGACCCTGGGGACGTTCGTCTCCGCCCATCCGCTGGGCGAGGTGCGCGAGGCGCTCAGGAGCCGGGTCGAGCGGCCGCTGGCCGACGTGCCTTCGATGGCTGACGGCGCCTGGGTCACGGTCGGCGGGATCGTCGCCGAGGCGAAGAAGGTGCGCACGCGGCGTGGCGGCTACGTCATGTTCGCCGCCCTCGACGATCTCGAGGGGCGGCTGGAGCTGTTCGTCCGCGACGCCGCCTCGGAGGTCGCCGAGGTGATCGAGATCGACCGCGTGGTGGTGATCCGCGGCCGGGTCGACAAGGGCGAGGGCGGCAAGCTCAGCCTCGTCGTCCACGAGGCCGAGGGCTTCGAGCCGGGGGCCGACGAGATGGCGGCGGCGCGGGCAAAGGCGGCGCAGGCAAACGGCCCGCTGGTGCTCAAGGTCAACGCGGCGGAGTTCGGCGCCGGCCTGATCGAGGAACTGAAGTCGTTGTTCGGCGATTTCCCGGGCGAGAACGAGGTGCTGCTCGAGATGCGGACCCGCGAGGGCGTGCGCAAGCTGCGCTTCGGCACCGATTACCGGGTGACCCCGTCGCCGGCCCTGCGCGCCGAGCTCGACCAATTGCTCGGCCCCGCCGCTCTTGCGGCATAGACTTCATTCGTGGCAACTATCCAGCGCACGCAGGCGAGCGAGTGTCGGCGCTGCCGCACCTTCTGCGACAAGCTGATCGAGCCCCGCGGCTGTATCGAGCTCGGCTGCCGGTACCTGTACAGCTACGAGGATCAGCTCACCGGCGGGCGCTACATGGGCTGCCTGCGCAAGGTCTTCCGGGCCGAGATCGACGTCGACATGTTCGAGCTCGCCGAGGCCGATGGCGGCTTCGGCGGGATCAAGATGTCGGGCGAGCCGCTGCCCCAGTGTCAGTTCAGGGTCGAGCCCTGCTACGAGGGCGACGGCGCATCCTTCTCCTGCGTCAACCCGCGTTTCTTCGACTGCACCGACGACGGCCCCGAGGGCATTCGCGCCTTCGACCTGCGCAACAGCCTGACCTGAGGTCTGTCCGGCTCAGGCGCGGAAGCGGTAGCCGACGCCGCGGACGGTCTCGAACTTGGCCTGGCCGAGCTTCCTGCGCAGGTAGCCGACGTAGACATCGACGACGTTCGAGCCGGGGTCGTAGTCGTAGCCCCAGACGCGGTCCAGCAGCTGCTCGCGGCTGAGGACCTGGTCGGGGTGCTGGAGGAAGGTCCGCAGGAGCTCGAACTCGCGAGTGCTGAGCTCGACCGTCGCGCCGGCGACACTGGCCCAGCGGGTGCGCAGGTCGAGCGCCACGTCGCCAACCCGGAGCTGGGTCTGCTCGGAGACCGGGTCGCCGCCTCGCAGCTGGACCCTGACCCGCGCCACCAGCTCCTCGAAGTGAAACGGCTTCGGTAGATAGTCGTCGGCGCCGCTCTCGAGCCCTGCGACCCGGTCGTGAGGATCGCCTCGCGCGGTCAGCACGATCACCGGCAGGCGCCGGCCCGCGGCGCGCAGATCGCGCAGCACGTCGAGGCCGTCCTTGCCGGGCAGGCTCAGGTCGAGGATCAGCAGGTCGAAGTCGGATTCGTTGGCGATCGATTCGGCGGCGATCCCGTCGCCGACGATCGTGGTCGTGAAGCCGCTCGCCCTCAGGCCCTTCTCCAGAAACGAAGCCAGGCGCGCCTCGTCCTCCGCGATCAGGATCCGGCTCACGCTACGGCGTCCGGGGTGGTGGGGATGACCACCGTGAAGGTCGACCCGAGGCCCGGGCGCGAGTCGAGCTCGACCCAGCCACCGTGCGCCTCGGCGATCGCGTCGACGATCGAGAGCCCGAGACCGGCCCCGTCGGAGGGCTGCGCGCCCGCCTTCCCGCGCTGGTAGCGGTCGAAGATCCGCTCGCGGTCGGCAGGGTCGATCCCGGGCCCCTCGTCGCGGACCCAGAACCGGGCACGGTCGCCGACCAGTGAGCTGCCGAGCCAGATCGCGTCTCCGTCGCGGGTGAAGTGGACCGCGTTTTCGGCCAGGTTCATGATCGCCTGCGTCAGACGCTGCTGGTCGGCGTCGACGATCCCGACGCCGGTTCCGTCGAGGCGCCAGTCGCGGTCCCCGAGGCTGCGCGCCTTGGCGAACAGGTCATGCGTGAACAGGTCGAGGTCGATCGGCCCGGCGCGCAGGAAGTCCGGC
>DATBPT010000061.1:0-28503 GCA_036561205.1 Solirubrobacterales bacterium
ACTGGCTCGGGGTCGTGCTGATCAGCGTCGTCGGCACCCTGATCACCGACAACCTGGTCGACAACCACGGCGTCGCCCTGGAGACGACGACGATCGCCTTCACGATCGCGCTGGCAGCCGTCTTCGCCTGGTGGTACGCGAGCGAGCGCACGCTCTCGATCCATACGATCATCACCAGTCGGCGCGAGGCCTTCTACTGGCTCGCCGTCTTGTTTACCTTCGCCCTCGGCACCGCTGCCGGCGACCTGTTCGCCGAGCGGCTCGGGCTCGGCTTCTTCGTCTCGGCGCTGATCTTCGCCGGCATGATCGCGATCGTCGCCTTCGCTCACTTCCGCCTCCGGATGGGCCCGGTGCTCGCCTTCTGGATCGCCTACATCCTCACGCGCCCGCTCGGCGCCTCGATCGGCGACTGGATGTCCCAGCCGACCGCCGACGGCGGCCTCGGCCTCGGCACCACGGTGACCAGCCTGATCTTCCTGAGCACGATCCTCGCCCTGGTCGCGTATCTGACGGTGACAAGGGTGGACGAGACGCCCGCCGAGGAGATCGAACGCGAGGAACGGGAGCGCCTGCTCCCCGGGCCCGACACGAGGGACGAACCCATTCTCGACACCGCCTGAGCCGCGGCCGCCCCGCGGGGTTGACTCCATCCGCCGTTCGGCATATGGTCGCGCGGAAAGGTCGGGTTATCGCACCATTTCCCTGGTGCCCTAGCGCAAGGAGGAGCTCGGAGTGGCTGACGAACGCAAGGTAGGCGCGATCACCTATCGCCAGGCGGACGACGAGTACTTCGCCAAGCGAACTCTGCGGCGCCATGCCGGCGTCTGGTCGCTGTGGGCTCTGGGTGTCGCCGCGGTTATCTCCGGTGACTTCTTCGGCTGGAACTTCGGGCTCGCCTACGGCTTCGGCGGCCTGCTGGTAGCGATGCTGATCGTCACGGTCATGTACGTCGGGCTCTGTTACTCGATCTCCGAGATGTCGCCTGCACTGCCCCACACCGGCGGTGCGTATTCGTTCGCGCGCTCGGCGATGGGACCGTGGGGCGGTTTCTCCACCGGAGTCGCGGAGACGATCGAATACGTGGTCACCCCAGCCGTGATCGTCGTCGGTATCGGCGCCTATATGGGCACGATCAGCGACGACCTGTTCGGGTTCACGCTTTCGCAACCGGTCTGGTGGGCGATCTTCTACGTCGTCTTCGTCGGCCTCAACTTCGTCGGCGTCGAGGCCAGCTTTCGCTTCGCGGTCGTGATCTGCATCACGTCCCTGGCGATCCTCGCCGTCTTCTCGATCGGCGCCCTGACGAAGCTCGACTTCAGCACCTATGCGATCGACACCAACGGCGCCTGGTTCATCGACGGCGTCAAGGGAGTCTTCTACGCGCTGCCGTTCGCAATCTGGTTCTACCTGGCAATCGAGGAATTGCCGTTGGCGGCCGAGGAATCCGCGGACCCCAAGCGCGACATCCCGCGCGGCACCATGTGGGGCCTGGCGACGCTCGTGGTCACGGGGTTCCTCGTCCTCTTCTTGAACTCGGGCATCGCCCCCGGCTCCAAGGATCTGAGCGAGTCGTCGGAGCCGCTGCTCGACGGCCTGAAGACGATCTTCGGCTCCGGGACGTCGGCGTCATTGCTCGGCTTGGTCGCGGTCGCCGGCCTGGTTGCCAGCTTCCACACGATCATCTTCGCCTACGGACGCAACATCTTCTCGCTCTCGCGCGCGGGCTATTACCCACACCCGCTCTCGATCACGCATGGGACACGGCAAACCCCGTACGTGGCGCTGCTGTTGGGCGCGGTCCTCGGCTGGATCGCCGCCTACATCATCTATAAGAACGCGGACACGTCGGTAGGGGCCTCGCTTCTCTACATGGCCGTCTTCGGCGCGGTGATCTCCTACCTGATGCAGTGTGTCTCGTTCATCCTGCTGCGGCGGAGGATGCCGAACATCGACCGTCCCTACCGCAGCCCGGTCGGCGTCGGCGGTGCCTTCATCGCCGGCCTGATCGCGCTCGCGTCGCTGATCGCGATCCTCGACAACTCCGACTACCGGCCCGGCGTCTACGGCGTCGCGATCGTCTACGTGGTCGCGCTGGCGTACTTCGCGATCGCCGGCCGCCATCGCCTGGTGCTGTCGCCGGAGGAGGAGTTCGCGATGACCTTGGGTGAGCATGGTCACCCCGAGAGCGAGGGTTACGGGCACACCCGCCTCGAGGCATATGAACACGGCATGCCGCAGCCCGAGACGCCGGCGCCCGGCGGCGACCCGCCGGAGCCCCCGCAGACGGGTGCGTAACGTTCGCCGAGCGTGACGCTCGACGAGCTGAGAGAGGCGGTCGCGGACGGCACGGTCGACACCGTGCTGCTCGCGATCGCCGACATGGAGGGGCGGCTGCAGGGCAAGCGCCTGACCGCGAGCCACTTCCTCGCCGACACGCTCGAGCACGGGGCCGAGGGTTGCAACTACCTGCTCGCCGTCGACGTCGACATGGAGACGGTCGGCGGCTACGCGATGGCCTCCTGGGAACGGGGATACGGCGACTTCGAGATGGTCCCCGACCTGGACACGCTGCGGCCGGTGCCGTGGCACGAGGGCACGGTGATGCTGCTCGCAGACCTGCAGTGGGGCGACGGATCGGAGGTGGTCGCCTCGCCGCGCCAGATCCTCCGCCGCCAGCTCGCCCGCCTGGCCGAGCGGGGGATGATCGCCAACGCCGGCACCGAGCTCGAGTTCATCGTCTTCAACGACACCTACGAGGAGGCCTGGAAGCAGGCATACCGCGATCTCGAGCCGGCCAACCTTTACAACATCGACTACTCCCTGCTCGGGTCGGCTCGGGTCGAGCCGCTGATCCGGCGGATCCGCAACGAGATGGCGGCCGCGGGGATGACGGTCGAGAACTCGAAGGGCGAGTGCAACCTCGGCCAGCACGAGATCAACTTCCGCTACAGCGAGGCCCTGGCGGCCGCCGACGACCACGTGATCTACAAGAACGGCGCCAAGGAGATCGCCGCCCAGGAGGAGATGGCGATCACCTTCATGGCCAAGTTCAACCAGGCGGAGGGCAACTCGTGCCACATCCACTGCTCGCTCGCGAACGCCGACGGCTCCGGCAACGCCTTCGCCGCCGACCGCCAGCTGTTCGAGCGCTTCATCGCCGGGCAGCTCGCCTGCATGGAGGAGCTGACCCTGCTCTACGCCCCCCACGTCAACTCCTACAAGCGATTCGCGCCCGGGTCGTTCGCCCCCACCGCGGTCGCCTGGGGAAACGACAACCGCACCTGCTCGATGCGCGTCGTCGGCCACGGCGAGGGCGTCCGGGTCGAGAACCGCCTGCCAGGCGCCGATGTCAACCCCTACCTGGCGCTGGCGGCGATGATCGCCGCCGGCCTGCACGGGGTTGACGCCGAGATGCCGCTCGAAGGGCCACTGGACGGCAACGCCTACACCGCCGACAAGCCCCACGTACCAACCAACATGTACGCGGCGCGAGACCTGTTCGCCGAGAGCGCGGTCGCGCGGGACGCCTTCGGCCAGGAGGTGATCGACCACTATCTCAACCGAGCCCGGGTCGAGCTCGAGGCGCTCGAGAGCACGGTCACCGATTGGGAGCGCTTCCGCGGGTTCGAAAGACTCTGATGCAGCGCCCCGTGATCGGGATCTGCGCGGCGATCGAGAGCGCGGCGTGGGGCGCCTGGACGGAGGTCGAGGTCAACATCAGCCAGCGCACGTACTCGGTCGGCGTCTCGGCGGCCGAGGCGCTGCCGCTGATCCTGCCGCCCGACGAGGCGGGCGCGCAGTCGCCGGATCAGATCCTCGACCTGCTCGACGGCCTGCTGCTCGCCGGCGGAAGCGACGTCGACCCGGCCACCTACGGCGCCGAGCCCGACCCGCGAACCCAGACCCCGAGGCCGGAGCGCGACGCGTTCGAGATCGCGCTCGCACGCGCGGCGCTCGAGCGTGAGCTGCCCGTGCTCGGCATCTGCCGCGGCATGCAGCTGCTCAACGTCGCCTGCGGCGGCACGCTCGATCAGCACCTCGCCGACGCCGAGCTCCACCTCCACACCCCGGGGCAGTTCTCCGACCACGAGGTCCGCCTCGAGCCCGGCTCGCTGGCCGCGCGGGCGGTCGGCGCCGAAACGGCTTCGGTGCGCTCGCACCACCACCAGGGCATCGGGCGGCTCGGCGAGGGCCTGGTCGAGAGCGGCTGGGCGGAGCCCGGCGGGACGGTCGAGGCGATCGAGATGCCCGACCGCCCCTGGGCGCTGGGGATCCTCTGGCACACCGAGGAGGAGCGCCGCAGCCCGGTTCTGGCGGCGCTGACGGCGGCGGCTCGATCGAAGGCGGCGGTAGCGTGAGCGGTCAGCGGACAGCCGACGAGATTTCCGTGGTCGAGCCGGCGACCGAGCAGGTGATGGCGGAGGTCCCGCGGGCGGGGGTCGAGCAGACCGACGCCGCGGTGGCCGCGGCCAAGGCCGCGTTTCCCGCCTGGCGCGCGGTCGCTCCGGGCGACCGGGCGACGCTGATGTTGCGGCTGTCGGAGGCGGTCGCCGCCCGCGCCGAGGAGCTCTCGGTGCTCGAGGCGCGCAACGCGGGCAAGCCGATCGGCGACGCCCGCGGCGAGATCGCGATGGTCGCCGAGTGCTTCCGGTACTACGCCGGCGCCCCCGAGCGGCTGCTCGGGAAGACGATCCCGGTCGCCGGCGGGGTCGACATGACCTTCCGCGAGCCGCTCGGTGTGGTCGGCCTGATCACGCCCTGGAACTTCCCCATGGTGATCGCCTCATGGAAGGTCGCCCCGGCGCTCGCCGCCGGCAACACGATCGTTCTCAAACCGGCCGAACTGACCCCGTTGACGACGATTGAGCTGGAGCGGATTGCGCTCGACGCAGGGCTCCCAGAGGGGGTGCTCAACGTCGTCGCGGGGCCGGGCTCGGTCTGCGGTCAGCGGTTGGTCGAGCATCCCGACGTCGCCAAGGTCGCCTTCACGGGCTCGACCGAGGTCGGGCGCGGGATCGCCGCCGCCGCGGCGCAGACGATCAAGCGGGTGACGCTGGAGCTCGGCGGCAAGTCCGCGAACGTGATCTTCGCCGACGCCGACCTCGATGCGGCGGCCGCGGCAGCACCTTCGGCGGTATTCGGCAACGCCGGCCAGGATTGCTGCGCGCGCTCGCGGATCCTGGTCGAAAGGGCGGGCATGGACGAGTTCATGGCCGCACTCGAGCGCGCCGTGACCTCGATCGTCGTCGGCGACCCGCTCTCCGAGCGGACGCAGATGGGACCGCTGATCTCGGCCGACCAGCGCCAGACGGTGGGCTCCTTCCTCGGCGACGACGCGCCGGTCGCGATTCGCGGCTCCGCCCCTGACGGCCCCGGCTTCTGGTTCGCGCCCACGGTGCTGGCGCCGGTATCGAACGCCGACCGGGCCGCGACCGAGGAGATCTTCGGCCCGGTCGCCTGCGTGATCCCGTTCGAGGGCGAGGCGGAGGCGGTGAGGATCGCCAACGACACGATCTACGGGCTCTCGGGCTCGATCTGGACCCGCGACGGGGCCAAGGCGCTGCGCATGGCGCGGGCGATCGAGACCGGCGTGGTCTCGATCAACTCGAACAGCTCGGTCCGGGTGACGACCCCGTTCGGCGGCTTCAAGCAGTCGGGCGTCGGCCGCGAGCTCGGTCCCGATGCGCTCGAGCACTACACCGACGTCAAGAACGTCTACTACGCGACCGAAGGGGGATGACCGTGGCAGGGAGATTGGAAGGCAAGGTCTGCGTGATCACGGGTGCGGCGAGCGGCATCGGCGCCGAATCGGCGCGGCTGTTCGCCGAGCAGGGCGCCAGGGTCGCCGGCGTCGACATCGCGCCGGGTGCCGAGGGCGAGCTCGCGATCGAAGCCGACATCACCGACGAGGGGCAGGTGCGGGCGATGTACGAACGCGTCCGCGACGAGATGGGACGCGTCGACGTGCTCTTCAACAACGCCGGCATCAACCCGAACGACGACCAGTCGGTCGTCGACACCGAGCTCGAGGCGTGGCAACGGGTCCAGGACGTCAACGTGCGCTCCGTCTTCCTCTGCTGCAAGCACGGGATCCCGCACCTGCTCGACACCGGCGGCGGCTCGGTGATCAACACCGCCTCGTTCGTCGCCGTGATGGGCGCCGCGGTATCACAGATCTCCTACACCGCCTCGAAGGGCGCGGTGGTGTCGATGTCGCGCGAGCTCGGCAACGAGTTCGCGCGCCGCGGGGTGCGGGTGAACGCACTCTGCCCCGGCCCGGTCAACACGCCCCTGTTGCAGGAGCTGTTCGCGAAGGATCCCGAGAAGGCGGCCCGCCGGCTCGTCCACATCCCGATGGGCCGTTTCGGCGAGGCGCGCGAGATCGCCCAGGCGGCGGTCTTCCTCGCCTCCGACGAGTCGTCGTTCATCACCTCGGCGACCTTCCTCGTCGATGGCGGTATCTCCGCCGCCTACGTCACACCCGAGTAGCCGCCGCCCGCGCCGCGATCACGAAGCGGTGGCAGAGCTCGCGCCCGAGCACGTTCCAGGCGTCGATCTTGACCGCCGTCTCGGCGCCGAGCGCCTCGGGGTCGACGCCGATCCTGACCGCGTCGGGGTCGGAGCGGTAGTCGTCGATCCAGTGGGCGGCGTCGGCCGCCGAGACCTCGGCGTGGAACTGGATCCCCCAGGCCGCCTCGCCAACCCGGAAGGCCTGCACGCAGACCGGGCTGCGAGCGAGGATCACCGCCTCGGGCGGCGGCACGCACTCGTAGCTGTGCCATTGGAAGGCGTCGAAGCCGGGGACGAGCGGAGCGAGCAAGGGATCGGAAACCGCCTCCGGGGTGAGCTCGACCGGATGCCAGCCGATCTCGGGCTCGCTCATCCGCGTCGCCTTCCCCCCGGCCGCCTCGACCAGCAGCTGCGAGCCGAGACAGACGGCGAGCAGCGGTACACGGTGGTCGAGCAGCTTGCTCAGCAGCTGCTTCTCGGCTGCGATCCAGCCGTGCTGATCGCCCTGGTCGGCATGCATCGCGCCGCCGAAGGTCATCACGGCGTCGTAGCCGAGCGGATCGGCGGGCGGCTCGGCGATCTCGGCAATGTGCCAGAGCTCGAGCTCGTGTCCGGCTGCCTCGATCGCCTCGGCGAACACGCCCGGGCCGGCGTCGCGCTGGTGGGAGATCACGAGCGTCCGCATGGCCGAAGTCTGCCAGTCGGGGCGCTCGGATTCACGTCGCAGGCCCGAAATGCCGATGCAGGGGTAGGCCGGCAGCCCGCCCGGCATCAAGCAGTACCTGTGCCGAGGAGGCAGCTGTGGCCGCGACGAACCGCCCGACAATGCGCGAGCTCAACGACCGGAAGATGAAGGAGCGGCGTGCCGATATGCAGGTCGCGATCGCGGAAGGTCGCCTGACTGTGCGCCAGATGACTCCGCGCGAACGCCGCGAGGCCGACGCGCATCAGGCCGCCGGAGCGCCGGCCCGCGCCAAGCGCGCCGCCGGCCGCCGTTAGTTCTCGCCGACGGCGTCGTCCCTACTCCCGGACACCGGGCCAGCGGCGAGCCCCGAGCTCGCGGGAGATGCCGCGCGCGGCGTCGACGACGGCTGCCCTCAGCCCCTTCGACGGGCCGCGGGGCATGATCACGTCGGTCTCACCGACGACACCGATCGCCCCGACGGCCGCCCCGGCCCGATCGAAGATCGCCCCGGCGAGGCTTGACTCACCAAGCACGGCCTCGTCCCGTTCACGCGCGATCCCAATCTCCGCGGCGGCGTTGAGCTCGTCGCGAAGCGCCTTCGCCGCCAGCGTGCGACCGGTCAGCTTCGGCAGCCCTGCGGCGACGAGATCGTTGACCAGCTCCCTCGGCGCATAGGCGAGGATCGCCTTTCCGAGCGCGCTCGCATGGACCGGGAGCTCGGCGCCGACCTCGAGCACCTGAAAGGTGGCGTCCGGACTGAACACGTGATGGACGACGACGACGCTCGGCCCGTGCATTACTCCGACCCGGACCGAGGCCGCCGTGCGCTCGGCCAGACGCTCGGCATGGACGATCGAGCGGCCGCGAAGCTCGTTCAGGTCGAGGTAGGAGTTGCCCAGATGCAGGAGCCCAGGGCCGAGCTGGTACTTCTCTGACTCGCGGTCCTGCTCGACGAAGCCGTGGGCCTGCAGCGTTTGGAGCAACCCATGGACCGTCGGGCGCGTGATCCCGAGACGGTCCGCCAGTTCGCTGACGCCGAGGCGCCGCGGGCCACTGGCCAGCGCCCGCAGGATCCGCGCAGCGCGATCGACGGACTGGATCGTTCCCCGCGTCCTGCCCGTTTTCGTGCCTTGTGCATCCGATTGGGTAGATTTCTTGTTCGGCATTGTCGAATGGCCTTCGGTGATGTAGACTACCCCGCATGGCGGAGGACGCAACTCAGACGGTCGGAATCGTGCTTGTTTCGCACAGCGCCCCGCTCGCCGAGGGCCTGGCCGAGCTCGCCATCCAGATGGCCGGGCCCGGCGTCGACATCATCGCAGCGGGAGGCGACCCGGCGGGCGGCCTCGGGACCGACGAGGATCTCGTCCGCAACGCTGTCCGGCGGGCAGACCACGGTGGCGGGGTGGTCGTGCTCGCCGACCTCGGCAGCTCCGTGCTGACCACACGCCACGTGCTCGAGAGCTCCGCGAACGGCCATGCGCGCCTGGTCGATGCTCCGTTCGTCGAAGGGGCCCTCGCAGCCGCGGTGGCCTCGTCGGCCGGAAGCCCGATCGAGGATGTGATCGACGCCGCGGAAGGGGCTCGGGGTGTCAACAAGCTCTGAGACCGTGGTCGAGCTACCCGCCGACGTGGATCTGCACGCTCGGCCCGCGGCCAACTTCGTCCGTGCGGCGATGCAGTTCGACGCGGAGATCACCGTGGAAGCGGACGATCGCGAGGCGGACGCGAAGAGCTTGCTCGCGGTGCTCGCCCTAGGCGCCAGGGGCGGATCGACCCTGCGGCTCAGCGCCAGCGGTACCGACGCCGATCGGGCGCTCGAGAACCTCAGCATCTGCATCGGCTCGCTCCAGTAGCGAGAGTCGCTCGGCGAGCCCGGCGACCAACGACTCGACCTGGGTAGAGGTCTCCAGTCTCCGGGCCCTGACCTCGAGGTCGCTGAGCTCGGCGAAGCTCAACGACCGGATCCACTGGCGCACCGTCCCCACCCGGGCGGCCCCGACGCTGACCTCGTCCACCCCCGAGCCGATCAGCAGGGGAGCACCGATCGGATCGGAAGCTGCCTCACCGCAGACCTCGATCGGCACGCCCGCCTGCTTCGCCGCCTGGACCACGGTTGCGATCGCGCGCAGCACCCGGGGGTTGTGGGCTCGTGCCTCGTGCGGCGAGAACCGGTCGGCGTCGAGGACCGAATGGGTGAGATCGTTGGTCCCGATGCTGAGGAAGTCGACCTCGGCCGCGATCGCGCGGGCAGCGTCCACGCCGGCGCAGGTTTCGATCATCGCGCCGAGCTGAGGCGCAACGGCGCCGGGAACCGCCTCGACCGCGTCGAGAATCGCACGTCGCGCCAGGTCGATCTGATCGATCGTCGCCACCATCGGCAGCAGCACGCGAAGCTCCGAGCTTCCCGCGCTGGCGACGATCGCCCGCAGCTGCGCGGCAAGGCGATCGGGGTGCTTGAGCAACAACTCGATCCCGCGCTCCTCGACTCCGTCCAGGAACGGTGGCGTCTTGTCGCCGCCGAAGTCGAGCACACGCACGGTCGCCAGTCGCCCTTGAAGCTGCGCGAGGATCGGAGCGAGGGCCGAGCGGTGCTCGTCCTCGCTCGGCCATGCGGGCGCTGCGAGGAAGGCGAGCTCAGTGCGCAGCAGGCCGACGCCCTCGGCGCCGGCTTCGAGCGCCGCGGCGAGCTCCGCGGTTCCCGAAACGTTCGCCAGTACGCGGACCGAGTGGCCGTCGCCGGTGACCGAAGGCAGCTCGCGGCTGGCAATCGCCCGGGCGCGGCGGTCGGCGCCTCGACCGAGCTCGAGCCTGGCCTCCTCCGCCCTCGCGGCGGTCGGCGACAGGAACACCGTCCCGCTGCTTCCGTCGACCACCACCGCGCTCCCGGGAGCGGCCGCGAGCAGGTCATCGCCGACCCCGATCACCATCGGGATGCCCAGCGAGCGGGCCACGATCGCCGCGTGGGCCGACACGCCCCCGGCCGCGAGGGCGATCCCGGTGACGCCCGAGTCGAGCTCCGCGACCTCGGCCGGGCCCAGATCCGCAGCGATCAGCACCTCGCCGCTGCCGTTCGCGGCGCCGTCCGGCTTCGGCCGCGAAGCCAGGCCGACCAGTCCCGCAGCACGGCGGCCGACACTGCGGATGTCGTCAGCGCGCTCGGCAAGCCGCGCGTCATCGATCGCCGCCACCAAGCCCGCCTGCACGTCCGCGGCGGCGATGATCGCCGCCGCCGCCGGCGCACCGCGCTCGAATACCTCGGCCAGGATTCCCCGGTGCAGGGAAGGGTCGCGGGCGATCAGCGCGCCCGTTTCGACGATCTCGGCCTCCTCTTCCTGCCCGGAACGCCTGAGGGTCGCGGCGATCGCCTCGATCTCGGTGGCAGCACGGTCGAGAGCCTGACGCGCCGCAACGGCCTCGCCCTGCCGCCTGCTGCGCGGGATCGGCCCCTCGTCGACGACGATCATCACGGCGACGAGGCGCGCCCGGCCCACGGCTCTGCCCGGGGCGGCGGCAAGCCCCTCCAGGGCCCGCTCCACGGCTCAACCCTCGGCGGCCACGGCGGCTTCGAGAGCGCGAATGATCAGCGCGGTCGAGGTCGCACCGGGATCCTGGTGCCCGATGGAGCGCTCGCCGAGGTATGACGCTCGGCCCTTGTGGGCCTGCATCGGGATCGTCGCCCGCATGCCCTCCTCGGCCGCCTCGGCGGCGGCGGTGAGGGCGACGGCGACCGGGCGCTCGGCCTCGATCTCATGATGCAGCGCCTCGACCGCGGGGGCGAGGGCGTCGACCATTGTCTTGTCGCCCGTCGATGCGGCTCCGAGGTCGACGACCCCGTCGAGGGCGGCATCCAGCGCGTCGGCAAGGTCCTCGCCGGTGAGCTCAGCGCGATCGCCCAGCGAACGCCCGGCTCGGCGCAGCGCCGTGCCCCAGAGGGGCCCGCTGGCTCCGCCGACCGTCGAGACCAGCGTTTTACCGGCGACGATCAGGAGCCGGCCGGGCAGGAGCGAATCATCCTGCCCGGCCAGCGCCTTGGTCACCGAGTCGAACCCTCGCCTCATGTTGAGGCCATGGTCGCCATCGCCGATGGCGCTATCCAGCTGGGTCAGGTAGTCGCACTGGGCGGTGACCGCCCTGGCGCTTTCCTGCATCCAGCTGGTGATCGTTGTGTTCTGCACGACCGACTCGGTGATCATCGGGCTCTCAGACCCCCCAGCGGAGGGCAGCCGTCTGCACGGGAGCATCCCACAGCGTGGTCAGCTCGTCGTTGAGCTCGAGCAGCGTCAGCGACGCTCCCGCCATCTCGAGCGAGGTGATGTAGCTGCCGACCAGCCGGCGAACCGGCGCCAGCCCGGCGGCTCGCAGCGCGCTCTCCACCTCGCCGTAGAGAAGGTAGAGCTCGAGCTGCGGCGTGCCGCCCATCCCGTTCACGAACGGCAGCACCTTCGCCCCCTCGGCGGGGTTCAGATCACTGGCGACCGCGTCGACCATCAACGCGGCGATCTCGCGCGCGCTCGCCAGCGGCTCACGGCGCCGTCCGGGCTCTCCGTGGATGCCGATGCCGACCTCCATCTCGTCCTCGGGGAGGTCGAATATCGGCTTCCCCGCGGACGGCGGAATGCAGGACGAGAGGGCGACACCGAACGAGCGTGCCTTCTCGTTGACCTGGCGAGCGATGCCGGCGACGGCCGCGAGGTCGTCTCCGCGCTCCGCCGCTGCGCCGGCGATCTTCTCGGCCAGCACCGTCGCTCCGACCCCTCGTCGCCCGGCGGTGTAGAGCGAGTCCTGTACGGCGACGTCATCGTCGAGCAGGACCGACTCGACCTCGATGCCTTCATCCGCCGCATCCTCCGCGGCAAGCTTGAAGTTCATCACGTCGCCGGTGTAGTTCTTGACCAGGTGAACCACGCCCGCGCCGCCGTCGACCGCCTTGGTCGCCGCCAGCATCTGCTCCGGGACAGGCGACGTGAACACCGCCCCCGGGCAGGCTGCGTCCAACATCCCCGGCCCGACGAATCCGCCGTGAAGCGGCTCGTGTCCCGAGCCACCACCCGAGACGAGGCCGACCTTGTCAGCCACCGGGGCGTCGCTGCGAACGATGATCCTCGCCTCGGCGTCGTAGCGGAGCAGGTCGCCATGTGCTGCGGCCAAGCCCGCCACCGACTCCTCGACGATCTCATCCGGATCGTTGAGGAACTTCTTCATTGTCAGGGTTGCTGTCGTCATCATGGCGCTCTCCTCAATTGACCGCCGCGGGAACGTCGCGGGAGTCGTGGTTGGCACCGTCGACGGCGCCTGGGTCGGGATGGGTGACGGCGTCCGCGATCGGCATCTCGACGATCCGCGGTGTCGCCAGGAAGTCGTAGACGAAGGCAGCGAGCGCCGCGCCCACGAGTCCGGGGAGGATGTAGACCGGAACCAGCTGGTTCCAGAACGTCGCTCCGTTGCCGATCGCCGAGACCAGCTCCGGGCCGAAGGCCCTGGCGGGGTTCAGCGATGCACCGGTGAGCGGGCCGACGATCATGATGATCGCAACGACGACGCCGCCGATGATCAGGCCGGCGAAGTCACCCGGGGACCGCTTGTCGACGATCCCGAGGATCGTGAACATAAGGATGAACGTGCCGACTCCCTCGGCGAAGATCGCCGAGCCCCAGCTGGTCGTGCTCTCGTCGAACGAGGTCTGACCCATGCCGAGGTCGATTCCGCCCTGCGCGAACAGGGCCCAGATCGCGAACGCTCCGGCCACCGCACCGATCACCTGCCCGGTCATGTAGGCCGGCACCTCGCGCCATGGAAACCGTTTCGTCGTCGCCAGCGCGAACGTGACAGCGGGGTTGATGTGGCATCCGGAAACCTTGCCGATCGCGTAAACCATTGCCGCGATCACGAGCCCGAACGCGAACGAGATCCCGAGCAGGTCGGCTCCCGTGAACGCTGCGTCGCCGCCGAGCTTCAGGGTCGCCACCACAGAGCCCGGGCCTACGAGTACGAGCAACGCGGTGCCGAGACCCTCGGCCAGCGCGCGCTGCTTCAGTGAGTGCTCCATCACCTCTCCTCTGTTGAGTTGCGTTCGACAATGCCGAACACGATTCAGCGAAGATACACCCTCAGCGATGGATGTCAAGCAAACAGATCAGGTCCCTAAATTGCTCGTGACTGATCCCCGACCGGGGCTCGGCGACTGACGAGCTCCGGGCCCGTCAGTTGTCGGAGCCCGCGCGGTCCCAGATATAGAGCTCGACCGCTTCCACGGCGAGCTCCATCAGCCGCGGCGGCGAGAGCCACTCGAGCACCGTCTCCAGGGCGCGCTCCTCGGTCACCCCGCGGTCGACCGCCTCCTCGCCGCGAAAGCCCGCGGCGAGCTTCAGCGCCTCGCGGCGGTTGTGGCCGAGCGAGGGGAAGGCGCCCATCAGGTAGTCGCGGTTGGGGATCGGCGTGCCGACGTCCATCGAGGCATGCCAGGCGGCAAGCATCGAGATGTCGTGCTCGTCGAGCTCCGAGATCGCCTTCGCGTAGTGCGCCTCGAGCTCGTCGTCGGGGATCTCGTCGACCCATGCCCTGACCGCCTCGCCGAGGAGTTGGCGCCGTGCCTCGCGGCCGATCGAATCGGCGATCGCGCGGATTGCGTCGGCTGGGTCGATGAAGCAGAGGGACATGGCTCGATCCGGAAGATAGATCGGTCCCAGGACGTCAAAACCGGGGCCGGAATCCCCCAAGGAGCGGCCTGTGAGGCGGAGCGCAGCGAAGCCGAGCCGCGCCGCCGTTGAGGCGCCTGCTGTGATCAGGTTGGCGCGCCGGGGGGCGACCTATGCTCAGACGGTGTCGATCGAGCTCATAGTCGGACCCCCGAACTCCGGCCGCGCCGAGGCGGTGATGGCGCGCTTTCGCGAGCTCCTCGACCGCGATCCGGTGCTCGTCGTGCCCACCGGCGACGACGTCGCCGCCTTCGAACGCCAGCTCTGCGAGCAGTTAGGGGCCAGCCTCGGCGGCTCGATCGCCACCTTCGGCGCGCTCACCGGCCAGATCGCGCGCACGCTGGCGCCGACCTTCGCGCCCGAGCTCACCGGCTCGCAGCGCCAGGCGCTGATCCGGGCCGCGATCGCCCGGGTCGAGCCCCGGCGGCTGCGGCGCTCGGCCTCGCGCCCGGGCTTCGCCCCCGCGCTCGACGCTCTGATCGCCGAGCTGCAGGCGGCGCTGGTCTCCCCCGGGGAGTTCGCGACGATCGTCGCCGGACTCGAGGACCCGGGATATGAGACCGAGCTCGCGGCGCTCTACGCCGCCTACGTCGAGCTCCGCGACGCCGGCGGCAGCGGCGACTCGGCGACGACGCTCGCCGCCGCCACCGCATCGCTGCGCGCCGATCCCTCCGGCTGGGGCGAGCGGCCCGTGCTCCTCTACGGCTTCGACGATCTCACCCGGGCGCAGCTCGAGCTCGTCGGCGCGCTCGCCGGGGCGGGCGAGGTCACCGTCGCGGTCGCCTTCGCCGACCGCCGCGCGCTCGCCGTCCGCGCGGCGCTGATCTCGCGGCTCGAGCAGGAGCTCGGCGCCGAGCGGACCCCGGAGCTCGCCCACGACGACGGCTACACGACCAGCACCACCCTGCGTCACCTCGATCGGAGCCTGTTCGAACCCGGCGTCGGCAAGGTCGAGCCCGACGACGGGCTCGTGCTGCTCGAGAGCGCCGGGGCGCGTGGTGAGGCGGAGGCGATCGGGATCGAGATCGCGCGCCTGATCGATGGCGGCCGCGAACCCGACGAGATCGCGATCGTCGTCCGCCACCCGGCGAGCTCGGGACCGTTGCTGGCGACGGTTCTGCGCGATCTCGGCCTCCCGGTGGCGCTGGAGGCGTCGCTGCCGCTGAGGGCGACGACGGTCGGGGGCTCGCTGATCGCGCTCTGTCGCGCGGCCGGCGACGAGGCAGCGGTCGATGGCTTGCTCACGCACCTGCGGCTCGATCCGTCGCTGCCGCCGGGCCTGGTCGACACGGTCGAGCGCCGGATGCGCCGCGGCGACGCGCAGACGGTCTCCGCGGCGACCGAACACTGGAAGACCCCGCCGGTGCACCTGGCGCGGCTGCGCGAGGCCGGCGACGACGCGGCGCGGCTGCGGGCGCTCTCCCGCTCCGCCCGCGAGCTCGCCGAGGGGGCGCACCGAAAGCAGGCGCCGCTGGTCGGGCCGGGCGAGCCCGGGGTCCCATTCTCGGCAGTCGAGCTGCGGGCCGGGGTCGCGGCCTCGGAGCTGCTCTCCGAGCTCGCGGGCGTCGGCCGCCTGCCCGGTTGCGAGCAGCCCGGCCTCGCGGCCGCGGTCGAGGCGCTCGAGTCGGCGTCGGTGGCGCTCTGGCGCGGGCCGGCGGCGGGCCGGGTCCGGATCATGAGCCCCTACCGGGCCAGGGCGGCGCGGGCGAGGGCGCTTTTCGTCGCCTCGCTTCAGGACGGCGAGTTCCCGAGCGCGGCGCCCCCCGACCCGCTGCTCTCCGAGGAACGCCGGCGTGAGATCGGCAACGCGGACCTGCGGCGGGCCGATCAGGCCGACGAGGAGCGCTACCTCTTTCACTCCTGCGTCTCGCGGCCGACCGAGCGCCTCTACCTGAGCTGGCAGAGCTGCGACGAGGACGGTACGGCGCTGGCGCGCTCCCCGTTCGTCGACGAGGTTCTCGACCTGCTCGCCCCCGACCCCGCCGAGGCCGAGCTGCGCCTGGCGCGGACCCGCGGGCCCGAGCGCGCCGTATTCGCCCCCGCGGAGGCGACCAACGAGCGCGAGCTCGCCCGGGCGCTGGCGCTCGGCGGCTGGTCGGCGGACCGCGGCGCGGTGCTCGAGCGGCTGGACGTCGGACCCCGGGCGGCCGCCGTCGAGGCGCTGTTCGACGGGCTCGAGGACCCGAACGCCCTCCCCGGCCCGCTCGCGGTCCCGGCCGTGCTCGCCGAGCTCGGCGCGCGCGAGGTCTACAGCGCCAACTCGCTCGAGGGCTGGATCACCTGCCCCTACAAGTGGTTCGTCGAGCACGAGCTCCAGCCCCAGCGCCTGGAGCCCGAGGCCGACCCGCTGTGGCTGGGCTCGGTCGTCCACGACGCGCTCGAGCGCCTCTATCGCGAGCCGCCCGGAGATGACGCGATCCCCCGCCCGGCCGACGTCGGGCGCTGGCGCGAGCGCTTCGCCGAGCTGCTCGAGCTCGGCGCCACCGAGCGCGCCGGGGCGCCGCTCAACAACTCCCGCCGCGCGGCGCTCGAGCGCGCCCGGATCCAGGTCGAGGCGTTCCTGGAGGCGGAGGCCGGGACCGAGTCGGAGTTTCGCCCCCGGCCGGACCTGCTCGAGGTCTCCTTCGGGCCGATGGACGACACGGAGGGGTCAGACCCCCGAGGGGGTCTGACCCCAGCCCCGGAGGCGGGTCCCGGCCACGACGCGCTGCGACTCGGCGCCGTCGCCCTGCGCGGGCGCATCGACCGGATCGACGTCGACGCGGCCGGACGGGCGGTCGTCCGCGACTACAAGACGGGCAAGAACGTCTCCCGCGCCGACTCCTTCGTCGACGAGGGCACGCTGCAGATCCAGCTCTACATGCGCGTCGCCCAGCGGGTTCTGGGACTGGAGCCGGTGGCCGGCCTCTATCACCCGCTGGGCGCCGTCGGCCCCGAGAAGCGCCGGCCCCGCGGCCTGGTCGCGCACGAGGAAGAGCGGCTCAACGGCCTCGGCATCGTCGGCAGGGACCGGCGCGAGGCCGACGAGTTCGAAGCCGCACTCGACGAGGCCGAGGCATCGGCGGAGCGGGCGGCCGGGGAGATGGGCGCCGGCCTGATCGGCCGCCGCCCGCTCGGCGGCAAGTGCCCGAAGTACTGCACCTTCCAGGCGATCTGCCGGCTCGAGCGCGCGGTGGGGGCGGTCGGCGAGCAGAGCGGCGGTGAGGACCGATGAGCGCCAACGGCCGCCAGCTGGCGCTCGCCGGGCTCGAGCCGCCGGAGCCAGAACCCGAGCCGGAGCCGGTCGCCGAGGTCGCCGCGCAGGCCACGCCGGCGACGCCGGAGAGCTTCGAGCCGACCGCCGAGCAGGCGACGGCGATCGCCTCGCGGGAGCGCGATGCCTTCCTCGAGGCGGGGGCCGGCAGCGGCAAGACCACGGTGCTCGTCGATCGCTACTGCGCCGCGATCGTCGAGGACGGAGTCGAGGTCGACCGGATCCTCGCCTTCACCTTCACCGAGCGCGCCGCGGCGGAGATGCGCACGCGAATCCGGCGCGAGCTCGTCGCCCGCTCGCAGGCGGTCCGCGAGCGCGGCGACGAGCCGCACGCGGACGAGCTGCTACAGGCGGCGCGGGCGACCGAACGCGCCTGGGTGATGACGATCCACGCCTTCTGCCGGCGCCTGCTCGGCTCGCACCCGCTCGCCGCCGGCCTCGATCCCCGCTTCCGCGTGCTCGACGCACCCGAGGCCGGCCGGCTTGCCGACCGGGCGGCAAACGAGGCGCTCGATGAGCTGCTCGCGGCCGGTGACGCCAATGTCGCCCGCGCCGCCGCCGCCTATCAGCCGTGGCGGATCACGCAGATGACGACCGGCGCCCACGCGCGACTGCGCAGCCAGGGGATGAGCGAGCCGCGGCTGCCACCGGTCGGCGACCCCGCGCACTCGCCGGGTTCGCGCGAGGAGCAGCGTGAGCTCACCCCGGCGGAGCTCGAGGCGGCGGCGAGCGCGCGGGCGGCGCTGGAGCGCCTGCTCGAGGGTTTCGACCGCCGCTACGCGGCGCTCAAGGAGCAGCGCTCGGCGCTCGACTTCCAGGACCTGGAGCTCGGCGCGCTCGAGTTGCTGCGGGCGAGCCCGGCGCTCGCCGGAGCCTGGCGCGAGCGCTTCACCCACGTGATGGTCGACGAGTTCCAGGACACCAACAGCGTCCAGCTGGAGCTGATCGAACGCCTCTGCGGTCCCGAGACGCGGCTGCTGCTGGTCGGCGACGAGAACCAGTCGATCTACCGCTTTCGCAATGCCGAGCTCGAGGTCTTCCGCGGCGAGCGCGCCAGGGCCCGCGACGCGGCCGACCGCGACCTGCTGCCACTGCTCGGCAACTTCCGCTCGCTGCCGGCGGTGCTCGCCGCTGTGAACGAGGTCGGCCGGACGCTCCTCGACGGCTTCGCCGAGCTCACCTCCGGTCGCGAAGCCAAGGGCCGCCCCGGAGAGGTCGAGCTGCTGCTGACGCTCGACGAGGGGCGCGGCAAGGAGGCGCGCAAATGGGCGCAGGAGGAGATCGACCTGGAGCCGCCGCCGGGCGGGTCGGCGCCGCGGATCGTCGCCGAGGCGCGCTTTCTCGCCGAGCGTCTGCGCCAGCTGGTTGAGGCGGGCGAGGCCGAGCGCGGCGAGATCGTCGTCCTGCTGCGCGCCTTCACCCATGTCGACGCGTACGAGGAGGCGCTGCGGCGCGCCGGCCTGCGCCCGTTCGTCGTCGGCGGTCGCGGCTACTGGACCCAGCAGCAGGTCGAGGACCTCGTCCGCCTGCTCGGCGTCGTCTCCAACCCACTCGACGACGAGTACCTGTTCGGCGCCCTCGCCTGCTTCGCCAACGCGGTCAGCCCCGACGCGCTCTGGCTGCTGCGCCACGCCGCCAGCGACGACTCCGATCGCGCCCGCCCGGTGTGGCCGCTGATCGAGTGGCGGTTCGGGGACCGCGAGGACCCGCCTGCCGACCACCGCGACGAGTGGCTCGAGCAGATCCCGGAGGTCGACGCGGAGCGCCTGCGGCGTTTCTGCGCCCTGCTCGCCCAGCTGCGCGCCGAGGCGCCGCTGCTGACGCTCGAGCAGCTGATCGAACGCACGATGACGGCCTTCGGCTACGACCTCGGGCTGATCGCCCGCGACGGCGGCGCCGGGCGGATGGCGAACGTGCGCAAGCTGATGCGGCTCGCGCGCGACTACGAGACCAACGAGGGCCGCGACCTGGCCGGCTTCCTGGCGCTGGCGGCCGAGAGCACGCGGCGCGACGAGCGCGAGGGGATGGCGGCGGTGCAGGCCGAGGGACACGACGGGGTCCGGGTGATGACCGTGCACGCCGCCAAGGGCCTCGAGTTCCCGGTCGTCGCCGTGCCCGACCTCGGCCGCAAGCTCAACGCCGGCCACCAGCACGCCGACCTGGTGATCGGGCCGCCCTCGAACAACGGCGAGCGCGGGTTCGGGATGCGGCTCGTATTTCCCTCCGCCGGCTCGCTCGGGCTCTGGGAGCTGGTCGACCTGAACACCGCGGAGAGCGAGGCGGAGGCCGAGGAGGGCTGCCGGCTCGTCTACGTCGCCGCCTCGCGGGCCGAGAACCGGCTCATCCTCAGCGGCCTCTACGCCCCCGCCGACCTCGACCCCGCCGAGCAGCAAAAGCCGAACGACACCCCGCTTCGGCGGTTGCTGCCTGCCCTGGCCGAGCGCGGGTTCGCGGGCGAGGACACCGAGATCGAGATCCCCGGGCCGCTGGCCGTCGACGGCTCGACCCGGCTCCCGGACGCGGGGCTTCGGATCCGGGTCAGCGAACCGGGCGCCAAGCGCGCCGCCGAGCTCGTGCGCTCGTTCCCCGCCCCGGCCGAGGACGATCCGCTGGCGGCGGCGAGCGGATCGCCGCCGCTGCTCGACCCGAACCCGGGACCGGTGCCGATCGGCCATCTCTCCTATTCGGCGCTCTCGCAGTACGAGGGCTGCGGCTATCGCTTCTACGTCGAGCGGGTGCTCGGCGCCCGCGAGGCGCTCGCCGCGTCCGACGACGATGCCGCCGAGGAACCGCCCGATCCGCCCACCGAACTGGTCGAGCCCGGCGTCGACCGCGGGCTGGCGCTCGGGATCGGCAACGCGGTCCATGCGGCGCTCGAGTGGAGCGCCCGCCACGGCTGGGAGCAGCCATCGGGCGAGCGCTTCGGCGAGCTGCTCGCACGCGAGGGCCTCGCCGGGCAGACGGAGGCGCTGGCGCGGGCGCAGCGGCTCGTCGGCGGCTGGCTCGAATCCGACCTGCGTGCCTCGCTCGCCGCCGCGCCGGCGCGGGCCGAGGTCCCGTTCGTGCTCGACCTCGGCTCGACCGTCGCCCGCGGGCAGATCGACCTGCTCGTCGCCGATGGCGACGGCGTGCCGACGGTGATCGACTACAAGACCGACGCCCTCGACGGCCGCACCGCCGAAGACCTCGGTGCTCGATACGAGGTCCAGCGCCAGGTCTACGCGCTGGCGGCCGGGGGCGGATCGGGCGCCCGCACGGTGCACGTCTTCCTCGAGGCGCCCGGCGATCCGGTGATCGAGGAATTCGATCCCGAGCGGCTGGCCGCGGCGCGAGAGAGCCTGGAGGCGATGGTCGAACGGATGCGCGACGGGGTCTTCGAGGTCACCGAGGAGCCGTTCCCGGCGCTCTGCTTCGGCTGCCCGGCGGCGGCGCGGCTCTGCCCGCGGCCGAAGTGGAAGCCTTCAGCATGACTGGCCTGGCGGTGTTCGGCTACGCCTCGCTGGTGAGCCCGGCGAGCGCCGCCCAGACCCTCGGCCGCCCAGTCAACGGGGCGATCCCGGCCCGGCTCGAGGGCTGGGCCCGGGGCTGGACCCTGGGGCGCGAACAGGTCAAGTCGGAGAAGACGTTCGCCCGCCCCGACGGCAGCGTGCCGCGGTTCTGCCTCGGCCTCAACCTCGACCCCGCAGCCGACGCGCCGGCACCGAACGGCGTCCTGATCGAGCTCACAGAGGCCGAACTGGAGCGCCTGGACCTGCGCGAGATCCGCTACAGCCGAGTCGAGGTCACCGACGCGATCGTCGCCCCCGACGCCGTCGGGCTCGACCGGGTGATCGCCTACGTCGCCCGCCCCGAGCACCATCACCCGACCCCGCCCGAGGACGCGATCGTCGTCTCCACGTATCCGGCGACGGTCGAGGCCGCGTTCGACCGCCTGGGACCGGGGCAGCTCGACCTCTTCCGCTCGACCACCGCGCCGATCCCGGTCGAGCTCACCGACGCGACCCTGGTCCGCGACGCGATCCCCGAGGGCAACCCGCGCGCCTGGTGAGCGCCGCCCTACGCCGCGCCCTTGCGGACTGCCCGCGTCCCGCCCTCCTCGAGCTCGCCCTTTCGCGGCCGCAGGATGCGCGCCGGGGGACCGTTGCCGTCGATCTGGTCGAGCTTCGCCAGCAGGTTCTCGGCCATCCGCAGCGAGGCGGCATCGATCAGCCTCCCATCGAGCGAGACCGCGCCCTTGCCCTCGGCGGTGGCCTGCTTCATCGCGGCCAAGATCCGGCGGGTTCGCTCGATCACCTGCGCGTCGGGCGTGAACACGTCGTTGGCGAGCGGGACCTGGCTCGGGTGGATCGCCCACTTGCCCTCGAATCCGAGCACAGCGGCGCGGCGAGCGGCCGCTACGTAGCCCTCGGGATCGGTGAAGTCTCCGAATGGCCCGTCGATCGGGCGCAGACCGTTGGCGCGACAGGCGACGGCGATGCTCGACAGAGCGTGGTGCCACTGGTCGCCCCAGTGAACCTCGCGGGGAGTCTCGCTCTTGCCGGCGTCCGTGAGCACGGCATAGCCGGGATCAACGCCGCCGATCGAAGTGGTCGAGCTCTGCAGCGAGGCGGCGTAGTCGGCGACGCCGAAGACGATGGCCTCCATCCGGTCCGGGCACGCGGCGGCGATCTCGTTCACGTGCGCCATCCCGGCGGCCGTCTCGACCAGTACCGAAATGCCGATCCGGTGCGGCAAGTCGATCGCCTCCTCGATCTGCTCGAGCAGCGTTGCGACGAACTCAACCTCAGCCGCCGAGCCGACCTTTGGCACCGTGATCGTGTCGAGGGCCGCCCCCGCGGCCTCGACAACGTCGACGATGTCGCGATAGCACCAGTGTGTATCGAGCCCGTTGATTCGCAGCGACACGGAGCAGCCTGACCAGTCAAGGTCGCTCAGCGCCGCGATCACCTTGCCCCGCGCCTCAACCTTGTCGTCGGGGGCGACGGCGTCCTCGAGGTCGAGCATCACCACGTCGGCATCGAGCGCCGGCGCCTTCTCGAGCATGCGGACATTGCTACCCGGGACGGCAAGCTCGCTGCGGTGTAGTCGGACTGATCCGCCCACGTCGCCTCCTTCGGGTTCCGTCGCGGCTGGCGCCACGCCGAACGGCGATCCTCCCCCAGCGGCCCCGCCGCAGTCAATCCCCGTTTACGAGGAACGTGGGCCGCACAATTGGACGAACCGGCACCGCGTGTCTGGATTTCCCTTCCGTTTCGTAAACAACGACCAATAGGCGGCTCAGCCGCCGCCCGGCGCGACGTGCTCGCCGACGAAGTCGATGAAGGCGCCCGCGGCGGCGGAGCGGTGGCGGGCGCGGCGCCAGAGCAGGAACACCGGCAGGCGCACGGCGGGACGCAGCGGGCGGGTATCGACCGGGGGGCCCTCGCGCCGCGTGATCGAGGCAGGGAGGACGGCCGCGCCGAAGCCGTCCGAGGCGAGGCAGCGGATCAGGTACGGATCGCCGCTCTCCAGCGAGACGAGCATCCGCTTGCCCGCGCGCTCGAAGAGCTCGTCGGTCAGGTGCTTGATCGCCGACCCCGAGCGCGGCGTGGCGAGCGGGACCCCGTCGAGGTCGGCGACCGTCACCCAGCGCTTGCTCGGCGCGGTGCCGGGCGGGAACGCCACCACGACCTCTTCCTCGCTCACCCGTACCCCCTCGACGCCCTCCGGGAGCTCGCCGGAGACGAGCGAGAACGCGGCGTCGAGCTCGTCGGCCTCGATCAGCTCGAACATGTCGGCGGCGGTGCCCTCGCGCAGGCCGACCTCGATCCCGGGAAAGGCGTGGGTGAAGTTCGCCAGCACGGTCGTCACCTCGATTCCGCCCGCCGGTAGTAAGGCGCCGATCGCTACCCGCCCTCGCACCAGCCCCTGCAACTCGTCGAGCTCGCCCCGCACGCCGTCGACCTCGGCGAGCACGCGACGCGCCCGCGCGGCGACCGCCTCCCCCGCCTCCGTCGGCACCACGCGCCGGCTGGTGCGCTCGAACAGCTCGGTGCCGAGCTCGGCCTCGAGCCTGCGGATCTGATGCGAGAGCGCCGACTGGGCGACGTGCAGCTCCTCCGCCGCGCGGGTGAAGTGGCGGTGGCGGGCGACCGCCTCGGTGTAGACGAGCTGGCGCAGCTCCACCAAACGATCGTAATTCACGATCGATCCGGTGACAACTACATCTTGCGTCGATTGATCGGGGGAGCGAGAATGCTCCTCGAAATGGAGGCGATCACGATCAGGCTCGAGCAGCCCGCTGACGCAGCGGCGATCGAGGCCCTCGCCGGCCGCGACTCGCGGCCCGTCCCCGGCGCGCCCCGCCTGGTCGCCGAGCGCCGCGGCACGATCGAGGCGGTGCTCTCGCTCTCCGGCGGCGCCGTCATCGCCGACCCCTTCCTTCCCACTGCAGAGCTGGTCGAGCTGCTGCGGTGCCGGGCCCGGTCGCTCGTCGCCGAACCGCCTCGGCCCCGGTCGCGGCGCCGGTTCGTCGCCCGCGCACGGCTGGCCGGCGCCGGAGGTCGCGCGTGAACGCTTCGCCGGCGATCCGCCGCGAGCTGCGCCCCGGCGACCTGGGAGCGATCATCGCTCATCACGGGGCCACCTACCTGCCCGAGTACGACCTCGATTCGACCTTCGAGGCCCACGTCGCCGCCAGCGTCGCCGAGGCCGGCAAGCGCGGCTTCCCGCGCCCGTCGGAGGGCCTCTGGATCGTCGAGTCCAACGGCCGCCACGCCGGCAGTGTCGCCTTCACCGACGAGGGGGACGGGATCGCGACCCTACGCTGGTTCGTCCTCGACCGCGAGCTGCGCGGTCGCGGGCTGGGAAGGAGGCTGATCGGCGAGGTGATCGACGAGGCGCGGGACGCCGGCTTCGAAGTGCTCCAGCTCGAAACCTTCAGCGACCTGAGCGCCGCCGCCCACCTCTATCGCTCACACGGCTTCGAGCTGCTCTCCGCCGACACCCGCCCGCGCTGGGGCCGCCCGATCACCTATCACCGCTACGAGCTCAGCTTCCAGGTCCGGGCCCAGTCGCGCAACTCGTCCAGGGCGGGCTCCAGCGAGCGGCCCTTCTCGGTCAGCGCGTAGGAGACCCGCGGCGGCGTTCCGCCGCGGACCGAGCGCTCGACCAAGCCCGCCGCCTCGAGCTCGCGCAGGCGCCTCGAGAGCAGCCGGTCGGAGAGCCCGGGGACCGCCGACGTGAGCTCGGCGAAGTAGTGCGGGCGCTGGGCGAGCGCCCAGAGGATCGCCCCCGCCCAGCGGCGGCCGATCAGCTCGATCGCAGCGTGGAAATCGGGACAGACGGGTGCCGGACCGCCATTTCCGTGCGTGGCTGCGCTCCCGGCACGAGAGTGTTCACTCGCGGCCTCCACCCTCTCTCAGACAGTAGCGAACGGCCCCGCTCTCTCAGCATGGCTTCGGCGATCCGGATCTCGATCAGGCTGCACATGGTCCCGTGTCGGTCGCGGTCAGCTTACCCGCGAGCGCCCGGGCGACGACGCCGTTCGG
The DNA here is from genome assembly GCA_036561205.1 of Solirubrobacterales bacterium. Lineage (GTDB taxonomy): Bacteria > Actinomycetota > Thermoleophilia > Solirubrobacterales > 70-9 > WHSW01. Next base: position 24,676 of record DATBPT010000061.1, read on the forward strand.
GACTCCGAGACCGTTGTCGGGCCCGTCGCCGGTCGAGGCGGCGAACACCGTCGCGACCACGTTGCCGGCCAGGTCGACGACCGGGCCACCGGAGTTGCCGCTGCGCACGTCGGCCCGGAACGGTGTCATCCGCCGCTGCACCGGACCGCGCCCGTAGGAGTCCTCGCTGGTCACCTCCCCGGTGCGCCCGAGGCGGGCCGCGGTGAAGCGCAGCGGACCGTTCTCCGGGTAGCCGATCACGGCCGCGTCGACGCCCTTGCGTGGGCGATCGACCAGCTCCAGCGCCGGCGCCTCGAGGCCGGCGACCTCGAGCACCGCGAGGTCGTTGCGAGTGTCGTAGTGGACCGCGGTCGCGTCGAGCTCCGGCCCCCCACCGATGCTGACGGTGGTGTCGTCCTCGCCGGCGACCACGTGCGCGTCGGTTACCACGAGCCCGGGCCCGCCGACCCAGCCCGAGCCCTCGACGCCGAGCCCGCAGGCGGTGCCGAGCACGCGCACGGTCGAGTCGCCGGCGCCGCGAACCTCGGGGTCGTCGACGACCGCGGGGTCCGGCGGCGGCACGTCAGCGTCGGGTCCGCGGACCGCCTGCCTCGGGTCGACCCGGCGAAGGACGTTGAGCAGCGGGCCGGAGGGCGGCAGGGCGTCGTTGAGCATCCCGAGGATCGCTGACCGCTGCACCACCTGGCGAAGCTCGCGCGCCTGGGTGCCGCTCGCGTGCAGCGCGACGGCCCCGAATCCCCAGGCCAGCAGCAGACCAAGCGCCGCCAGCAACAGCGCCCCGCCGACCCCGTCGACGACGCCGACCGCGCTTCCCCCCAGCCGCGCCCGGATGCCCTGGCTGATCCCGTCGAGCGCGACGGCGAGAAAGGCGCCGACGAGCACCCCGGTGAGGACCGCGATCAGCGGCGCGTACGAGGACTCGGCGCCGTCCGGAAGCAGAGCCGGCCCGACCCGCGCTCCGAGAGCGATGCCGCCGACGAAGCCGGCCAGCGGCAGAGCGCTGGCGACCAGGCCGCGCTCATAGCCGACCGCACCGAGCGCGATCACGAAGAGGACGATGCCGACGTCGACGAGGCTCAAACGCTGACTCGCAAAGGCACTACCTTTTCTCGCATGGACATCGGGTCGGAGAGGCGACCGGGCGGGGCCCGAAAAGCTAGCGAACGGATCTCGAGCGCTTGAGCAGCGACGGCTCCGCGGCGGAGCGTCGTCGCCGCATACTCACCCGGGCAGCCCCGCTCGTCGTCATCGCAACGCTCGCCTTCGCGGGCGGGATCGTGATCGCCGGTGGCCCGGACGCGCCGGCGGCGCAGCGCTTCGTCGACGCCTGGGAACGCGGCGACATCGCCGCGATGTACGCCGAGCTGACCCCGGAGGCGCAGGCGGAATACTCGCTCGAGCGCTTCAGGCGGACCTACGACGACGCGACGATCACCGCGACGATCGCCGAGCTCAGCACCGGTGAGGTCAGCGAGCAGGGCGACGCGGCGGTGACCGCGGTGCGCCTTCGCACCCACATCTTCGGCGAGCTCGGCGGCGAGCTCGCGGTGCCGATCTCCGACGACAAGGTCGCCTGGACGCCGAACCTCGTCTACCCCGGGCTGGCGAGCGACGAGCACCTGAGCAGACGCACGCGGGCGCCGGCGCGCGCCGCGATCCTGGCCACCGACCGGACCCCGCTGGCCGAGGGCCCGGCGGCCGCGCGCACGGTCGGAACCGCCGCGCTCGCGGTCGTCGGCGAGGTCGGAACACCGACCGGGGCCCAGCAGCGCGAGCTCGCCGTTCACGGGTTCCCGCCGGGCAGCCTCACCGGCATCTCCGGGCTCGAGCTGGCCTACAACCAGCGGCTCGCGGGGCAGCCGGGTGGACAGCTGCTCGCGGTCAGCGCCGGTGACGAAAGCCAGGTCGGGGGCGGGCGCATCCTCGCCACCACCCAGCCGGTGCGCGGCAAGGCGGTGCGGACGACGATCGATCCCGACGTCCAGGAGAGCGCGGTGACCGCGCTTGGCAGCACCTACGGCGGCGCCGCCGTGCTCGACGCGAAGACGGGCTCCGTGCTCGGCCTCTCCGGCCTCGCCTACTCGGCCCCGCAGCCTCCCGGCTCGACCTTCAAGATCATCACCGCGACCGGCGCCCTCGACGCCGGCATCGTCAAGCTCTCCGACGAGTTCCCGGTCGAGTCCTCGAACTCCGAGATCGGCCGCGAGATCCCCAACGCCCACGACGAGCTCTGCGGCGGCAGCTTCGCCACCGCGTTCGCCGAGTCATGCAACACCGTGTTCGCCCCCCTCGGGGCGAGGCTCGGGGGCGAGAAGCTGGTCGAGACCGCCGAGCTCTACGGCTTCAACTCACCGCCGGAGCTCTTCGATCCGGCGACCACCGCGATCGTCGATCCGGCCTCGAGCACGATCCCGGCGACGCTCTCGGAGAGCGTCGAGACGGGTGAGTCTGCGATCGGACAGGGCCGGGTGCTGGCGACCCCGCTGGAGATGGCGTCGGCCTCGCAGACGATCGCCAACAAGGGCGTCCGGATGCCGAACGCGATCGCCCACGGCGAGGGGCTGGTGCCGACCGCACCGCCGGTCAAGGTGACGACGCCGCAGACCGCGGCGACGATGACCCAGCTGATGATCGGGGTCGTCAACGAGGGCACCGGGGTCGCGGCGGCGCTGCCGGGAATCCAGGTGGCCGGCAAGACCGGGACCGCCGAGCTCGGCCCGGCGGCGCTGGAGCCGGGTCAGGAGCTCGGCCCCGGCGAGGAGCCACCGCAGGACACCGACGCGTGGTTCACCGCGTTCGCCCCGGCCGGCGACCCCGAGATCGCGGTCGCGGTCATGGTCGTCAACTCGGACGGCGACGGCGGCACCGTGGCGGCGCCGATCGTGCGCCAGATCATGGCCGACTACTTCAACGTCGCCTAGCTCGCTAGTCGGTCGGGAAGCCGACCGCGGCGCCGACGATGACCAGCGCGGAACCGGCGATCGCGACGATCCCGGCAACCGTCTCGGCCGGCTCGGAGAGCTCGGCGACGGCGAAGCCGGCAACCGCGAGCAACGCTCCGGCGCCGACCAGCAGCCACCATCCGCCGCCCTTGCGGCTGCGCTCGGGCTCCGTCAGCCAGGCGCCGGCGACGACGACGCCGAGGCAGGCGACGCGGGCGCCGCTGGAGAGCAGCCCCGCCATCACGATCGCCGCGGCGGCAGCGGTCACTACCAGCACGAGCTGAAGCCGGCGAAGCGTCACGGGCCGCTAGATGTCGAGGATGACCTCGCCGGTCCCGGCGGAGGTCTGGATCTCGAGCGTCAGCGGGCGGTTGTCGCTGACGTCGTCGAGGACGGGGAAGATCAGCAGCGCGCCCTGGTTGGGCCCGGTCGCCGCGGTCGAGTTCGGGATCGGGAGCTGACCGTCCGCGGGCACCTCGGCGCCGACCTCGAGCGCGTACGGGCTCTCGCTCGCGACGGAGTGGTACTCGTTCTCGAGCGTGTCGATGACCGTGTAGCCGGCCGCCGAGGGCCGCGCGTCGCCGCTGTCGTTCTCGATCACCATGAACACGCCCAGGTACGACGTCCCGGGCCGCCCCGGCGGCTGGCCGACGAGGTACTCGGCGTCCTCGGTGTCGTCGGCGTTGAGAAAGCGCGTGATCTGGACGTTGTAGGAGAGGCCGTCGATCTCGATCGGCTCACCCTCGGCCGCCTCGGCCGAATCCTCGTCGGCACCGCAGGCGGCCAGCATCGTGGCGAGCACGAGCGCGGCGAGCGCGAGGAGTGCGATTGCGGCGACGCGGCGGCGCATGGCGGGCGCAAGCATATTCAGTGGCCGAGCGAGGCG
>DATBPT010000062.1:0-3855 GCA_036561205.1 Solirubrobacterales bacterium
TCCTGGCAGTGATCCGCTTCTCCGCCAGGGTGGCCGGGACCGTCGAGATCTGCGATAACGGGATCGACGAGGACGGCGACGGCCTGATCGACCTCGCGGATCCCGACTGCCAGGCCGCGGGCCCGGTGAAGAAGTGCGAAGGCGTCTCGGTGGACGGGAAGATCCTCCAGGGCGTGGACGCGGGCGAGACCCTGACCGGGACCCAAAAGAGCGACGAGGTCCGCGGACGGGGCGGCAACGACAACATCGTCGGCCTCGAACAGTCGGATTGCCTGTTCGGCAACAAGGGCAATGACACGATCAACGGCGACGAAGGCAACGATGTGATCCGCGCCGGTTCCGATAAGGACAACGTCAGCGGTGGCGACGGCGACGACAACATCAAGCTCCAGTTCGGAGACGACAAGGTCGACGGCGGACCGGGAGACGACAAGATCAAGGCCCAGGCCAAGGGCGTTGACCACGTCAACTGCGGTTCCGGCGAAGATCGTGTGATCGGCGACCAGAAGGACTCGATCAACAGGAACTGTGAGCACGTGAAGATCGTCGACCCGGCGTAGCGCCGGGTCGACGCGCCCCGGACGGGGAGACCGCTTGCTAGGTTGAGCGCGTGCTCGAGGTTGCGGTTCGACTGGTCCTCGGGGGCCTGCTGGCAGGGGCGAGCGTGGCGAAGCTCGCCAGCCCGGGATCGAGCCGGGCGGCGATGGCGACCTTCGGGATCGCCGGGCGCCGGGCGCAGTCGCTGGCCTGGGGCCTGTTGATCGCGGCGGAGCTCGGGCTCGCCGCCGGGGTGATCGCCGGCTCGTCCACCGCCGCCTACCTCGCCGCCGCGCTGATGGCGACCTTCGCCGCGACGATGGTGGCGGCGATCATGCGCGGCCGGGCCGGCGCTCCCTGCGCCTGCTTCGGCGCCCGCTCGACCGTCGGCTGGCCCTCGGTTGCTCGCAACGCGGCTCTCGCGGTGGCCTTCGCGGCGCTCCCGGCGCTGCCCGGGCGTGACCTGTCGACCGACGAATGGCTCGGACTCGGGCTCGCCGTCGCGCTGCTCGCCTGCGCCGGCCTCGGAGTCGCCGTGCTGGCGCTCGCCCGCGAGGTCGGGCTGCTCCGGCTGCGCCTCGGCCCCGGCAGCGCGCTTGAGCTCCCCGACGAGGGTCCGCTGGTGTTCCGCAGCATCGACCTGATCTCGCGTTTTCGCCTCGAGCCGGAGACGACGCTTGCCCTGGCGGTGTTCGTATCCGAGGGCTGTCACGTCTGCCGCTCGCTCGAGCCCTCCTTGCGGGTCTTCGAGCGCGACCCGCTGGTCGCGCTCGAGAGCTTCGAGGAGGACGCCGAAACGGCGGTCTGGGCCGAGCTCGAGATCCCCGGCAGCCCGTTCGCGATCGCCCTCGATCGCGAGGGAACGGTGCTCGCCAAGGGCACGTTCAACAACCTCTCCCAGCTCGAGAGCGTGCTGGCGACGGCGGAACGGCGGCGCGAGGAGCGCCGGATCGCCACTGGGGTGATCGGTGCCTGATCCCCGGTCCGGCGAGGCGGCGGAGCGAGTCGGCCGGGCGCTGGACTCGCTCGCCGGCGACACCTCGAGACGGGGCTTTCTCGCTCGTCTCGGCGGGGCGCTCACCGCGCTCACCGCCGGGGGTCTGGTGGCGAAGGCGATCAAGCCGGGCGAGGCCGAGGCGCATCACTTCTGCGGCCACACCTACACGACCCAATCCTGCATCCACCCGCTCGGGCCGGCGCTGCCGCGGATCGACCGCCGCGGTTACCCGCTTCGCCCCAGCGACGGTCAGCCGATCGACAATCTCGGGCGCCCGGTCAACGGCATCGGCGAGCCGATCGACGATCACGGCAAGGTCCTTCACGATCCCGACGGCCGCCCGCTGCCACCCGCTCCGCGGACCCGGATCTGCGACCGCACGGCCCAGCAGTACGACTTCCGCCCCTACCTCGACGGGAGCTGGTATCGCTGTTGCGACGGCCATGTCCGCAGGCTGCTCGACTGCTGCGGATACGTCCACGACCGGATCAACGGAGACGCCGCGCTGGAGGGCTACTGCTATTCGGGGCGCAAGGTGTTCTGCGTCCAGTACTACGACACCAAGGTGGCCTGTTGATGGACGGGCTCGAGATCAGCCTGGCGCTGGCGGCGCTGCTGGCCGGGCTCACCGGGACCTGGTCGCCGTGCGGGTTCTCGATGATCGAGACGATCGGCCCGGCCGGCCACACCGGCGGCCGCGCGACGACGATCTCCGCCTGCCTCACGTTCACCGTTGGCGCCCTCGCCGGCGGGGTGATCACCTTCGGCCTTCTGGCGCTCGCCGGCGGGCTCCTCCAGGGAGCCGACGACGACGCTGCCTACATCGCCGCGGCGGCGATCGCCGTGGTCGGGGCGGCGCTGGAGCTACGCGGGGTACCGATCCTGCCGCAGCTGCGCCGCCAGCTACCCGAGCATTGGCGCCGGGTGATGCCGATGCCGCTCGCCGCCGGCCTCTACGGGGTCCTGCTCGGGCTCGGCTTTACCACCTTCGTGCTCACCTTCGGTGTCTTCGCCCTGGCGGGGATCGTCTTCGCGGTCGGCGAGCCGGCGGCCGGGATCGCGGTCGGGCTCGCCTTCGGGATCGGCCGGGCGCTGCCGATCGCGTTGATCGCGTTGATCGCCGACCGTGACTCCGGGGTCGCGATCACCGAGGCGATGGCCGAGCGCCCGGCGATCTACCGAGGCTTTCGCTTCGGCGACGGTGTCGCCCTGCTCGGCGCCGCCGCGGCCCTGATCGTCGCCGTTCCCGCCGGAGCCGCCCATACCGAGTCGAAGCCGGCCGCCGACCCCTCGGCCGGCGCCGACGCGATCGCCTACCAGCGCCCCGACGGAGGCGGCTTCCTGCGCCGCGGCGGCGAGGACATCCGCCTTCCGGGACACGACCCGGCGCTCGGCGACGGCCGCCTGGCGGTGATCGAGGCCGGCCGGATCACGATCCTCTCGGCCAAGGACCTGCACCGGGTCGGCAGCGTGCCGGCCGCCGGCGCCGACGCGGTCGCGATCTCGGCCCATTGGCTCGCCTGGCGCGCCCACCGTCACGGCCGCGACTTCATGCGCGCCCGCCGGATTACCAATCCCGCGGCGCCCGGGCCGCAGCGCTCGCTGGGAAGCGCCGGGCGCCGGGCGCAGCTCGGCCGCCCGGGCCTCGACGACAACCGCCTCGTCTATGCGCGGGCCCAGCAGAGCGAGAACGTGATCGTCAAGCGGGTCCTGGGCGCGAAGCACAAGAAGGACGCCAAGTCGACGCTGTTGCGCTCGCGCCTGGTCGGACTCTCGAACCCCTCGGTGCGCGGCAACCGGCTGCTCTACGTCCGCAGCACCCCCGGCGGTGACCGGCTGAAGATCCGAGCCGTCGCCGCCCGCGGCCCCGGTCGCACCCTGCTCTCGCGGCCTCGCGGGACGCTGTGGTCGACCGCGCTCTCGCAGAAGCGCGCCTACGTGACCCTGATCCACGGGACCCGGCCGCGGCAGAAGATCCTCTCGGTCGCGCGCCGGTAACACCACACCCGCGGTGTCTCGGATCAGGGAGCGGTGATCCTCGACGTCCGGGAGTCCGAGGATGCCTTCGAGGGCTTCCGCAACGACCACCTGAATCCGGCGTGCACAACCTGTTCCAGCCCTAGGCTGGTCTATTCGTAGGCAAGCGCCTCGAGCACGTCCAGGCGCGAGGCGCGCCGGGCAGGGCCGATCGCGGCGAGCACGCCGGCGAGCGCGGCCAGCACCATGAGCCCGACCAGGGTCCCGATAGGGATCGAGAGCGTGAAGCCCTCGTCGGCGAGCGGGCGGCTGACCAGGACGGCGAACAGGACGCCGAGCACGAG
>DATBPT010000063.1:0-2431 GCA_036561205.1 Solirubrobacterales bacterium
GGCCAGATAGCCTCGCTCGCCGAGATCGAGCAGCACCTGCGACCTTGAGCGACCCGCCAGACACCAGCCCGAGCCAGCCGCCGCCGCCCACCACCGAGCCACTCGGCGGGCCGCCGCCACCCTCCGCTTCCCCGCAGCGGACCTTCAGGCAAGCCTCCTGGGGTCCGGCCCAGGCGCTGCTCGGGATCCTCTGCGTCCTCGGTCTGCTGATCGCCGGCGGGCTGCTGATCTACCCGATCACCGGCGCCGACGGCATCGACGCGACGCTGGCGAGCCAGGCACTGCTCGAGATCGCCCTGGTGGCGACGGCGTACGGGATCGCCCGGCGCAGCGGCGAGCGGTCTCCGTTCGAGGCCCTCGGGCTGCGCCGGCCTCGCCCAGGCTGGATGAAGACGGCGGCCGCCGGCTACGGCATCTACTTCCTCGCGGTGATCGCGATCATCGCCGTGTTCGGCGACCCCGAGCAGAGCGACGTCGCCGATCAGCTCGGCTTCGACGAGAGCGTGATCACCGCGATCGTCGCCGCCGCCCTGATCGTCTTCATCGTCCCGGTCTGCGAGGAGCTCTTCTTCCGCGGCTTCTTCTTCGCCGGAATGCGGAGCAAGCTGCCGTTCTGGGCCGCGGCGCTGATCTCGGCGCTGCTCTTCGGCGCCGTTCACCTCGGCGACGCGAACCTGGTCGCGGCGTTGCAGCTGACGACGCTCGGGCTGGTGCTCGCCGCCGTCTATGAGCGCACCGACTCGCTCTGGTCGAATATCGCCATCCACGCGTTCAACAACGCGATCGCATTCACCCTGCTCGTCGCCACCTGACTCGTCGCGGCAGCACGTCGCGCCCGCCTGCTTCAATTCCCGGCGTGAACAAGCTGCCCCTGGTCGCCGCAGGGATGCTGGCGACGATCGCCATGATCCTGTTCCCCTCGCTCGCGCTCGCCCAAGGCGGCGGCGGATCCGCGGGTGGAGGCGCCGACCCGGGCCCGGCGCCGGCGAAGATCAAGCTCAAGATCGGCGGGCTCAAGGGCGGCAAGGCCAAGGTCGGCGACCGGGTCGAGGTGATCGGCACGGTGACCCCGTTCGTCGGCCACCAGAAGGTCCAGGTCCGGCTCGGCAACGGTGGCGACACCGTGCTCAAGGCGAATCCCTACGTGCGCCAGGTCAAGGGCAAGAGCTACGGCCGCTTCAAGCTTCGCTCGGCGCCCCTGCTCGACCCCGGCAAGTACCGGGCCCGGGCGCAGAAGAAGCCGACCGACCAGCAGCGGGGCGGGATCGCGAAGTCGGAGCGCTTCTCGCTCAAGTTCATCGACCTCGATCCGGGCGACTCGGGACCGGCGGTCGACCTCTTCAACCAGCTCCTGCGAGACCAGGGCTACTACGACACCGACAAGCACCGCTACGGCTCGCACACCGAGCGCGCGGTGATGGCCTTCCGCAAGGTCAACGGCATGGCCCGCACCTTCCAGGCGACGCCGGGGATCTTCAAGACGCTCGCCGAGGGCAAGGGCGGCTTCCAGATCCAGTACCCGAACTCGGGCAAGCACGTCGAGGTCGACATCTCGAAGCAGGTGATGGCGCTCGCCGACGACGGCGAGGCCAAGTACGTCTTCCACATCGCCACCGGCGCCGCCGCGACCCCGTCCGATCAGGGCGCGTTCACCTTCTACCTCAAGGACCCGGGCTACAACTCGCTCGGCATGTACTACTCGGTCTATTACAACCGCGGCGAGGCGACGCACGGCTACGCCTCGGTGCCGCCGTACCCGGCCAGCCACGGCTGCATCCGCAACCCGATCCCCGACTCGATCTTCATCTACAACTGGATCGACCTCGGGGACAAGATGTACGTCTACAACTAGGGCTGCGCTGAGCGACGCTCGCGAAACCCTGATCGCGGAGCTGCGCGAGCACGCGCTCGTGATCGGCGAGGTCGTCCTCTCCAGCGGTCAAACGGCTCAGTACTACGTCGACGCCCGCCGCACCCTGATGCGGCCGGCCGGCTTCCGCGCCGCGGGCGAGTTGATCGCGGTGGCGGCGGTGCGCCGCGGGGCCGAGGCGGTGGGCGGTCCGGTGATGGCGGCGATCCCGCTTGCCTGCGCGGCGATCGCGGTGCCCGAGGGTGACGGCCTGGTCGGCTTCTTCGTCCGCAAGGAGACCAAGTCGCACGGCCTCCAGCGGATGGTCGAAGGCCCGGTCGAAGCGGGCGCCAAGGTGCTCGTGGTCGAGGACACGGTGACCACCGGCGGGTCGACGGTGAGCGCAATCGAGCGCATCCGCGAACAGGGGCTCGAGATCGTCGGCGCGCTCGCCGTCGTCGACCGGCTCGCCGGTGGCGGCGAGGCGATCGCCGCCGCCGCCGGGGCACCGTACGAGGCGCTGACCACGATCGACGACATCTACCCCGACCGACCGGACCGCTAGACCTCAGCAGACCTGGA
>DATBPT010000064.1:0-42344 GCA_036561205.1 Solirubrobacterales bacterium
GCGGCAGCCCTTGACAGCCGGCTCGCGGCAAGCGAGGGTAAGCGGGCCAAAGTCCACCAATCGGGGGGGTGGCGCGGTCGACGCGTCAGGCTCCTGGTGGAGAACCTGTGGAGGGAACGTATGAAGTTGTTCAGCACCTCGCGGCCGTCGCCCGCGATGGTCGTGGCGGTGATCGCGCTCGTATTCGCGATGGTCGGCTCGGCGGTCGCAGCCAACGACGGCCTCAGCAGCAAGATCACCAAGTCGAAGGTCAAGAAGATCTCGAAGAAGCAGGCCGACAAGGAGTTGAAGGCAAACGTCTCCGGCTCGCACGTGAACACCGCGGACACTGCGTCGAGCGCTAGCGACAGCTCGAAGCTCGGCGGCACGGCCGCAGCGGATTATCAGCAGAAGGCTGATCTGCTGTCGGCCACGGTTGCTCCCGCCGGTGTGGGGCCCGCAATCGTTCGTGGCCGTGGGGCGACCAGCGTCACGCGGATTGCCACCGGCTTCTTCCGGGTGACGTTCAACCGCGACGTGTCCGGATGCACCTGGACGGCGTCCTACGGTCCTCCGACGCACGCGTTCGTAGATGCGCTCTGGGCGACGGTCGGCGGAAGCGGCGGACCCGCGCCGACGCCGAACCAGGTCGGTGTCGTCCTTCGTAACGACGCCGGTGCTCAAGCAGACGGTTCGGGCTTCCACGTGCTGGTGCTCTGCCCGTAACTCAGGATTCGTTCTGCCCGCTCGCCGGGCAACCTGGCACCGGGGCCGGCGCAAGCCGGCCCCGGTCGTTGCTGGGAGGCCCCTTTTGGTGTGCGCGGTCGTTCGAGTGACCGTCCACTTCCGGGCCGCCCACTAGCATCAATCGGGTGAGTCGCTACACCTCCGCAACCGACGCCGACCGGGCGGCGATGCTGGAGGCGATCGGCGTCGGCTCGACCGACGCCCTGTTCGCCGACATCCCCGCCGACCTGCGATTGGGCCGCCCGCTCGAGCTGCCCGACGGGCTCTCCGAGGCCGAGGTGTTCGACCAGATCGCGGCGCTCGCCGCCCGCAACGCCGACGCCGACTCCGAGACCTGCTTCCTCGGCGCCGGCATGTACGACCACTACGTGCCGGCCCTGGTCGAGGCGATCATCTCGCGCTCGGAGTTCCTGACTCCCTACACGCCGTACCAGCCCGAGGTCTCCCAGGGCGGCCTGCAGGTGATGTTCGAGTTCCAGACCGCGATCTCCGAGCTCACCGGGCTGCCGGTCGCCAACGCCTCGCTCTACGAGGGACCGTCGTCGATTGCATCGGCTGCCTACCTGGCGCTCGGGGCGGGCAAGGGGCGCCGGCGGCTGGTCGTCTCGCGCGGGGTGCACCCGCACGCGCGGGCGACGCTGGAGACGTATGCCCGCGGGTGGGACGCCAAGGTGGTCGAGGTTGGCCTCCGCGACGGCTTGACCGATCCGGCCGAGCTCGAGAACTACGTCGACCAGGACGTCGCCGCGATCTTCGTCTCGAACCCGAACTTCCTCGGCGCGGTCGAGGACCTGGAGGCCCTGGCGACCGTGGCGCACAACTCCGGCGCGCTCTGCGTCGCCTCGGTCGACCCGATCACGCTCGGCGTCCTGCGCCCGCCCGGCGAGTGCGGCGTCGACGTCGCCGTCGGCGAGGGCCAGGCGCTCGGCAACCGGCTCGATTTCGGCGGCCCCTCGTTCGGTTTCTTCGCCGCCACCGAGGAGCACCTGCGGCGGATGCCCGGGCGGATCGCCGGCGAGACCGCCGACGCCGACGGGCGCCGCGGCTTCGTGCTCGCGCTGCAGACCCGCGAGCAGCACATCCGCCGCGAGAAGGCGACCCACAACATCTGCACCTCGCAGGCGCTGAACGCGCTCGCGGGAACGATCTACCTCGCCTGGCTCGGGCGCCGCGGGATCGTCGAGCTGGGCGAGCTGCTGGTCCGGCGCACGGCCTACGCCCGAGGGACGCTGGCGGCGGTGGACGGGGTGGAGCTGCTTCACGAGGCGCCGGTGGCGCGCGAGTTCGCGGTGACCCTCGATGCGCCCGTGGCCGCGGTCTTGGACCGGATCGGCGAGGAGGGCATCGCGGCCGGCTATCCGCTCGCGCGCGAGTACCCGGAGTACGAGAACGGCCTCCTGGTCGCGATCACCGAGCGCCGCTCGAAGGACGACATCGATCGCCTCGCCGACGCCCTCGCCGGCGCGATCGCCGCGGCCCGGCGGCCGCAGACGGCGGAGGCGGTGGCATGAGGACGCCGCCACCGGCGACCGCCGAGGTTCCCACCCCGCAGCAGCGAGAGTCCGCGGTGACGATCTACGAGCGGTCCGTGGAAGGTCGCCGGGCGGCCACGCTGCCGCCCACCGACGTCCCGGAGGCCCCGCTCGAGGAGCTGATCCCCGAACGGCTCCTGCGCGCGGACGGCCCAGCACTGCCCGAGGTCTCCGAGCCCGAGATCGTGCGCCACTACAACCGTCTCTCGCGACGCAACTTCGACCTCGACACGGGTCCCTATCCGCTCGGCTCGTGCACGATGAAGCACAACCCGCGCCTCAACGAGAAGGTCGCGGCGCTGCCCGGGCACGCGCGCCTGCATCCGGCGCAGGACCCGAAGCGCGCCCAGGGCGCGCTCGAGCTGATGTGGCGGCTGGAGCGCTCGCTGAGCGAGCTCTGCGGGCTGCCGCATGTCAGCCTACAGCCGTCCGCCGGCTCGCACGGCGAGCTCGCCGGCTTGCTGCTCACCCGCGCCTATCACGAGGACCGCGGCGAGCAGCGGACCAAGGTCCTGACCCCCGACACCGCCCACGGGACGAACCCGGCGACGGTGACGATGGCCGGGTACGAGGTGGTCAAGGTGGAGACCGACGAGCGCGGCGGGGTCGACGTCGACGACCTGCGGGACAAGGCGACCGAGGAGGTCGCCTGCCTGATGCTGACCAACCCGAACACGCTCGGGCTCTTCGACGAGAACATCGCCGAGATCGCCTCGATCGTCCACGGCGTCGGCGGCACCCTTTATTACGACGGCGCCAACCTGAACGCGATCATGGGCCACACCCGCCCGGGCGACATGGGCTTCGACATCGTCCACCTGAACCTGCACAAGACGTTCAGCCAGCCGCACGGGGGCGGGGGGCCCGGTGCCGGGCCGATCGCGGTCTCCGATCGCATCGCCCCGTTCCTGCCGGTCCCGCGGATCGTCCGCGAGGAGCCCGCACACGCGAGCACGAACGGCTCGGGGCCGAGCTTCGGCCTCGAGTACGAGGCGCCGAAATCGATCGGGCGTCTGCGCGGCTTCCAGGGCAACTTCGGCGTCTTCGTGCGCTCCTACGCCTACATCTCGAGCCTCGGCGGGGACGGCCTGCGGGAGGCGTCGGAGGTCGCGGTCCTGAACGCCAACTACCTGCTCGCCAGGCTGCGCGCCGGACGCGCCGCGAAGTACCTGCCGCTGGCCTTCGATCGCACGCCGATGCACGAGTTCGTGCTCTCCGGGACGCCGGCGAAGCGCGAGCTGCAGGTGAAGACGCTCGACATCGCCAAGCGGCTGCTCGACTACGGCTTCCACCCGCCGACGATCTACTTCCCGCTGCTCGTCGACGAGGCGCTGATGGTGGAGCCGACGGAGACCGAGACTCGTGAGTCGCTCGATCAGCTCGCCGAGGCGATCGAATCGATCCTCGCCGAGGCCGAGCAGGATCCCTCGATCCTCCACGAGGCTCCGTACACGACCCCGGTTCGCCGCCTCGACGAGGCGGCGGCGAGTCGCAAGCCGATCATCCGGCAAGCGCTGGACTGATCCGGCTGGTGCCTAGCCGGGCTTCTCACCCAGGGTGACGAGGTACTCGGCGTCGAAGGCGATGCCCTCCTCGTCGGGTACCGTGAGCTCTTCGTAGAGCGCCCTGAGGTCGTCACGCAGCGCCTCCCAGCGGCCCTCGGGCTCGAGCGCCGCGCGGAGGACGACGATCGGGCCGAACTTGGTCGCGTATTCCTCGAGCATCTCGTCGACCGAGTCGAAGCGGAAATGCGCCGCGGCGTCCTCGAAGGAGAGCTCGACTCCGGTGTCGGCGAAGAGCTCGCTGACGTGGTCGCGAAGGCCCCAGAGCGGCGGCGGCTGAAATCCGTCCGGGGGCGGGGGAGCGTGCTTGGAGATGGTCATGAAGAACCTGCCGATCGAGCCCTCCGGCCGCCACGCCGCGACGCCGAACCTGCCACCGGGGCGAACCACACGCGCGATCTCGCTCGCCGCCGCCCGCTGGTCCGGCGCGAACATGCAGCCGAAGGTCGAGAGGACGATGTCGAAGCTGCCGTCGTCGAACGGCAGCTGCTCGGCGTCGCCCTCGACCCAGTCGATCTCCACTCCCGCCTCGGCGGCTCGGCGCCGTCCGGCCTCGAACAGCTCCGGGGTGATGTCGAGGCCGGTGACCTCGCCGCCGGCGACCGCCGCCGGAATCGCCGCGTTTCCGCTCCCGCAGGCGACGTCGAGGACCCTGTCGCCCCGGTTGACGCCGACCCTTTCGACGAGGTCGTCGCCGACATGCCAGATCCGCTCCGCGATCGAGTCGAAGTCCCCCGCCGCCCAGGTCGCGCGAGCTCGCTGCTGGGCCTCGGCGTCGGTCACCGGCCGATCCTATGCCTTCGGCAACTTCTGCTTCAACTCGAGCACCGGCGCGAACAGGTCGCCGTGCTCGGCCACCCGCTCGAGCACCTGGGGCGCCTCGAAGCGCACCGAGTCGGGGTCACCGTCGTCGGCCAGCGCCTCGACCTCGGCCCAGGTGAGCGGCGCCGACGCCCACGGCCGCTCGCGACAGCGCAGCGAATAGACCGCGACCGTGGTCTTCGAGTAGTCGTTCTGGCTCCAGTCGACCAGGACCTTGCCCTTGCGCAGCTCCTTCTTCTGCTTCGAGACGACGAGATCGGGCTCGGCGCGCTCGAGCGCCTGTGCGATCGCACGGGCGTAGGTCTTGGTGCGCTCGTAGGTCACCGCCGTGTTCAGCGGCAGGTAGACCTGGATCCCCTTCGAGCCGGAGTGCTTGGCGAGGCACTCGAGGCCGAGCTCGCCGAACAGCTCGCGCAGCCGCAGGGCGACCTGCGCGCATTCGACCGCGGTCGCCGGAGGCCCGGGATCGAGGTCGAAGGCGAGCACGGTCGGCCGTTCGGGGCGGTCCGCCTTCGACAGCGACGGGTGCAGCTCGAGCGCCGCCATCTGCGCGCACCAGATCAGGCTCGGCAGGTCGTCGCAGACGATGAACTCGAGCACCCCGACCGAGCCCATCTCGATCGGCGCCGTGCGGATCCAGTCCGGGGTGTGCTTGGGGGCGCGCTTCTCGAAGAAGCGCTGCCCCTCGACCCCGTCGGGGAACCGCACCCGGGTCAGCGGCCGGCCGCGCAGATGGGGAAGGATCGCCGGCGCGATCCGCGCGTAGTAGTCGATCGCCTCACCCTTGGTGAATGCCGGCCTGCTGCCCCCCTTGCCGCCGCGCCGCGCCGGCCAGAGGACCTTGTCGAGGTTGGTGAGCGCGATCTGGCGCCCCTCTACCTCTACTTGCTTGCCTTGGCCTTGCTTCGCGATCTGGTCTTGGTGGTCTTCGCCGCAGCCTTGGGCTTCGGCTTCGGCTTCGCGGCGGGCTTCTTCGCGCTCGACTCCTCGGCCTTGACCGCGGCGAGGCTCTCCTCCAGCGCCGCCATCAGGTCGGGTGCCTTGGTCGGCTTCGGCGCCTCGGCCTCGGAGCTGACGATGCTCTCGCCCTTGGCCTTGCGCTCGATCAGCGACAGCAGCTCCTCGCGGTACTCGTCGCGGTACTGGTCGGCGTCGAACTCGGAGGTGAGCGAGTCGATCAGCGCCTTCGCCATCTCGAGTTCCTTCTTCTTCGGCGGCTCGGCCTGCTCGCCGAGAACCTCGGAGATCTCCTGCGGCGAGACGACCTCGTCGGCGAACCGCATCGTCGCCATCGTCATCACCCCGTCCATCGGGCGCAGCGCCGCGAGGCTCTCGCGGTTGCGGAGCACGAAGCGGGCGATCGCAACCTTGTGCGCGTCCTCCATCGCCTTGACCAGGAGCGCGTAGGCGCGCTCGGCGCCCTTGTCCGGGCCCAGGTAGTAGGGA
This sequence comes from Solirubrobacterales bacterium, assembly GCA_036561205.1. Lineage (GTDB taxonomy): Bacteria > Actinomycetota > Thermoleophilia > Solirubrobacterales > 70-9 > WHSW01. The sequence continues at coordinate 6,089 of DATBPT010000064.1, forward strand.
TGGTCGAAGTAGATCGGGTCGATGTCGTCGAGGTCGACGAAGTCGAGCACCTCGATCGCGCGCGTCTTCTTCGGGTCGAGCTCCTCGAGCTCGTCGCGGGTGATGACGACGTATTGCTCGGGGGCGACCTCGTAGCCCTTGACGATGTCGCCGTAATCGACCTCCTCGCCGTCGGCCTCCGCGACCCGCTTGTGACGCACCCGCGAGCCGTCCGATTCGCGCAGCTCGCGGAAGCTGACCGACTTCTTCGAGACGGCCGAATACAGCTTCACGGGCACGTTGAGGAGCCCGAATGAGATTGAACCTGACCAGATCGCGCGTGCCATAGCCCTTCTAAGTACCCGAGATTAGCGACGCAATCCTGCTTCCCGCGGCCGCCGAACGCGATCTTTCACCCCCCGCCCCCTCGCCGGCGGGCCGAATTCGCAACAATTCGGCCGGGATGGAGAGCGGGGGCAGATATCCGATCTGGCAGTGGGCCGCCCCGGTGGCCGTACTGGCGGCGATCGTCGCCGGCGTGATCCTGCTCACCGGCGGCTCCGACGACCAGGCTGCGGTGACCACCTCGGTCGCCGGAGCGGCGACCGAGCAGGCGCCCGGCACCTCGACCACCGATCAGGGTCAGGACCCGGCGAACGGGGCGGGCGGGGGCGCGTCCGGCCACGGCAGTGGGTCCGGTGGCCAGGGCACGGGCAACGGCTCGTCGGCGGCAGGAGGCGGAAACGGCTCCGCCGGCACCGGCGGCACGGCCGGTAGCGGCGACCAGTCGACCAGCTCCACCGGCTCCGGGGACAGCGAGAGCCAGACCTCCAACGCGAGCAACGACACTGGCTCCTCGGGCGGCGGCCACGGCCACGTCAGGGACCACCCGCACCAGAGCAACACGGAGAACTCGTCGCCGCCGGCGTCGCAACAGCCGCCGGCGGACGAGTCGAGCTCCTCGAGCACCAACACAAACGCCGGCTAGACCCGCTCAGGACTCGCGCACCACCTGGTGTGGGTCCTTGTCGTCGCGCAGGCCCTTGAAGGCCGACTGGCGCAGCGTCCCCTCGCGGGTCCACTCGGTGAACTCGACCTCGGCGACAAGCCGCGGCTCGACCCAGACCGGGCCGGCGCCGCGGTCACGGGCCCGCTGCGCGTACTTGACCACCGGGTCCTCACCGAGCTCGAACGGCGAGTCGGCGCGCTCCAGCGGTTTCAGCAGCTCCGTCAGCCGGTCGAGCATCTCCTGGGTGAAGCCGGTGCCGACCCCGCCCGCGTAGACGAGCCGCTGCGGGCGGCCGAGCCGCTCGGCCTCCTCCGGCGTCGCATCCCAGTAGCCGACCAGGAGCGAGCCGACCCGGCCGCCGCGGCTGCCCTCCCCCGGCATCCAGCCGCCGATCACCAGCTCCTGGCCGCGCCGGTAGCGGATCTTGAGCCATTCGCCGCTGCGCTGTCCGGGGCGGTAGGGGCTGTCGATCCGCTTCGCGACAACCCCCTCGAGGCCCTGCTCGCGGATCGCATCCCAGAGGCGCTCGCCGTCGCCGAGGTGGTGCGCGGGGGCCTGCCAGTTGGGGCCGTCGAAGCCAAGCCCGGTGAGCAGCTCCCGGCGGGCCAGGTAGGGCTCGGCGAGCAATGAGCGGCCGTCGAGCCAGAGCAGATCGAAGGCGACGTACGTGGCGGGAGTCTCGCTCGCGCGGATGCGGATCGTGGCCTCGTTCGAGAGCCCCATGCGCCGCTGCAGCAGCTGGAAGCTGGGCCGCCCTGACTCGTCGAAGGCGACGATCTCGCCGTCGAGGATCGCCTCGCGTCCTTGGAGGGCGTCGACGATCGCGGCCAGCTCCGGATAGCGCGGTGTGTGGTCGGCGCCGCGGCGGGCGGCGATCCGCAGGCCCTCGGGCTCGACGTAGGTGAGCGCCCGGATCCCGTCCCACTTGATCTCATAGGCCCAGCCGTCGCCGGTGGGCAGCGCCTTCGCCGGCCGCGCCAGCATCGGTTCGAGGTCGCGGGGGATCTGCTCGCCTGAGGCCATGCCTCGATAATCGCAAGATGCACGTCGCCGAGACCGCGTTCGAGCTCGAGCAGGTCAGCCTCTCGCGAGCGGGCGAGCCGGTGCTGCGGGAGCTGAGCGCCCGGATCCCGGCCGGAGCGACCTGCGTCGCCGGACCCTCGGGCTCTGGCAAGTCGACCCTGCTGCGACTGCTCGACCGTCTCTCCGACGCCGAGGCCGGCACCGTGCGCTACCGCGGTGCCGACGTGCGCGACCGCGATCCGCTCGAGCTCCGGCGCGAGGTCGTCCTCGTGCCCCAGCTCCCGGCGCTGCTCGAGGGTACGGTCGAGGACAACCTGCGGTTCGCCGCCGAGCTCGCGGGGCGCGAGCCGGATCCGGCCCGCTTGCTCGACCTCGCCGGCCTCGACGCTTCGTTTGCCGCTCGCGACGGCTCGAAGCTCTCGGTCGGCGAGCAGCAGCGGGCGATGCTCGCCCGGGCGCTGGCGCTCGAGCCCCGCGTGCTGCTGCTCGACGAGCCCACCTCGGCGCTCGATCCGGAGACGACCGGTGCGATCGAGGAGACGATGCTGGAGCTGCGCGAGCGGCTGCGGATCGACCTCGTCTGGGTCACTCACGACCTCGCCCAGGCGGGGCGGATGTCCGAGTGGCTGGTCCGGATCGAGGCCGGCCGCGCGGTCGAGCAGGGGCCGACCGCGGAGCTGCTCGGAGCGGTGGCCGGCTGATGGTGACGATGGCCAGCGTGGGCATCGACGTCACCCTGACCGAGGTCGCCGCGAGCCTGGCCCTGGTCGCACTGGCGATCGCCGTCTCGATCTGGCGCCGCAGCGACCTCGAGAAAGACATCGCAATCGCCGTCCTGCGCTCGTTCATCCAGCTGAGCGCGATCGGCTACGTGATCCAGGCGATATTCGACGAGGACAGCATCGCGCTCGTGATCGGGCTGCTCACGGTGATGGTCGTCTTCGGCGCCTTCACCGCGAGGCGGCGCGCGAAACGGGTGCCGAACGCGCTCTGGCCGCTGCTGGCCGCGCTCGGGGTGGCGGGGGCGACGACGCTCGCCCTCGTGGTTGCGCTCGGCGTGTTCGAGCCCACGCCTCGCTACCTGGTGCCCGTCGGCGGGATGGTGATCGGCAACGCGATGACCTCCGCCGCGGTCGCCCTCAACAGGCTCGGTGACGAGATGACCGACCGCGCCCGCGAGATCGAGGCGACGCTGGCGCTCGGCGCCACCGCCACGGTCGCCGCGGCCCCGAGTCTGCGCCGCAGCCTGCGCTCGGGGACGATCTCGGTCATCGACCAGACCAAGACCACCGGCCTGATCTTCTTCCCCGGGACGATGGTCGGGATGCTGCTAGCGGGCGCCGACCCCACCGACGCCGTACGACTGCAGATGATCCTGCTCTGGGTGCTGCTCGGCGCCGTGGCGCTCTCGGCCCTGATCTCGACCACGCTCGCCTACCGCAACTTCTTCACCCCGGCGCACCAGCTGCGCGAGCCGCCGGAGCCGTAGCGACCAGGACCGCGTCCACACACGAGTGAAGGTCCATTTTCTCGCCGGTCCCGGTGAGCAGGGGACCGGCCCGTACGGCCGGGCGGAAGGAGCGCGCCACCGCCGGCGGCCGTGGAGCGGGTGAGACCTCGACGCCATCGGGGCGGGCGAAGCGGAGGGAGCTGCCCGGGCCCCGAGAGAGCGAGTAGCCGCCCTCGTGAACCAGTCGGTGGTGATGGCGGCAGAGCAGCACGAGGTTGGCGAGCTCCGTTTCGCCGCCGCGAGCCCAGTGGACGATGTGGTGGGCGTCGACGAAGCGGTGTCGTTCGCAGCCGGGGAACTGACAGCGGCCGTCGCGGGCGACGAGCGCCCGCCGCACCGACGGCGGAATCGAGCGGCTTCGCCTGCCGACGCCGATCGCGGCGCCGTCGCGTTCTCGGATTGCGACGACCGAGGAGTCACAGGCGAGCCGGCGGGCGGTCTCCGGCGAGATCCCGGGGCCGTCGGCGATCGCGCAGGCGCCGGGCCCGGAGACGCTCGCTCCCGGAGCGTCCGTGGCCAGGGTTGCGGCATCGACGTGGAGCAGGAGCTGGTAGCGCTCGCCGCCGGTGAGGCCGGTCGGTGGTCGGGCAAGGGCTGCCTCGGAGAGCGCGGTAAGCGACTCGGCGTTCGTCGGCGAGGGCGGTGGCGCGGGGGAGGCCGGAGGCGGTTCCGCGGAACCGTTCGGCGCGTCGGAGCGGTCGTCGCGGAGCTGGGCGAGCGAGTCGCGTGCCGCCTCGAGCGCCCGCAGGAAGATCGCACCATCCTCGGGCGGCAGCTTCGCGTCGACGTGCAGGCAGCCGTTGTCGTCATCCCAATACCAGCGCAGGTAGCTCTCGCGCTGGGCTTCGTCGGCGGCTGCCGCCGTCACCCGGCGCGCCGCCCGCACCATGCGCTCGAGCTGAGCCGCGGTCGCGTGACGCGCCAGCTCGAGCAGGTCCGCCTCGGCCTCGCTGTCGGCGACCCTGGTCAGTGCCCTGACCTTCGAGTAGCTGAGCTCGCCGCGGCCAAACGCCTCGCGGATCAACGGCAGTTCGAAGATCGCCCTCGCCACGCGGACCTGCTCGCGCGCCGAGCGCGGGGTCAGCGCGCAGCGCCACGCGACCCATTCCGCCGTCGAGCGGCAGCCGCTGCCACCCCAGCCCTCGCGGCGGTCGAACTCGCCGACGAGCTCGAGCCAGCGGGCGCTGTCGGCGCTGATCCGCGCGGCGAGCTGCTCGATCTCCCGCTCGATCATCTCGAGCGGGAGCTCAGCAGGTGAGGCTTTCGCGGTACACGAACACATGTTCGCATAGGCAGCGGACGGAACGCGACGGCGGTCAGCGCTGCGGCAGGATCCAGCCGGAGACGCTCGGGAAGGCGGCCGGGCCCTCGTCGCCGGGGTCGAACTGCTCCGAGATGTGGTCGAAGGCGACCACGTGACGAGGCCGATCGGCGTCGATGAACAGCCACTGGTCCGCGGCCGGCCAGCCGAGCAGCAGCCAGCGCCCGTCCGGCGACCAGGTCGGGCCGGTGAGCCGGCCGTGGGCGGAGAAGAGGACCGAGCCGCCACCGCCGCGCTCGGTGACGATCAGCCGGTCGCTGGCGCCGACGTGCTCGAGGCGCGCGACGCGCGAGCCGTCCGGCGACAGCGCCCGATCGTCAGCCCCCGCCCGCCCGGTGGCGGATACCGGCAGCCGCCTGCGGTCGGCGCGCCTCAGCGGCACCTCGACCCCCGTGTCGGTGTTGACGGCCTGCAGCTTGCCGGCCCCGTCGATGTAGACGAGCACGAACCCGTTCGCGGCCGGCGGGCCGAGCTTCGAGAACCCGATCGGCCGCCAGGCAGGGGCGATCGGAGCGACGTCGCGGGCGACGAGGCGGTCGCTCTCCGGGCTGCCGTCGCCGGCGATCACCCGCAGGTCGTCGCCGCTTCGGTAGGCGATCCGCGTATCCGCCGCGTCGCCCGCCCAGCGCGGGTCGGTGACGACGCCCCGGGCCGGGAAGGTCCAGCGGACGTTGCCCACCGTGTCGACGGCGGCCAGCTCGCGGCCGTCGGCGACCGCGACGTAGAGCCCGTGCGGCGACCAGCTCGCCTGGTCGTATTCGCCGAGCAGCCGCTTGGAGCCGTCCTCGCGCACGATCCATGGGCCCTGCCCGGATTCGACCAGCAGCTCGCCCGCGGCCGGCAGCGAGCGCAGCGTCGGCTTCGCATCCTCGGCGCCGATCCCGATCACGTCGCTGATCACGTCGCCGACCTTCGCCCCGGCGGGGCTGAGGCCGATCGCGAGCAGGGCGAGCCCGGCGGCGACCGCGAACGCCGGCCGGCGTCCGGTCGCCGGCGGCCGCATCGGCGTTCGCTCCACGTAGGCGCTGCGGACGAGCTCCCAGGAGCGCTCCTCGGAATCGGCCTCCCCGGGTACGCGCAGCTCGGCAAGTGCCCTGATGAGCTCGCGATCCGGGCTCATCTCGGGTCCTCCGCGAGTGCCGGCCGCAGCCGGTCGAGACCGCGTCGCAGCCGCGAGTTGACCGTCCCGCGCGGCAGCCCGAGGATCTCGCCGATCTCTCCGGGTGAGTACCCGAGCACGTATCGGAGCACGATCACCGCCCGGTGCTCGGGGTTGAGCTGACCCAGCGCCGTGAGCAGTTCGTCGGAGATCGACTCCGGCGCCGGCGCAGCGTCCTCTTCGACGCCCTGAAGCGCGCTCTCGGCCCGCAGCGCCCGCGCCCGGGCGAAGTCGATCGCCCGGTTGACGGTGATCCGGTGCAGCCAGGGGCCGAACGCCCGCCGGCGGTCGAAGCGGTCGAGCGCCCGCACGGCGGCCAGGAACGACTCCTGGGCGATGTCCTCGGCGGCGCTCGGATCGCCGATCACCAAGTACGCCGCCCGGTGGGCGCGGCGCCAATGGCGGCGAAAGAGCTCCTCGAGCGCGTCGCTGGAGCCGCGCTGGGCCTCACGGACCAGCGCTCCCTCGCGCCTTCCGCGCAGCGGCCCGGAGCGGGGCAGCCCTTCGAGGCGCTCGGAAGCGGGCTCGGCGCTCATCGGCAGCAGCCATTCTCCCGCCTCACCGACCAGGGAGCCGAGCCGGAGCGCGGCACAGGCCGCGGTCATCGAACAAGCCGCCTCAACAGCGGCGGGATTCGGCTACGCCTCATGGCCCGCCGCTCAGCGCACCGGCTCCCGCTCCGCTTGCTCGCGCTCCCCGGCATCGATCCTCACCAGGCGCTCGAGGGTCCGCTCGTCGACGCCGTCGCCCGGGCGACGGCGGCGCCAGAGCACCAGGCCGAGCCCCGCGACCAGGACGGCGCCGCCGCCGATCGCCGCCCAGCCGACCCAGCTGCCGGCGTCGGGCTCGGCCACGTCGTCAGAAACCGCGACCGGCGGCGGGTCGCTGACCGAGAAGGTTTGCGGATCGACGATCGCGACCGGACTGCCCTGATCGAGCACCGTGATCTGCCCGGAGGCGGGATCGACATCGAGTCGCAGCATGTAGAGGTCCTCGCGGTCGATTCCCGGCAGGTCGACGCAGACCGCGGTCGCGCCCTCGGTGTCGAGCGCGTGGATGAAGGTCTCCTCGCCGCCGCTGTAGAGGGTGTATGCCCAGCGACCGTCGGGGCTCGTCCGCCTCGCGACCGGCTGGCCGCTCATCTGCTCGTCGGGCTCCTCCGGGTCGACGATCTTCCCGGGCCGGAACTCGTTGGCGGACCAGTCGTAGGCGCGCACCCGGTAGTCGAGCGGATCGCGCGGATCGGCGTACTGGACGAGGTAGAGCAGGCTGCCGTCGGGCGAGATCGCGTCGAAGCTGGCGCGTGAGTCGAGCTGCACGCGGTCGATGCGACGAAGGGTCGCCGCGTCGAGGATCCGCAACGTGGTCTCCTGCGAGCGCAAGCGGTAGTCCGGCTTGATCAGGACCAGGGTGCGCCCGTCCGCTGAAAGGCCGCTCGCGTTCCCCAGGATGGTGACCGCCGGAAGCGCCCAGAGACCGTCGAAGTAGTGGGTACGAGTGACGATGCCGCTGTCGGTCGCGATCCGCTCGACGATCGTCCGATCTCCGAGGCTGAAGGTCACGTAGCGATAGTCGGAGCTCGGCAGGCCGGCCGGCCCGGTGACGCCGTGGCCGCCGAAGGCGCCACCCGGGATCGCCGGACCGCCGGCCGCCGCGGCCGAAGCCCCCATCGCCAGCGCGGCGATCGTCGCCGCCACCGAAACCGTCAACGAGCGGACTGCACGCATTCGTCTTCCTCCCTCGCAATCGACGCTGATGAAGGGAATACGGCCGCAACGCCGGCAGAGGTCCCTCGACGCGCCTGCGAAACTGCGCTCGGTGACCCGCAAGGAGAAGCTCACCCTGCTGGCGACGATCCTCGGCTCGACGATCGTCTTCCTCGACTCGACGATCGTCAACGTCGCCCTGCCCGCGATCCAGGAGGACCTCGACACCGGCCTCGCCGGCCAGCAATGGATCGTCGAGGCCTACATGCTGACCCTGGTCTCGCTGCTCCTGGTCGGCGGCTCGCTCGGCGACCTCTACGGGCGCCGGCGGATGTTCGTCATCGGCCTGATCGGCTTCGCGGCCACCTCGATCCTCTGCGCCGTCTCGCCGACCGACGAGGCCCTGGTCGGCGCCCGGGCGCTGCAGGGGATCGCCGGGGCGCTGCTCGTCCCCGGCTCGCTGGCGATCCTCGCGGCGACCTTCGAGGGGGAGGCGCGCGGGCGGGCGGTCGGCCTGTGGACGGCGTGGGCCGGGATCTCGACCCTGGTCGGCCCGGCGGGCGGCGGCCTGCTGGTTGAGCTCGACTGGCGGCTGATCTTCTGGGTCAACATCCCGCTGATCGTGCTCACCGTCTGGCTGGCGCTGCGAGTTATCGACGAGAGCACCGATCCCGACGCGGTCCACGGGATCGACGTGGTCGGCATCCTGCTCTCGGCGCTGGGGCTGGCCGGACCGGTGTTCGCGCTGATCGAACAGCCGACGTACGGCTTCTCCGACCCGCTCGTGTTCGTGCCCCTGTTCGCCGGGATCGCCTGCTTCGCGGCCTTCATCTGGTGGGAGCGGCGCGCCCGCGCGCCGATCCTGCCCCTGGAGCTCTTTCGCTCGCACAACTTCAGCACCGTCAACCTGGCGACCCTGTGCGTATACGCGGGCCTGATCGCCGCCTTCTTCTTCATCACCCTGTTCCTGCAGCAGGTCGCCGGCTACTCGGCGTTCGCGGCCGGGGCTGCGACGACCCCGGTCACGGTGCTGATGTTCCTGCTCTCCGGCCGTTTCGGCGCCCTCGCCGGCCGCATCGGCCCGCGGCTGGTGATGGGGATCGGGCCGCTGATCGGCGCCGCCGGGCTCGCCCTGCTGGTCCGCCTCGATGCCGATCCCAACTACCTCACCGACATCCTGCCGTCGCTGCTGCTGTTCGGGCTCGGCCTCTCGATGACGGTCGCGCCGCTGACCACGACCGTGCTCGACTCGGTCGATGAGCGACACGTCGGCGTCGCCTCGGGTGTCAACAACGCCGTCGCCCGGGTGGCCGGGGTGCTCGCGATCGCCGCCCTCGGCGCGATCGTCTCGGCCCAGTTCGCGAGCTCGCTCGACGGGCGCACCGCCGGCCAACCGCTCGGGCCGCAGGCGCAGGCGGCGATCGACGGCGCCAAGGAGCAGCCGCTGTCCGGCGGCGACGTCAGCGAGGTGCCCGTGGCCGAGGCGGCGGCGCTCGACGACGACATCGTCTCCTCCTCGGAGTCCGCCTTCCACCTCGGGATGCTGATCGCCGCCGCGCTGATGGCCCTCGGAGGGGTGATCGCCTTGCTGCAGGTGCGCAACCCCGAGCACATACCCGAGCCGAAGCGGGGGCCAGGCGCCGCGGCGACCGCGGGCGAGTGCGGCCGCGCGGCCGAGCGCGCCGGGCAGGGGCCGCAGCTGGAACCGGCGTAAGGACGTAGATTGCCGCCCGGTGAGAATCTTCAGCGGCATCCAGCCGACCGGGCGCAAGCACCTCGGCAACTACATCGGCGCGATCCGCCAGTACGTCGAGGGTCAGGACCGCGGCGAGGCGATCTACTGCATCGTCGACCTGCACGCGACCTCGGTCGCCTACGAGCCCTCGGCGCTGCGCGGCTACACCTATGACACCGCCGCGATCCTGCTCGCCGCCGGGCTTGACCCCGAGCGCTGCATCTTCTTTCGGCAGGGCGACGTGCCCGAGCAGCCGGAGCTTTGCTGGCATCTGAGCAGCGTCACCGCGTGGGGTGACCTCAACCGGATGCACCAGTTCAAGGAGAAGTCGGCCCAGCAGCGGGAGCTGGTCTCCGCCGGTCTCTTCCTCTACCCGCTGCTGCAGGCGGCGGACGTGCTGGCCTATCGCGCGGATGAGGTTCCGGTCGGAGACGACCAGCGCCAGCACATCGAGCTGATGCGCGACATCGCCGAGCGCTTCAACGCCCGGTTCGGCGAGACGCTGGTCGTGCCGGAGCACCGGATTCCAGAGGTTGGGGCGCGGATCATGGACCTCCAGGACCCGAGCAGCCGGATGTCGACCACCGCGAGTACCGACCAGGGTGCCGTCTACATCCTCGACCAGCCCGAGGCGGTGAGGAAGAAGGTCCGCTCGGCGGTCACCGACTCGGGCAGCGGCGTCGTCCGCGCGCCGGACAAGCCCGGGATCTCGAACCTGATCGACGTGCTCGCGGTGATTCGCGGGGTGGAGCCCGAGCAGGTCGAGCGCGACTTCGAGGGCTCGGGCTACGGCGACTTCAAGTCGGAGGTCGCCGAGGCCGTGGTCGACTACCTGGCGCCGGTGCGAGAGCGCTACGCGGCGATCCGCGCCGACGAGGCCGGGCTCGAGAGCGTGTTCGCCGCCGGGGCCGCGAAGGCGCGCCCGATCGCCTCGGAAACGCTCGCCGACGTCCGCGACGCGATGGGCGTTGGCAGGCCCCGGGACTGACCGCAGCGCCGTCTACTCTCCTGCGGATGAGAGCGGCCGAGCTCGACCTGGACCTGGACGTCTTCGCGGGCCCCTTCGACCTGCTGATGACGGTCGTCCTGCGGGAGGAGATCGCGCTCGCCGAGGTCGAGCTGGGCGAGATCGTGATCGCCTATCTCGAGCACGTCGAGGAGCAGGGTGAGCTCGATCTCGAGGCGGCGACCGAGTTCCTGGTCCTGATCGCGTCGCTGCTCGAGCTCAAGTCGCGGCTGCTGCTGCCGGCTCCGGAGGAGGAGGCGCTCGAGCTCGGTCCCGAGGAGGCGGCCGAGGAGCTGCTCGCGCGGATGCTCGAGTACCGCCGCTATCGGGATGCCGCCGCCCACCTCTCGGAGCTGTTCGAGGACGGGCGCCGCTACATCTACCGTTCCGCGCCGCTGCCGCCCGCGCTGCGCCGGGTCGCGCTCGACGCGGCTCGCCCGTCCTATGAGCCCGATCTGCTGGCGGTCTCGATCGGCGACCTGCTGCGGGTGCCGCCGCAGCCCGACCTCTCCCACATCCGCCCGACCGTGTCGCTGGAGAAGCGCCTGCGCGTCCTGCGCGAGCTGATCGCGGGTCGCCGCTCGCTCGACTTCGACGAGACCTTCGGCGACGAGGACAAGCTGACCCAGGCCGTGACCCTGTTCGCGCTGCTCGAGCTGCATAAGCAGGGCGAGGCGACCTGGAAGCAGAAGGGCGTGTTCGGCCCGATCACGGTGGAGGCGTCGTGAGCAACCTGGAAACGATCGTCGAGGCGCTCCTGTTCCTCTCCCCGGAGCCGGTGAGCACGGCGGAGCTGGCCGAGGCGTGCGACGTGACCGAGGCCGAGATCGACCGCGCGATCGACCTGCTCGGCGCTGCCCTGGCCGAGCGCGGAGTCGTCCTCCGGCAGGTCGCCGGCGGCCACACGCTCGCCGCGCACCCGGACGCCGGCGACCCGGCCCGCCGCCTGCTGGCGCGGCCGAAGACCCCGCCGCTGACCCAGGCCCAGGCCGAGACCCTGGCGATCATCGCCTACCTGCAGCCGGTCTCGAGGCCCGAGATCGCGCGCATCCGCGGGGTCTCGTCGGAGTCGGCGCTGCACACGCTCACCGAGCGCGGGCTGATCGAGGAGTCGGGTCGCTCGCGCTTCGGCGCCGTGATCCACCGGACCACGCCGCTGTTCGAGCGCCTCTTCGGGCTCGCCGGGCTCGACGCGCTGCCCGACCCGGCGCGCTTCGACCCGACCCCCGAGGACGAGGCGGATCTGCGCGAGCGCCTGCTCAAGGCCGGCGAGCAACGGGCGGAGTAACCGCCGCCCGCACGCTAGCTTCGGCGCATGCGCCTCGCCAAGTACCTCGCCCACTCGGGGATCGCCTCGCGCCGCAAGGCCGAGGGCCTGATCGCCGCCGGGCGGGTGCGGGTCGGCGGCGAGGTCGTCCGCGACCCGGCACGGGACGTCGAGTTCGAGAGCGGGGTGGAGGTCGACGGCCGCCAGGTCGGGCCCGAGCCGCGCGAGGTCTGGATGCTGAACAAGCCGACCGGGGTGACCTCGACCGCGAGCGAGCCCGGGCGCCGCCGCGCCGTCACCGATCTGGTCGAGTCGAAGCGGCGCCTGTACCCGGTCGGGCGCCTCGACGCCGAGTCCACCGGCCTGATCCTGGTCACCAACGACGGCGAGCTCGCGAACCGGCTCATGCACCCGCGCTACGAGGTCCCGCGCACCTACCGCGCGCGCCTGCGACGGCCGCCGTCGGAGACGGACATCGGCCGCCTGCGGGATGGGGTCGAGCTCGACGACGGGCCGACCGCGCGGGCGCGCGTTCGCCGGGCCTCGCCCCGGGTGCTGGAGATCACGATCCACGAGGGCCGCAATCGCCAGGTGCGGCGGATGGCGGAGGCGATCGGCAACGAGGTGGTCGAGCTCGAGCGAGTCGCGTTCGGGCCCCTGCGCCTCGGCGAGCTGGCCCGCGGACAGGCGCGCAAGCTGAGCGCCGCCGAGCTGCGCCGGCTCTGGAAGGATCCGCCGCAATGAGTGAGCCACAGCCACGCCTCTGGGCCGTGCGCGGCGCCGTCCAGGCCGAGCGCAACGACGAGCCGTCGATCCTCGGCGCGACCGAGGAGCTGATGCGCGCGCTGATGACCCGCAACTCGCTCACGCCGGCCGACTTCGTCTCCGTGATCCTCACCTGCACCGACGACCTCAACGCCCAGTTCCCCGCCGTCGGCGCGCGCGCCGTCGGCCTCGACCAGGTACCGCTGCTGTGCAATCGCGAGCTCGACGTTCCGGGGGCGATGGAGCGGGTGATCCGGGTGCTCGCTCACTACTACGCCCCGGCCGAGCACCAGCCGGCCCACGTCTACATCGGCGAGACGCAGAAGCTGCGCGCCGACCTGCACTCCGCGCAATGAGCGTTCACTTCGCCCACAAGCTGGCCCAGATCCCGGGCTATGTCGCCGGCGCTCCCGCCGGCAAGGCGCCGGAGTCGATCTCCGACGAGGGCATCGCCCAGCTGGCCTCGAACGAATCTCCGTTGGGACCGCACCCGGCGGTCGCCGAGGCGATCGCGCGCGCGGCGGCGGCGGCGAACCGCTATCCGGACCCGAGCGCCGGCCTGCTGCGGCGGCGGATCGCCGATCGTTACGAGGTCGAGCCATCCGAGGTGGCGCTGGCCAACGGCTCCTGCGAGATCCTGCTCGCCGCCGCACTGGCGCTCTGCGAGCCGGGAGCCGAGCTCGTCTACGCCTGGCCCTCGTTCTCGATCTACCCGTACCTCGCCCCGCTCTCCGGGGCCCGCGAGATCCGAGTGCCGCTCGCCGACGGCGACCTCCACGACCTCGACGCGATCCTGGCCGAGATCACCGCCGCGACCCAGCTGGTCGTGGTCTGCAACCCGAACAACCCGACCTCGACCCACCTGCCGGCGGCGCGAATCGCCGAGTTCTGCGAGCGCGCCCCCGATCACGTCACCGTGCTGGTCGACGAGGCCTACGTCGAGTTCCAGCTCGACGACGATCCCGACGCGACCCTCGACCTGCGTCGCGACTTCCCCAATCTGGTCCTGCTGCGCACGTTCAGCAAGGTCTACGGGCTCGCCGGACTGCGGGTCGGCTACGCGCTCTGCTCGCCCAAGTTCCGCGCCGCGGTCGACGCGGTGCGCCAGCCGTTCAGCGTCAACGCGCTCGCCCAGGCGGCGGCGGCGGAGGCGATCCGCCACCAGGACGACGTGCTCGAGCGGGTCGAGCGCAACCTGGTCGAGCGGGTCATGGTCGAGGAGGGAGTACGCGAGCTTGGACTCGAGACACCCGACTCGCAGGCGAACTTCTCCTGGATCTCGCTCGGCGACCGCGACGAGCCGGCGCTGGTCGCGGCCCTGGCCGAGGAGGGGATCCTGGTCCGCCCGGGCACCCCGCTCGGCGGGCCGGGCCACATCCGCGTCAGCTACGGCACCCCGGAGCAGAACCGGCGCTTCCTTGCGGCGCTTGCCGCCGCTCTGTAGCGAGCTGGGCGACGCTCTCCGGCGATTGGTGAGAGGCTGTCGGGGATGAGGCGCCTGATCGTGCTCACCTCCGTCCTCGCCCTCGTGACCGCGGCTACGGCGCTTGCCGAGACCCGGATCTACTCGGGCGCCAACGGGGGCAGCTTCCCGGTCGAGCCGGCGAAGCTCAAGTACTCGGCGGCCGAGGCCGGCTACCCGCAATCGTTTGTCTTCAAGCAGCTCGACTGGAAGCACTGGGGCGACGACAAGGCGACGTCGGACGCGAAACTGAAGTCCTGCAGCAACAGCAGCGGCAGTTGCTTCACCACGAACGCCGAGTTGACCGCGAAGAAGAAGCAAAAGGGCAACACCGGCGCCTACTACACGAAGCTCAAGGTGCTGTTCGGCCAGAACGGCGTCGTGATCGGGCTGCCCACCGACTAGGCGGTGAGCCGGACCCAGTACTACTGCGCGTCCTCGCTGGACGGGTACATCGCCGAGGCCGACGACACCCTTGCCTGGCTGATGGAGTACGACGGCAGCTTCGAGGGTGACGGGGCCGAGCCGGGGCCGATGGGCGACGGAAGCGCGTACGAGCGCTTCTACGACGGGGTCGGCGCGCTGATCAGCGGCGCGACCACGTACGAGTTCGTTCTCGATCATCTCGACGACGACAGCGGCTGGCCGTACAAGGGCAAGCCCTACTGGGTGCTGAGCTCGCGAGACCTGCGCGTGCCCGAGGGCGAGCAGATCGACGTACGGATCGTCAACGCGGAGGTCGCCGACCTCCACGACGAGCTCCTCGCCGCCGCCGGGGAGCGAAATCTGTGGATCGTCGGCGGTGGCAACGTCGCCTCGCAGTTCGCCGACCAGGGCCTCCTGGACGAGCTCACGGTCACCGTCGTCCCGGTCGTCCTCGGCGACGGCAAGCCGCTCTTCGACCGTCGGCTCCCGGGTGGCCCGATGCAGCTCGCCGGCACGCGTACCTTCAGCTCCGGGATGGTGGAGCTGCGCTACGAGATCAGCCGCTAGCGGGTCACCGCGCGCCGGCGCTCACGATCCGTTCGCCGAGAAGTGCTGGTAGTCGCGATAGGACTGCGGGCCGTCGCCCAGCCACTCCCAGCCGGCGCGACGGGCGAACGCCTTGACCACCGGATCGCCGCCATGGATCATCCCGGCGGCGTCGCGGGAGCGGTCCGCGTAGGGCGCGCCGGCCGGGGGCGAGACGTGCGAGCCCGAGACGTAGGGATTCTCGACCGGATTCAGGTCGACGGCGAGCCCGTAGGCATGCATCGACCAGTGGTTCGTGCCGGCGACGAAGCGGCAGTTGAAGGCCGAGGTGTTGTCGGCCGCCATCGAGCGGTGGTCGTCGGCTCGATAGCGATCGACGAGCTCCATGCGCCGGATCGGATAGCCGATCGCGTAGAGGCGCTTGAAGACCGCGATCAGCTCGTCGTCGAAGCGGCGGTTGACGATCAGGCGGCCGTGGTGAGCGGCACCGTCGAAGCCGCGGTAGGTGAGCTCGAGCAGGCGCAGCTTGCCGAGCCCGACCGGGCAGCCGCGGTGCCAGGAGCTACCGGTGACCCGGGCGCGAAGCTTGCCGTCGATCGGCTGCGAATGGCCCTCGAAGGCCGGCTCGCCGGAGGCGGCGACCGAGCTGGCGAGAATCGCGACGACGACCTTCAGCATCGGCCGGATCTTCCCAAGATTTGCGGATTTCCCCGCTCCGTGGTACAAAGCCCGCAGTGAACCGCGTCCCCACAACGGCTCTCTCGGCTGCCCCGGCACCGCTTGCTTCGGGGCCCGAGTCGTGTGCGTGGTTTGCGTATTACTGGCGATTTAGCTAGGCGTCCGGCCCGGCCGAAAGGCCTTGAGCGAGAAGGAAATCCCCCGCCGGACGCCGTAGCAGCAGCTGACCTTTGCCAGTCCTACACCGGAGACCATTCAGATGATGATCGTGATGAAAGAGGGGGCGACGGAGGAGCAGATCTCCCACGTCGTCGAGCGAATCGAGGAGGTGGGCTGTTCGGCTCACCTCTCGAAGGGCGAACTGCTGACGGTGATCGGCGCGATCGGCGATCGCGACCGGGTTGCCTCACTCGGGCTCGAGGGATACGACGGCGTCGACCACCTGGTGCCGATCCTGAAGCCGTACAAGCTCGCCTCGGCGCAGTTCAAGAAGGGCGAGCGCACGGTGGTCGAGATCGACGGCCGCCGGATCGGCGGCGATTACTTCGGCCTGATCGCCGGCCCCTGCACGGTCGAGAGCCGCGAGCAGACGCTCGAGGTGGCCCGGGTCGTCAACGAGTGCGGAGCGACGATGCTGCGCGGCGGCGCCTACAAGCCGCGGACCTCGCCCTACAGCTTCCAGGGCCTCGGGGTGGAGGGACTGCGCCTGCTGCAGGAGGCCAAGGAGGAGACCGGGCTGCCGATCGTCACCGAGCTGATGGACGTGCGCGACGTCGCCGACGTGGTCGAGGTCGCGGATGTGATCCAGATCGGCGCTCGAAACATGCAGAACTACACCCTGCTGACCGAGGTCGGCAGGAGCGGGAAGGCCGTCCTGCTCAAGCGCGGCCTCTCCTCGACGCTCGACGACCTGCTGATGGCGTCCGAGTACGTGCTCAAGGAGGGCAACCCGAACGTGATCCTGTGCGAACGGGGGATTCGGACGTTCGAGACCGCCTACCGGTTCACCCTCGACCTGCTGGCGATCCCGGCTCTGCGCGAGCTCACGCACCTGCCGATCGTCGTCGACCCGAGCCACGCTCCGGGACGCCGAGACTGGGTCCCGGCGATGTCGATGGCTGCCGCCGCGGCCGGCGCCGACGGGATCATCGTCGAGGTCCACAACGACCCCGAGCACGCGATCTGCGACGGCCCGCAGGCGCTGGCGACCGAGGACTTCGCCGACTACGCCGGGCAGCTGCGGCGCGTGGCCGAGGTTGCGGGCAAACTGGTCAGCGTGTGATCGCGGCGGCGGACGCCGGCGCGGAGGTGCGCCGCCGTTGAGGCGCCTGGTTTGAAAGTCGCCGTTCTCGGCGTCGGGTTGATCGGCGGCTCGATCGGGCTCGCCGCAAGGCAGCGCCTCGATGCCGAGGTCACCGGCTTCGACCCCGAGGGCGCCAACCTCGACCGGGCGCTCGAGCTCGGAGCGCTCGACCATGGCGCAGCGACCGTGGAGGAGGCTGTCGCCGACGCCGAGGTGGTCTTTTGCGCCGCCCCGGTGGGTGCGCTGCCGGCGCTGGTTGCGGAGGCGCTCGCCGGCACCGCCGAGGCGGCGGTGGTCACGGACGTCGGCTCGACCAAGCGCGAGCTGATCGAGGGATTGGCCGCGGCCGGCGACGACGCGCGCTTCATCGGCGGCCACCCGCTCGCCGGCGCCGAAACCGCCGGTGTCGCCAACGCCCGCGCCGAGATGCTCGAGGGCGCCCGCTGGTATCTGACTCCCACGGCCCGCTCGAGCGGCGTCCACTACGACCTCCTCCAGAGCACGATCGCCGATCTCGGCGCCCGGCCGCAGGCAATCGACGCCGCCACCCACGACCGGGTGATGGCGGTCGTCAGCCACCTTCCGCACGTGCTCGCAAACGTGCTCGTGGCCGAGGCGGCGGCGGCGCTTTCGGAGGAGTCCGAGCGCCTGCCGGAGGTCGGCACCAGCTTCCGTGACACGACCCGGGTCGCGGGCGCCAACCCGGCGATCTGGGCCGACATCTTCGCCACCAACCACGAGGCGGTCGCCGACGGGATCGAGGCGGTCGGCGAGCGGCTGCGTGAGGCGGCGACGCTGTTGCGAGCCGGCGACCGAGCCGCGGTCGGCGAATGGCATGCCGCCGCCGGTGACGATCGCCGCCGGCTGCTCGAGGCCGACCTCGCCGGCGGCGACCTCTGCGAGCTGCGGATCGGGGTCGAGAACCGGCCCGGGACCGTTGCCGAGATCGCGCTCGCGCTCGGCCACGGTCAGGTCAACATCCACGACATGGCCCTCTACCCGGCACCCGACATGCGCACCGGCGCGATCTCGCTCTGGGTCGCGGGGACGGCGGAGGCCGAGCGGGCCTCGGAGATCGTTCGCGGGCTCGGCCACGTGGTGGCCGTGATCCCCGGCGGCGCCGAATGACCCGGTTCGACCCGGCCGGGCCGCTGCGGGGATCGCTGACCCCGCCGCCGGACAAGTCGATCTCGCACCGCGCGGCGATCGTCGCTGCGATGGGTGAGGGGCAGACCCGGATCGAGGGGTTTCTGGTCTCCGCCGACACCGCCGCGACCGCGAACGCGATGCTCCAGCTCGGCGCCACCGTCGAGGAGCTCGACCGCTCGGGCGACTCGGCGACGATGTCGGTCGGCGGGATCGGCCTTCGCGGCGCCTCCATGGCCGAGATCAACGTCCACAACGCCGGCACCCTGCTGCGGCTGCTGCCCGGCTGGCTCGCCGGGCAACCGGCCGGAGAGTGGAGACTCGACGGCGACGAATCCATCCGCCGCCGCCCCGTCGACCGCGTCGTCGCGCCGCTGCGTCTGATGGGTGCCGAGGTCGAAGCCCGCGACGACCGGCTCGTGCCCCTGACCGTACGGGGTGCGCCGCTGCACGGGATCGAGTACCGGTTGCCGGTCGCCAGCGCCCAGGTGAAGTCGTGCCTGCTGCTGGCCGGGCTGCTCGCCGACACCCCGACCAGCGTGATCGAGAAGCGGCCGACGCGCGACCACACGGAGCGCATGCTGCGCGCCGCCGGCGCCGACGTGCGGACGGAGAACGCCGGCACCCCGGTGACGATCCACGGCGAGCTGCCGGCGAAGCGGGTGACGATCGCGCCCGCCGAGCGGCTCGAGCCGGGTGAGATCGTGGTCCCGGCGGATCTCTCCTCGGCCGCCTTCTTGATCGTCGCGGCGCTGCTCGTCCGCGGCAGCGAGGTGCGGCTCGAGGGCGTCGGGATCAACCCCGGGCGGATCGGCCTGCTCGGGATCCTGACCAGGATGGGGGCCGGGATCGAGGTGATCGAGACCCGCGCCGCGGGTCAGGAGCCGGTGGCGACGATCATCGCCCGCTCCGGGCCGCTTCAGGGGGTCCGCGTCGGCGGCGGCGAGGTGCCGCTGGCGATCGACGAGCTGCCGCTGGTCGCGCTCGCCGGCTGCTTCGCCGACGGCGACACCGTGGTCAGCGGAGCGGAGGAGCTGCGCCACAAGGAGTCGGACCGGATCGCGACCGTGGTCGCCGGGCTGAGCGCCCTCGGCGCCTCGATCGAGGCGACCGAGGATGGCTTCGTCGTCAGCGGCGGCGCGGGCCTGCCCGGCGGCACGCTCGACGCCGCCGGCGATCACCGGCTGGCGATGCTCGGCGCGGTCGCCGGGGTCGCCTCGGGCGACGGGGTAGAGGTGAGTGGGATGGAGGCCGCGGCGGTCAGCTATCCGGGCTTCGGCGACGACCTCGCCGCCCTGCGCGGCTAGCTCCTTCGCCTCAGCCGGCGTCGTGGTTCGACGGATGGCCCTCGCCGGGCCACGGCGAGAGCACGAGCAGCAGGCGGGCGTCGCTGGTCGCCGCGACCTCGTGGCGCTCGTTCGGATTGAAGATCGCCAGCAGCCCGGGGCCACCAGTGATCGGCTCGCCCCCCGGCTCGGAGATCTCGACCGCGCCGGAGACGACCAGCAGCCAGGCCCGCTCATGCACCTGATGCTCGCCGAGTCGCTCGCCGGCCGGCAGCTCGAGCACGATCGCGCGTCCCTCGTCGTCGGAGGAGAGCACCTGCGGGTGGTGCCTGTCGACCTCGAGCGCGTCGATCTGCCAGGTCTCCATTGCCCGCAGCCTATCCTCACCGCCGCCATGGTGATCGCTATCGACGGGCCCGCCGGGGCCGGCAAGTCAACCGTCGCCCGCGCCGTCGCAGCCGCGCTCGGCTTCACCTACCTCGATTCCGGGGCGATGTATCGAGCCCTCGCACTGGCCGCGATACGCGCGGGCATCGATCCCGCCGACGCGGCCGTCTCCGAATTGGCCCGCGGGCTCGAGATCGAGTTTGACGGGACGAGGACGCTGCTCGCCGGCGAGGACGTCAGCGACGCGATCCGCTCGCCCGAGGTCACCGAGGCGGCCTCGCGGGTCTCCGTTCACCCCGGCGTCCGGGCGGCGATGGTCGAGCAGCAGCGACGGCTGATCGACGACGGCCGCTATGTGGCCGAGGGGCGGGACATCGGCACCGTGGTCAGCCCGGAGGCGCCGCTCAAGGTCTTCCTCAACGCCAGCGATGCCGAGCGCGCCCGCCGCCGCTCCGAGCAGACCGGCGAGCCGGTCGACGAGGTGCTCGCCGCCCAGGTCAAGCGCGACGAGCGCGACCGGGACCGCGAGCACGGCGCCCTGCGCGCCGCCGAGGATGCGGTCGAGCTCGACACCACCGGGCTGGCGGTCGAGCAGGCGGTCGCCCGGATCGTCGAGCTGGCGCGCGAGCGCGGGATCGGTGGGCGATGAGCGCGGAAGCGAGGCTGCCGCGGATCGCGGTCGTCGGATTTCCCAACGTCGGCAAGTCGACGCTCGTCAACCGGCTCGTCGGCGGCCGCGAGGCGGTCGTTCACAAGCAGGCGGGGGTCACCCGCGACCGCAAGGCGCTCGAATGCGAATGGAACGGGATCCGCTTCGAGCTCATCGATACCGGTGGCGTCGACCTCGAGGCCGAGGACTCGCTCTCGCGGGCGGTGCAGGCCCAGGCGCGGGAGGCGATCGCCGACGCCGACGCGGTCGCGATCGTGCTCGACGCGCGCGCCGGGCTGCGCCAGGGTGACGCCGAGGTCGCCGAGATCCTGCGGCGCGCCGAGCTGCCCGTGGTCGTGGTCGCGAACAAGGTCGACTCGGAGCGCGAGGAGTCGCTGGCGGCGGAGCTGCACGCGCTCGGTCTCGGCGAGCCGATTCCGGTCTCGGCGACCCACGGCCGCGGCACCGGCGACCTCCTTGACCGGCTCGCGGAGCTCGCCCGCGCGGCGGCGCTGGAGCTTCCCGCCGACGACCAGGAGCCCGTCGCCCTGGCGGTGATCGGACGTCCGAACGTCGGCAAGTCGTCGCTGGTCAACGCCTTCCTCGGCTCGGAGCGGGTGATCGTCTCCGAGGTCGCGGGAACCACGCGCGACTCGATCGACACGCGGCTCGAGGTCGACGGCCGCCCGGTGGTGCTGATCGATACCGCCGGGATCCGCCGCCGGACCAAGGTCGCCGGGACCGTCGACTACTACGCCCAGCTGCGCTCCGAGCGCGCCGCCGAGCGCGCCGACGTCGCCCTGCTGGTCTGCGACGCGGCCGAGGGGATCACCGCCGAGGATCTGCGGATCGCCGAGCTGGCGATGAAGGCGGGCTGCTCCACCCTCGTCGCGCTGAACAAGTGGGATGTCGGCGAGACGGATCTCGATGACGCAAGAACGCGGCTGGCGAAGCGGATCCGCCAGCGGCCGCCGGTGATCGCCTGCTCCGCGGTCAGCGGTCGCGGGGTGCCGAAGCTGCTCGAGCGGGCGATCGCGCTCGCCGACCGCCGCGCCGAGCGGGTGCCGACCCCGGAGCTGAACCGGTTCGTGGGCGAGGTCGTGGCCACCCATCCGCCGCCGCAGAAGCGCGGCAAGCGGCTGCGGCTCTACTACACGGCCCAGGTCGGGACCCGCCCGCCGCGGGTGGCGATCCAGGTCAACGACCGCCGTCTGATCACCCGCGACTGGGCCTACCACCTGGAGAACCGCATGCGTGAGCGTTACGAGCTCGAGGGCGTCCCGCTGGTGATCGATTTCATCCCGAAGAAGCAAAGGTCGCGACGGGGTGAGGGCGCGGCGGTATAAAACGCCGTAGTGCGCAAGCCGTCTGCGGGAGGGATCCCGGCCGCCATCAGCAAGCGTTTGCGAAGCCTCCGCTACGCGGTCGGCGACATCATCTACGTCGTCGGGCGCTTCCTCGGCCGGGTCGCGGTCACGGTGGGCCGCGTGCTGATCAGGATCCCGGTCTCGATCTGGCGCGGCATCGCCGGGTTCTGGCGCTCGCTGTCGGTGATCTCCCGCCGCCGCCTGGTCGCCGCGCTCGGGGTGGCCGCCCTCCTGCTGATCTTCTTCGGCGCCGTCGTCCCCAACCTGCCCTGCCGGCTTCCGGGCGGCGACCGCTGTCCGCCCGCCGACGACGCCGAGGAACTCGTGCCCGCCGACGCGCTCGCCTATCTGCACGCCAACCTCGACCCGGACACAGACGAGTACTCGGCCGCGGCCGGACTGGCCGCCAAGCTGCCCGTCTTCGGCAGCCAGGTCGCCGACCGCGGCCTGGCGCTGATCCCGAGCCCCGATGCCGGCCGCCTCGACTTCGACGACGACGTGCGCCCGTGGTTCGGGGGCGAGGCCGCGATCGCGGTGATCGCCGGGCCCGGCGTCGTGCCCGAGCGCGTCGACCTGCTCGAGGTCGCCGACAGCGAGGGGGCGAGCGAGTACGCGAAGTCGCTCGCCGTCGGCCAGGTCCAGAGCGCCGAATACGAGGGCGTCGAGGTGAGCACCGACCAGCAGGACGTCGCCACGGCACAGGTGCAGGGGTTCCTCGCGATCGGCACCGAGGACGGGGTTCGCGCCGTGATCGCGACCGCTACCGGCGCCGACGAGGCCGAATCGCTCGCCGACGACCCGGTCGCGACCGATGCTCGCGATCAGTTGCCCGAGCATCGGTTCGCCGAGGCCTGGGTCTCGGAGGACGGGATCAGGGAGCTGATCGCCACCGACACCGGAACGCTCGGAACGCTGAGCCCTGTGATCGCGCCGGGCTCCAGCAGCGGCGTCGCGGCGTCGCTGAGCGCCGGCGACGAGGGCCTCGAGGTCGCCGTGCGGAGCGTCCTCGACCCCGAGCGCGAGAAGTCGTCGCCGAGCTTCTTCGCCGCCTTCCCCTCGTTCGAGCCGGAGTTGCCGCAGCGGTTGCGGCCGGAAACGCTCGCCTATCTCGGCATCGGGGCTCCGGAGAAGACCGTCACCGCGCTGCTCTCGCAGGCGAGCGTCCAGGCGCCGGGGATCGCGGCCGGCTTCGAGGACCTGGTCAAGACGCTGCGACACCAGGGCGATGTCGACATCGAAGGGCAGCTGCTCGGCGCGCTCGGCGAGGAGGCGGCGTTCGCGCTCGAGCCCCCGCAGGGCCAGGGCGACGTCCCCGCCGCCGCCGAGCCGCCCTATCTGATGTTCGTCGCCGACCAGGTCGACGAAGAGGCCGCGCGCAAGGCGCTCGCGGCGCTGCAGGGACCGTTGGCCGACGCGGCCGACACCGGTAGCGACCTGCAGGCGCCGGTGTTCGGCCAGGAGGAGGTATCGGGCGTCGAGACCAACAGCCTGCGGATCTCGCCCACGGTCGAGCTCACCTACGCGGTCTTCGATCGGCTCGCGGCGATCGCCACCGACCCGGCCGGAGTCGCCGGCGTGATCGAGGACGAGGGCGGCCTCGATCAGCAGGCCCTGTACGAGGACGCCACCGATGACTTCCCGGATCAGGTCTCGCTGCAGGCCTACTTCAACCTCGAGCGCCTGGTCGGCATCGGGGAGCAGGCCGGGCTCGCCGAGGATCCTCTGTATGCGACCTTCGCCGGTGACTTCCGCCGCCTCGACGCGCTCGCGCTGGCGGTCAGCGACGACGACGACCTGCTCTCGACCGACGTTCGGCTGCTGATCGGCGAGCCGCCGGCCGGCACGGGCGGCGACGCGGTTGCGCCGTCAGCCGGCGATTGAGCCGCGACCGGCTCGCATCCGTCTAACCTTCCCGCGCATATGACTTCCAAGCTTGGCGACAACGAGTACCTGTTCACATCCGAGTCGGTGACGGAGGGACACCCGGACAAGGTGGCCGACCAGATCTCCGACGGCGTCCTCGACGCGGTGCTGGCCGACGACCCTTACGGCCGTGTTGCCTGCGAGACCCTGGTCAACACCGGTCTCGTCGTCGTCTCCGGCGAGATCTCGACCGACACCTACGTCGACATCCAGGAGATCGCCCGCGAGACGATCCGCAAGATCGGCTACACCGACGCCGACCTCGGCTTCTCGGCCGACTCCTGCGCGGTGATCAACGCGATCGACAAGCAGTCGCCGGACATCGCCCAGGGCGTCGACAACGCGCTCGAGAAGCGCACCGACCCGTCCGATGACGATGAGCTCGACGTCGCCGGCGCAGGCGACCAGGGGATGATGTTCGGCTACGCGAGCCGGGAGACCCCGGAGCTGATGCCGATGCCGATCTCGCTCGCCCACAAGCTCGCTCAGCGGCTGGCCGAGGTTCGCAAGGGCGAGGTGGTGCCCTACCTGCGCCCCGACGGCAAGACGCAGGTCACGGTTCGCTACGAGAACGGGCTCCCGATCGAGATCGAGAAGGTGCTGATCTCGACCCAGCACAACGACGGCATCGACTGCGACTCGCTGATCCGCCCCGACCTCTGGGAGCACGTCCTGCACCCGATTCTCCCGGCCGAGCTCTACGACGAGAGAAAGCTCAACACGAAGGGGAACTTCCTCGTCAACCCGACCGGTCGCTTCGTCATCGGCGGCCCGGTCGGTGACGCCGGCCTCACCGGTCGCAAGATCATCGTCGACACCTATGGGGGCATGGCCCGCCACGGGGGCGGCGCCTTCTCCGGCAAGGACCCGTCCAAGGTCGACCGTTCGGCCGCCTACGCGGCGCGCTGGGTGGCCAAGAACGTTGTTGCGGCCGGGCTCGCCGATCGCTGCGAGATCCAGGTCGCCTACGCGATCGGCGTCGCCCATCCGATCTCGGTGATGGTCGAGACCTTCGGCACCGAGAAGATCTCGCGGGCTGAGATCAGGCGGCTGATCGACGAGCACTTCGACCTGCGGCCGGGCTCCTTCCGCGAGGAGCTGCGCCTGCACCGGCCGATCTACCAGAAGACGGCGGCCTACGGACACTTCGGCCGCGACGACCACGACTTCACCTGGGAGCGCACGGACCGCGCCGACGCCCTGCGCGCGGGCGCGGGCCTCGGCGAGGCCGCGAAGGTCGCCTGAGCTAGCTGCTGGGCGCGGGCCCTTCGCGCTCGCTCGACTCGTCGCCGAGACCCTCGGCGGCGCCGCGCCGGGTCGCGTGGTCGACCATGTGGACGACGTCGGCCGGGTCGGAGACGCCGGCGAAGATGAAGTTGTAGTCGTCGCCGGCGGCGGTGTCGAAGTCGACGTTGCCGATCTGCAGCATCCGCTGGAGGACGCTCTGCTGGTAGTTGACGTTCTGGACCCGCTCCAGGCGCGTCTCCTGGATCGTCCGCGAGATGATCCCGCGCTTGATGTGCAGGCGGCGGTCGGTGATCGTGTAGCTGGTCGCGACCCGCTTCACGAAGCCGACCAGGATCGTGCCGGCGACGCCGACCAGGGCGATGATCGAGACCAGGCCGCTGTCCGCGCCGCCGTCGCCCGCGCCGGTGACCAGGGCGACGATCAGGCAGATGACCGCGGTCGCCAGGATCCCCTTGATGTAGAAGTCGAGGATCGCCCGCCAGGAGGGGTGGCCCTCGTAGAGGACCTGCTCTCCGGGATGGAGTTTGGGCGCCATCGGCGCCAGTCTAACCGTGCCGAACACGCCAGGCGCGTCCGCGTGCGCGCCTAGTCTGCGGGCGATGGCGATCGCGCGGGTCGAGCCGCTGACCACCGCCCGCGCCCTGCGCGGGCCCTACGACTATCTGCTGCCCGAGCGCCTTGGCGAGGTCGAGGTGGGGACCCTGCTCGAGGTCCCGTTCGGCCACCAGCGCCTGCTCGGGGTCGTCGTCGAGCTCGCCGAGAGCAGCTCGCTGCCGGCCGACCGGCTCGCCGAGCCGATCGCCGCGCTCGAGGCCGGCGTGCCCGCGGAGCTCGTCGACCTCGGCCTCTGGGTGGCGCGTGAGTACTGCTCGACCCCGGCTCGCGGTCTCGAGCTCGCGCTGCCGCCCGGGACCGGCTCGGCCAGGGGCCAGACCGGCGCCCGGACCGAGACCACCGCCCGCGCCGCCCTGAGCGCGGCGCAGACGCTCGAGGCCGGGGGGCTGGGACCGGTCCAGCGGCGCGCGCTGGCGCTGCTGACCGCGACGGGCGACGAGCTCGGCGCCGGCGAGCTCGCCGCGGCCGGCGTCGCCCGCGACGCGCTGGTGCGGCTCGAGCGCCGCGGCCTGATCGAGCTCGGCGAGCGCCGCCTGCGCCGGCGGCCCCCCGGCGCCGCAATCGGGGCGCCCGCGGCGGCCGTGAACCTGGACCCGGCGCAGCGGGCGGCCGTGGCGCGGATAGTCGCCGGCCTCGACGCCGGCGGCGTCGAGCTGCTCCTGCACGGCGTCACGGGATCCGGAAAGACCGAGGTCTACCTGGCGGCGGCCGAGGCGGCCCTCGAGCGCGGCCTCGGCGTGATCGTCCTCGTGCCCGAGATCGGGATGACGCCGCAGGCCGTCTCGCGCTTCGTCTCGCGCTTCGGCGACCGGGTGGCGGTCCTGCACTCACGCCTCGGAGCCGGCGAGCGCCGCGACGAGTGGCACCGGCTCCGCGACGGCGAGGCCCGGATCTGCGTCGGTCCCCGTTCGGCGATCTTCGCCCCGCTCGCCGGGCTCGGCCTGATCGTCGTCGACGAGGAGCACGACGGCTCCTACAAGCAGGAGGGCGACCCTCGCTACGACGCCCGCGAGGTCGCCCGCCGCCGGGCGGCCGCCGCCGGGGCCGCGATCGTGCTCGGCTCGGCCACGCCGCGACCGGAGAGCTGGCTCGAGCTCGAGCGGGTCGAGCTCCCGGAGCGGATCGACGGCCGGCCGCTGCCTGCGGTCGAGGTGCTCGACATGCGCGGGCGCGCCGGGCGCGAGGGCCCGCTACATCCGCGAACCCGCGCGGCGCTCGGGGAGTTGCGTGAGGCGGGCGAGAAGGCGATCGTGCTGATCAACCGCAGGGGCTGGGCGCCGCACCTCGCCTGCCGCTCCTGCGGCTGGGTCGCCGAATGCCCGCAATGCGACGTCTCGCTCGTCGTCCACCGCGCCGGAGAGGGCCTTCGATGTCACCACTGCGGCCACGCCGCGGGGCTGCCCGCCGCCTGCCCGGACTGTGGCTCCGTGACGCTCGCCCGGGCCGGCTCCGGGAGCCAGAGGATCGAGGACGAGATCGCCGCCGCGGTCGCGCCGCTGCCGGTCTTTCGCCTCGACGCCGACAGCACCGCCCGCGCCGGCGGCCATCTCGGGATCCTGGGCCGCTTCCAGGCGGCCGAATCGGGCGTCCTCGTCGGCACGCAGATGGTCGCCAAGGGCCACGACTTCCCCGACGTCGTTCTCGGCGTCGTCATCGATGCCGACTCGACCCTGCGCTTCCCCGACCTGCGGGCGGAGGAGAGGACCTTCGCCCTCGTCACCCAGCTCGCCGGGCGCAGCGGGCGCGGCGATGGCGACGGCAGGGTCCTGGTCCAGACCCTGGCGCCGGAGGCCGAGGCGATCGCACGGGCGGCCCGCCACGACGCGGCCGGTTTCCTCGCCGGCGAGCTCGAGCGCCGGCGCGAGCTCGGCTACCCGCCCTACGCCCATCTGATCAGGATCGAGCTCGCCCACGCCGACGCCGCCCGGTTGCAGAAGGCCGCGCAGCGCCTTCGCGACGCCCTCGACGCCGGGCTGCCCAACGGCGCTGTGGCGCTCGGGCCGGCGCCACGGTTTCGCCTCCGCGGACGCGAGCGCCGTCAGATCCTGATCAAGGCGCCCGATCGCGCCGCCGCGGTGGCGGTGATCCGCGAGGCCGTCCACGCGGAGGCTCGGGCGCGGCGGCTGAAGGAGATCAAGGTCTCGGTCGACGTCGACGCTCAGTAAGAACCCCGCCGGGATGCTCCGCTCCCGGCGGGTCGTGGAAATACACTCGATCCGTGAGCGAGATCACCTCAGAACAACTCGACGAGACCACCGAGGTCTCCGACTCCGAGCCCGCCGCCGGCGAGCTCAGCGAGCAGGAGCGCGAGCGCCGCGCGGCGGCGCTCGCCGAGGTCGTCACGTACGGCGACCCGGTGCTGCGCTCCCGGGCCTCCGAGGTGACCGAGTTCGACCCGGCCCTGGCGGCCGAGGCGGAGCGGATGATCGCGATCATGCGCGACGCGATGGGCGTCGGGCTCGCGGCCACCCAGCTCGGCGTCCTGCGGCGCCTGCTCGTCTTCCAGGCCGGGCCCGACGCCCGCGCGACCGCGGTCGCCAACCCGGAGGTCGAGTGGCTCTCCGGGGATCTCGCCACGGCCGAGGAGGGATGCCTGAGCCTGCCCGGGATCGGAGTCGACGTCGAACGGCCGCTGCACGCCCGCGTCCGCGGCGTCGACGTGCACGGCGAACCGCTGCTGCTCGAGGCCTCGGGGCTCGAGGCGCGCGTGCTTCAGCATGAGATCGACCACCTCGACGGCGTCCTGATCCTCGACCGCACGGTCCGTGACCAGCGCAAGGGGGCGATGCGCGCCCTGCGCGAGGGCACCAGCTACAGCCCCGAGCCGGAGCCGGAGCCGGAGCCGGAGCCGGAGTCCGAGTCCGGGCCGGGCGACGGTTGAGCGTCGTCTATCTCGGCAGCTCGGAGTTCGCGGCGGAGGTGCTGCGGCGCCTGGCCGAGACCGGCGAGCATCGCCCCGCGCTCGTCGTCAGCCCTCCGGACCGCCGCCAGGGCCGCGGGCGGAAGCTGGCGCCGACGCCCGCGGCTGCGGCCGCCGAGCAGCTGGGGATCGAGGTCCTGCGGACGGACGCCACCGAGGAGCCGGCGGCGCTCGAGCGGATCCGGGCGGCGCGCCCGGAGCTGGGCGTGGTCTGCGCCTTCGGCCAGCTGCTGCGCGAGCCGCTGCTCTCGGAGCTCGAGCTGCTCAACGTGCACCCGTCGCTGCTGCCGCGCTGGCGCGGCGCGGCGCCGATCGAGCGCGCGATCATGGCCGGCGACGCCGAGACCGGGGTCTCGATCATGCGCGTCACCGAGGGCCTCGACTCCGGCCCGGTGGCGTTGCGGGAAGCGGTGGAGATCGGCGACGACGACTTCGGCGGGCTCTCGCGGCGGCTCGAGGGGATCGGTGCCCGGCTCCTGATCGAGGCGCTCGAGCGCCGCCGCCGCGGTGAGCTCGAGCTCAGCGAGCAGGACGATTCGCTGGCCACCTACGCGGACAAGATCGCGCCGTCCGACCGCCGCCTCGATCCGGCCGGCGCGGCGGTCGAGCTCGAACGCCGGGTGCGCGCGCTGAACCCCCACATCGGCACCGCGCTCGAGCTTGCGAGCGGCGAGCGCCTCGGCGTCGTCGAGGCCCGGGCCGAGGCGGGCGAGCTCGACCAGGGGACCCTCGACGGCGCCGACGGCCTGCGCCTCGGCTGCGCCGAGGGCGTGCTCCGGCTGCTTCGCGTGCGCCCTCCGGGCGGCCGCTCGATGGACGCGGACGCCTACCTGCGCGGCCACGAGCTGCCGGAGCTGGCGTGACCGCCGAGGTCACGCCCGCCCGGCGCGTGGCTTACGAGATCCTGCGGCGCACGTTCGAGGACGGCGCCTGGACCGACCGCGCCTTCACCGCGGCGGCGACCAGGCTCGAGCTCTCCGGCCGCGAGCTCGCGCAGGCCCGCCGGCTGGCGTACGGCTCGGTGCAGCGGCGG
The DNA here is from genome assembly GCA_036561205.1 of Solirubrobacterales bacterium. Lineage (GTDB taxonomy): Bacteria > Actinomycetota > Thermoleophilia > Solirubrobacterales > 70-9 > WHSW01. The sequence continues at coordinate 35,558 of DATBPT010000064.1, forward strand.
GGCACCAGCGATCACCTGATCGGCGTGCTCGCCGGCCGGCGCGGCGGCAAGCTCGACGCGGCGGCGCTCGCGGCGCTGCGCCTCGGGCTCTACGAGCTGCTGTTCTCCGAGACCGCCGACCACGCCGCGGTCGACCAGGCCGTGGAGCTGGCCAAGGACGGGATGCGCCGTTCGGGCGGAGCGCACGCCCGCGCTCGCGCCGCGACCGGGTTCGTCAACGCGCTCCTGCGCCGAGCGGCCGCCGAGCGGGCGGAGCTGCTCGCTGCGCTCGACGACGCGACGCCGGTCGCGGCGGCCGTCGCCCATTCCTACCCAGAGTGGCTGGCGGCGATGTGGTGGGAGGAGCTCGGTGCGGTCGAGGCGCGGCTGCTGATGGCGGCGATGAACGAGCCCGCCGAGACCGCGTTCCGGGTCAACACCCTGCGCTCCGAGCCGGCGACGGTGGCGGCGGACCTGCGCCAGGCCGGGGTCGAGGTGACCGGGCCCGGCTCCGGGGCGCTGCTCGACCCGGCCGCGGGGCTCGTCGTCGACACCGCCGCCGAGCCGGTCGGGGCACGGGTCGCGACCGGGGAGCTGGTGCCCCAGTCTCGCGGCTCGCAGGCCGTGGTGGCGCTGCTCGACCCGCAGCCGGACGAGCGCGTGCTCGACCTCTGTGCCGGTCCGGGGATCAAGACGACCGCGATCGCCGCCCGCATGGGAGACCGCGGCGAGATCGTCTCGATCGAGGCCGACGACCGCCGGGCCTCGGAGATCGACGTCCTCTGCGAGCGCGCCGGGGTGAGCTGCGTGCGCGTCCAGGTTGCCGATGCGGCCGAGGCCGACCTCGGGGCGGGCTACGATCGAATCCTCTTGGACCCGCCGTGCACCGACCTGGGAACGCTCGCGTCTCGCCCCGACGCACGCTGGCGCAAGTCGGACGCGGACTGCGAGCGGCTCGGGGTGATCCAGCGCCGGCTGCTCGTTCGCGCCGCCCGGGCGCTGCGCCCCGGCGGGACGCTCGTCTACTCGACCTGCACGATCTCTGCGCGCGAGAACGAGGCCGTCGCCGGCGAGCTGGCCGAGTACGTCGATGAGCTCGAGGTCGACGACCTCGGCGCCGGCGAGCGCCGGCTGTGCTCGCGGCGCGACGGCCGCTTCCTGCAACTGCTTCCCGAGCGCGACCGGACCACGGGCTTCTTCTGCGCTCGCTTTCGCCGCCGGGGGCCGGCCTGATGGCCGACGAGCGGGCGATCCGGCGACCGTCGTGCCCCGGATGCGGTGAGCCGTGGCTGCGCCCGACCCAGCTCCCGGGCCGCTATCGCTGCGTCTACTGCCTGCGCCGCTACGAGCTCGTCTCGGGGTGCCCGAACTGCGGCGAGCACCAGACGATGGTGCGCATGTCCGCCGACGAGGACCTGCTCTGCCAGCATTGCGGCCACTCGATGCTGAACCCGGTTTGAGCCCCGACCAGAACATCGCCAGGCCCGACGCCTACGCCGGCCGGCGGGTCGCGCCCTCGATCCTCTCCGCCGACTTCGCCCGGCTCGGCGCCCAGGTCGCCGAGGTGATCGACGCGGGCGCGCGGCTGATCCACGTCGACGTCATGGATGGCCACTTCGTCCCTCCGATCACGATCGGTCCGCTGGTCGCCGGAGCGATCGCCGACCAGGTGCACGCGGCCGGCGGCGCGATCGACGTCCACCTGATGATCGAACGTCCCGAACAGCAGATCGCCGAGTTCGCCAAGGCGGGCGCCGACTCGATCACGGTTCACGTCGAGGCGACGGCCCACGCCAACCGCACCCTGAACGCGATTCGCGAGCTCGGCTGCCTCGCCGGCCTGGCGCTCAACCCGGGCACGCCGGCAGCCGCGGTCAGCGAGCTCCGCGGGGTCGCCGACCTGGTTCTCTGCATGTCCGTCAACCCCGGCTGGGGCGGCCAGGCGTTCATCCCCGGCTCTCCCGACAAGATCAGGCGCCTCGCCGAGCTCGCCCCCGAGGCGCTGCTCGAGGTCGACGGCGGCGTCGACCCCTCGACCGCCGGTCTCGCCGCCGACGCCGGCGCCACCTTGTTCGTCGCCGGCTCGGCGGTCTTCGGCTCCGACGACCCGGCAGCGGCGTACCGGGCCGTGGCGGAGGCGGCGGGGGCGGAGTAGGGCTGCGGGGCTCTACGCGAGGTCCGCGTCCGGCGGCGTCGCCGGGGCGCTGAGGGCGCCGGCGAGCTCCTGCCACCAGGCGCGCTCGGCCGAGGCGACGCCGGGCCTCGAGACGCGGCGCGCGCACCACTCGGCGAGCCGGCGGCGGCCGCCGACCGCGAGCAGTTCGGCGCCGGTTGCCGCGTAGCGGCCGTCGGCGAGCGTGACCAGCGAGCCGCTGCCGTCGCGGCGGGTGCGCAGGTGCTGGACCACCGCCACGCCCTCGATCTCCGTCGGGGCGCCCGGATCGCCGTCGCGGGCCGGGCTCCAGGGCCGGACCGAGAACACCTGCGGCGCGCCCCGCGGCGGCAGCGTCGGCACCTCGGGCCTGCCCAGCGGCCCGTCGCGCCAGCGCCCGGCGAGGCGCTGGACCTCGGGCAGGACCTCGAGCCGGGCGACGATGTGGAGCTCGTCGTCCTCCTCGATCTCGGTCGAGCCGCGCGGCGGCAGCGCCGCGCCGTCGCGGACGATCAGGTTGACGAGCGCCTCGCGGGGCAGCTCGAGGTCCTTGATCATGTGCCCGGCCGCGGCGTCGCCCGGCTGCACTCGCCAGACGAAGGACTCGCCGCCGAGCTCGCGGATGATCCCGGTCTCGATCAGCGGCGGCGGCAACGCCGACTCGTCGCTGACCACACCGAGGCGGCGGGCGAGCGGCTCGAAGGTCGTGCCCTGGATCAGGGTCGAGGTGACGACGACGAAGAAGATCGTGTTGAAGATCAGGGCGCTGTCGCCGACCCCGGCGACCACCGGAAAGGTGGCGAGCCAGATCGGGATCGCCCCGCGCAGGCCGGCCCAGCCGAGCATCAGCCGCTCGCGGTTGTCGAACGGCGAGAAGGCGCTGGCGACGAACGCCGCCAGCGGCCGGGCGACGAAGATCAGCGCCGCCGAGAGCAGCAGGCCCTCGCCGGCGACGTCGCCGAGCCCGCTGGGAAAGACGAGCAGGCCGAGGAGGGCGAAGAGCGAGATCTGAGCGACCCAGGAGAGGCCCTGGTGGAAGGCGATCGTCGTCTGCTTCGCCGGCACCGGGCCGGTGCCGAGGATCAGCGCGGTGATGTAGACCGAGAGGAAGCCCGAGCCATCGACGATCTCCGGCATCCCGTAGGCGAGCGCCGCCGCCGCGATCGAGGCCACCGGGTAGAGGCCGGGGTTGGGGAGGTCGAGATTTCGAAAGCACCAGCGGGCGCCGAAGCCGATCGCGATCCCGAAGGCGAGGCCGAGCGCCAGCTTCAGCACCAGGGCGCCGGCCATGTCGAGGGCGCCGTAGTCGGGCAGCTGGATCCAGTCGATGAAGCCGGTGACCAGCAGCAGTGCGACCGGGTCGTTCATCCCCGACTCCCCCTCGAGCGCCCGCGCGATCGGCTTGCGCAGCCGCGATCCGCGAAGGACGGCGAAGATCGCGGCGCTGTCCGTGGCCGCGACCGCGGAGCCGACCAGCAGGCCCTCGAGCGTCGAGAGGTCGAAGAGCCAGACGGCGACCAGCCCCGTGATCACGGCCGTGATCACGGTGCCGATCGTCGCCAGGGAGACCGCGGTCCCGAGCACCGGGCGGATCTCGCCCCAACCCGCGGTCAGGCCGCCCTCGAACAGGATCAGGATCAGGCCGATGGTCCCGAGCGTGCGGGTGAGCTCGGCATCGTCGAAGTCGACCCCGCCGAGGCCCTCGGAGCCGACCACCATGCCGAGGCCGAGAAAGAGCAGCAGCCCGGGCACGCGGACGCTGTCGGCGACCTTGGCGGCGATCAGCCCGGCCGCCAGCAGCAGGCCTGCGATCAGGATCAGCTCATAGTCCGACAAGGCCGCCCACGCTATCCGGCGGCGGCGTGAAAACACGCGGAGGGGCGGTAGACTTCCGTTGACTGACCAGTCAATCAGGCTGTTGAACCGATGACTTTCGTGGCCACAGACGCGGACCGGGCTCACCTGCGCCGGGCGCTGGAGCTGGCCGAGCGCGGCCGCGGCAGGGTCAGCCCCAATCCGCTCGTCGGCGCCGTGCTCGTCAGCGACGGTGAGGTGACCGGCGAGGGTTTCCATGCCGCCCTCGGCGAGCTGCACGCGGAGGTCGCGGCGATCGCCGATTGCCGCGAGCGGGGACGCGACCCGGCCGGGGCGACGCTCTACGTCAGCCTCGAGCCCTGCGCGCATCAGGGCCGCCAGCCGCCCTGCACGGAGGCGATCCTCGCCGCCGGCATCGCCCGGGTGGTGATCGGCTGCGACGACCCGAGCGAAAAGGCCAACGGGCGCGGTCCGGGCATCCTCCGCGACGAGGGCGTCGAGGTCGAGTTCATCGACGGCGCCGAAGCGGCCGCGGCGCGGCTTCTGCTGCAGCCGTTTCGCAAGCACGCGCGCACCGCCCTGCCGCTGGTGACCCTGAAGGCGGCGGTCAGCCTCGACGGCTTCACCGCGACTCCGAGCGGCGACTCGCGGTGGATCTCCGGGCCCGAGAGCCGCGCCCTCGTGCACCGTTGGCGGGCGGAGTCCGATGCGGTCGCGGTCGGGATCGGCACCGTGCTCGCCGACGATCCGCTGCTCACCGCCCGCGACACCGAGGACTCCGAACAAGGCGCCTCAACAACGGCGCGGCTCGGCTACGCCTCGCATGCGCGCCAGCCGGCCCGGGTCGTCTTCGACTCCAGCGCCCGGGTACCGGCGGATTCGGCGCTCGTGCGGTCGATTGACGAGGCCCCGCTGCTCGTCTTCACCGGTGCCGACGCCGATCGGGCCCGGGTCGAGGCCCTGAGCTCGGCGGGAGCCGAGGTGATCTCGTTCGCCGGCGATCGCGAGCGACGGCTCGCCGACGCCCTGGCGGAACTCGGTCGCCGCGGGATCGGCTCGCTGCTGGTCGAGGGCGGCGCCGAGCTCGCCGGCTCGCTGCTCGCCGCCGGCGAGGTCGACCAGCTGCGGGTCTTCATCGCCCCGGTCGTGCTCGGGGCCGGTCGCCCGCTGGCGGCGGGCAGCGGTTTCGAGCGCGTCGCGGATGCCGCCAGGCCGATCGGGGTCGAGTGGGAGCGAGTCGGCGAGGACATGCTCGCCAGCGCCCGGCTGCGGGAGTGGTGATGTTCACCGGGATCGTCAGCGAGCTGGGCACGGTGCGAGGCGTCGAGCGCAGCGACGCGGGCGCCCGGATTGCGATCGCCGCGGAGTTCGCGGCCCGACTCGAGGAGGGCGACTCGGTCGCCGTCGAGGGCGCCTGCCTGACGGCGGCCACCGTCTCCGCGGCGGGCTTCGAGGCCGACGTGATGAACCAGACCCTCGGCCTGACCACGCTCGGCGACCTGAGCGCGGGCGACGCGGTCAACCTGGAGCCGGCGCTGCGGGCCGGGGACCCGCTCGGTGGCCACATCGTCCAGGGCCACGTCGACGGGGTCGGCGAGCTGACCCAGGTCGTCGACGACGGGTTTGCGCGCCGTCTGCGCGTGCTGGTTCCCGGCGGGCTCGAGCGTTACCTGGTCGAGCACGGATCGGTCACGGTCGCCGGCGTCAGCCTCACCGTCGCCGGGCTCGACGAGGATCCCGCCGGGGACGGCGCCCCGTGGTTCGAGGTCTCGCTGATCCCGGAGACGCTCGAGCGGACCACGCTCGGGGCGGCGGCGGAGGGCGCACGCCTCAACCTCGAGCTCGATTTGGTCGCCAGATACGTCGAGCGGCTTCTACGCTTTAACCAGGAAGGGAACCGATGACCGAGACGAAGACCGAAACTGCGTTCGCAACGATCGAGGAGGCGATCGACGAGATCCGCCGCGGGCGGATGGTGATCGTCTGCGACGACGAGAACCGCGAGAACGAGGGCGACCTGACCATGGCCGCGCAGTTCTGCACGCCGGAGGCGATCAACTTCATGGCGAAGGAGGCGCGCGGCCTCATCTGCCTGGCGCTGACGCCCGAGCGCTGCGACGAGCTGGGGCTCGATCTGATGGCGGCCAAGAACGAGTCCGCCTTCGAGACCGCCTTCACCGTCTCGGTCGAGGCCCGTGAGGGGGTCACCACCGGCATCTCCGCGCAGGACCGCGCCCGGACGATCCAGGTCGCGATCGATCCCCATTCCGCGCCGCGTGACCTGGTGCAGCCCGGTCACGTCTTCCCGCTGAAGGCGAAGGACGGGGGAGTGCTGGAGCGGACCGGGCAGACCGAGGCCGCCGTCGACCTGGCCAGGCTCGCCGGCCTGATCCCGGCCGGCGTGATCTGCGAGGTGATGAACGACGACGGCACGATGGCGCGCGTCGATGACCTCACCGGCTACTGCCGTGAGCACGGCCTCAAGATGGTCACGATCGCCGACCTGATCGCCTACCGGCGGCTGCACGACAAGCTCGTCGAGCGCGTCGTCGCCACGGGCCTGCCGACGACGTTCGGCGACTTCGAGGCGATCGGCTACCGCTCGCTGATCGACGACAAGCACCACGTCGCGCTCGTCAAGGGCGACGTGGACGGCGTCCCGCACGTGCTCGTCCGCGTCCACTCCGAGTGCCTGACCGGCGACGTCTTCCACTCGCTGCGCTGCGACTGCGGCGAGCAGCTCGAGTCGGCGCTCGCGATGGTCGAGAACGAGGGCCAGGGCGTCATCCTCTACCTCGCGCAGGAGGGCCGCGGGATCGGCCTGCTCAACAAGCTCCGCGC
>DATBPT010000065.1:0-4659 GCA_036561205.1 Solirubrobacterales bacterium
TCGCCGGCGTTCTCCTCGGCCCAGGGCTCCTTCTCGGTGATGAAGCAGGTCATGCCCTTGTAGGGCGGGTCGGCCTTCGGGTCGGACTTCATCAGCACGAACACGACCCCCGAGAGCAGGCCGTTGGTGACCCACATCTTCTGGCCGTTCAGCTCCCAGTAGCCGTCGTCGGCCCGCTTCGCGGTCGCCTTGATGCCCTGCACGTCGGAGCCGACCTCGGGCTCGGAGAGGCTGAAGGCGGCGCGGATCTCGCCCGTCGCCATCTTCGGCAGGAAGTACTCCTTCTGCTCGTCGGTGCCGAACTTCATCAGCAGGTAGGAGCCGATGAAGTGGGTGTTGACGACGCCTGAGATCGAGATCCAGCCGCGCGAGAGCTCCTCGACGATCAGCGTGTAGGTCGACAGGTCGAGGCCCATGCCGCCGAATTCCTCCGGGATCGTGACCCCGAACAGGCCCAGCTCCTTCATCTGCTCGACGATCGGCTCCGGGAACTTGTCCTCGTGGTCGTACTCCTCGGCGACGGGAAGAATTTCGTTGTCGACGAAGTTGCGGACCATCTCGACGATCGCCTGCTGATCGTCGGTCATCTCCTGGTAGGTCGCTGTCGCTACTGCCATGGCTCCTGTCTTCGCGGTCGGGGGATGTGGAGAATACTGCCGCGATCTCGAACGCCGAGCCCCTGATGCGGGCCCTCGCCACCGTGTTCACCGACGACGAGGCTGAGATCGACGAGGCCGTTGTCGTGCGACTCGCCGAGACCCTGAGGCCGATCAGCAGCCCAGATGTGGTGATGGAGATGCAGGGCAGCGACGACAGCTTCGTCGGCGTGTACGAGGGCCTCGACGGTATCCGGGCCGGCTGGGCCGACTGGCTCGAGTCGTTTGAGCGCGTCCGCCTGGTGTTCGAGGGTTTCGAGGAGCACGGCGACAACGTGATCACGTACGTACAGCAGACCGGGATCACGCGCCACGGTGGCGTCGAGGTCGAGCAGCCGAGCGCCGCGGTGTGGAAGTTCCGCGACGGGGCGCTCCGCAAGGTCGAGTTCCATCTCGACCGCGAGAAGGCGCTGGCCTCCGCGCGCGACCCAATCTAGACCGGCGTCAGCCCGGCCTCGGCGCAGCCGGCCTCGAAAGCTTCGAGGCCGAATGCTTCGGCCGGGCCGAGAGCGCCGCTGACCAGCATCCCGTTCGCGGCCGCATGAGCGCCGCCCCAGGCGAGCGTCGCGGCGGTCAGGTCGTAGCCGTTGGGGCCGCGAACCTCGACCGTGGCCAACTCGGCGCCGGAGGCGTCGTAGGCGGTCGCGACGGCGACCGAACCGGTGCCGGCCCGGTCGGACTCACTCGGGCCGCCGGTCGAGCCGGAGACGCGGGCGGTGAGCGCATCGAGGCCGCGCTTGGCGCCCGGGAGCCGGGTGATCGCGGCGTTGACGGCGGCGACCCCCTGCATCGCCCGTGAGCCCTTGCCGAACCAGCCGAGGTAGACGTTTACCTCGCGCAGGCCGGGGTGAATGCGGGGCAGGGTGAAGTGCTCGGAGGATCCGACCGAGATCGCTTGGCGCTCCTTGCCCGCGGCGAGGAAGCTGCGCACTCGCTTCGCGGGCCGCTCGGTGCGGATGCCCTGGCGCCATGCGAACGAGGGCTCGGTCATCGCTCCCGCGGCCGAAGCGCGGGTGCCGCCGCTCATCCCGCCGAGCCCGCCGCCGGTGGTGAAGTAGCCGATCTCGATCCGCGTCGCCGCGTCGCCCGCCTCGTTCAGGGCGAGGGCGCCGGCGAGGTTGCCGGGCACCCAGTCGTAGCCGAACGCGGTCACCAGCCCGGCGCCGGCCCGCTCGGCCCGCGGCCCGTAGTGTTCGAAGACCCGCCGGATGAACGCCGGTTCACCGGTCGAGTCGATGTACGACGCGCCGGCGTCGATCGCAGCCTCGACCGCCGGATCGCCGAAGCGGGCGAACGGACCGACGGTGGCGACGATCGCGTCGCCGGGCTCGAGCAGCGCGCGGACGCTGGCGGGGTCGGCGACGTCGGCGACCGCGCTCTCGAGCGCGCCGAGCTCGGCCGCCATCGCCTCGACCTTCTCCCTCGTTCGCGCCGCGAGCAGCGGGCGGTCGCCGCGCGCGACCATCGCGGCAGCTGTGAGTCGCCCGGTGTATCCGGTGGCGCCGAAGAGGACGATGCGGCCGGCCATCCCTCGACCCTACCTACAGCTCCCAGCCGAAGCTGATCGCCCGGTAGCCGGCGCCCTCGCGCTCGTAGAAGCGGTGGGCGTCGGCGCGCGTCTCGGCCGAGTCGAGCTCCAGATGGGTGGCACCGCGTTCGCGCGCCCACGCCTTCGCCGCGTCCAGAAGCGCCTTGCCGACCCCCTGTGAGCGGTGCTCGGGATCGACGGCGAGATCCTCGATCCAGGCCCGGTATCCGAAGCGGACCGAATGGATGTCCTGATAGGCGGTGCAGATGCCGATCAGGCTTCCGTCCTCGGCCTCGGCCACCAGCACACAGGCGTCGTGGGAATCGATCGCGTCGCGCAGGGCGACGATCGCGCGGCGCTCGTCCCAGGCGGCCGGGCGCGAGCCCGGTGGGGCGAACAGCCACTCGTAGAGCGCCGGCAGCCGCGCCTCCTCACCGGGGCGGGCGGCACGCACGCGGGTTGGCATCCGCTGAGGCTAGTCGCTCGCCGCGCGGCCGGCGAACGAGCTGCTGGTCGAGATCTCGAGCTCGGCGATGTCGGCCTCGACCATCATTCGCACCATCTCGCCCAGCTCCAGCGTCGGTTCCCAGCCCAGTCTGGCGCGGATCTTGGCCGCGTCACCACAGAGCGAGTCGACGTCGGTGGGCCGGAAGAACCGGGGGTCGATCTCGTAGCGGCTGGCCGGATCGTCGATGCCGGCGCACTCGCAGGCCAGCGCGAGGAAATCGCGGACCGAATGCTGGCGACCGGTCGCGACCACGAAGTCGTCGGGCTCGGGGGCCGCGACCATCAGCTGCAGCGCTCGCATGTAGTCGGGCGAGTAGCCCCAGTCGCGCTTCGCGTCGAGGTTGCCGAGTGGGATCCGCTCCTGGATGCCGGCGCGGATCCTGGCGACGCCACGGGTGATCTTGCGGGTCACGAACGCCTCCCCGCGGCGAGGCGACTCGTGGTTGAAGAGGATCCCGTTGACGATGTGCATCCCGTAGGCCTCGCGGTAGTTGACCGCGGCCCAGTAGGAGGCGAGCTTCGCGATCGCGTACGGATTGCGCGGCGCGAACCGGGTCGACTCCGATTGCGGCGCCGGCGAGGAGCCGAACATCTCCGACGAGCAGGCCTGGCAGAAGCGTGCGTCGACCCCGGCCTCGCGAAGCGCCTCCAGCAGGCGAACCGTCCCGGTCCCGGTGATGTCGAAGGTCTGCACCGGTAGTTCGAAGGAGACGTCGACCTGGCTCTGGGCCCCGAGGTGGTAGATCTCGTCGGGGTGCACGCGGTCGATCAGCGCCGCCAGCCCCGAGGAGTCCGAGAGGTCGGCGTAATGGGTTTGCAGCGCACCGCCGCCTCCGTCGGGGCTCGGCAGCAGATGCTCGATCCGGGCTGTGTTCGGCGACGACGAACGGCGCAGGATCCCGTGGACCTCGTAACCGCGCTCGAGCAGCTGCTCGGCCAGGTAGGAGCCGTCCTGGCCAGTCACCCCGGTAATCAGCGCCCGCCGTTCTCCCTCTGCCACCGCTGCATCCTAAACGCGGCTCGCGCCGCCGTTACGACAGACTTGTCGTGATGAGAAACCCACGTGACTTCTTCAAGCCGCTGGCGATCGGAGCTCCCGATCCGATCACCGAGGTGCCGTTCAAGCCCTCGCGGATGATCCACTTCTTCGACGCCTCGAACGAGAAGATGGCGGCGAAGGTGCCGGAGATGGCGAAGCAGGCCGACATCCTGCTCGGCAACCTCGAGGACGCGGTCTCGGTCGACAACAAGGTCGCCGCCCGCGAGGGCCTGGTCAGGGTCGCCAACGAGGTCGACTTCGGCGAGACCGCACTGTGGACGCGCGTCAACGAGCTCGCCAGTCCCTGGGTGCTCGACGACCTGACCACGCTGGTGACCGAGATCGGCGACAAGCTCGAGGTGATCATGGTGCCCAAGGTCGAGGGCGCCTGGGACATCCACTACGTCGACCGGCTGCTCGCCCAGCTCGAGGCGAAGGCGGGACTCGAGCGCCCGATCCTCGTACACGCGATCCTCGAGACTGCGCAGGGCGTCGTCAACCTGGAGCAGATCGCGACCGCCTCGCCGCGGATGCAGGGGATGAGCTTCGGGCCCGCGGACCTGGCCGCCTCGCGGCGGATGAAGACGACTCGCGTCGGCGGTGGCCATCCCGGCTACCGCGTGATCGAAGATCCCGATCCCGACGACCCCGACGCCCTGCGGGCGACCGCGCAGCAGGACCCCTGGCACTACTCGATCGCGCGCATGGTCGACGCCTGCACTTCGGCCGGCCTGCTGCCCTTTTACGGGCCCTACGGCGACATCAAGGACGTCGAGGGCTGCGAGACCCAGTTCCGCGCCGCCTTCCTGCTCGGCTGCGTCGGCGCCTGGTCGTTGCACCCGGTACAGATCGAGATCGCGAAGAAGGTCTTCAGCCCCGACCCGGACGAGGTCAAGTTCGCGAAGAAGGTGATCGAGGCGATCCCCGAC
>DATBPT010000066.1:0-12367 GCA_036561205.1 Solirubrobacterales bacterium
CGCGCATGCCCGGGCGCTGGTCGACGTGGTTTCGGGTCTCGATCATGTCGACGTTGTCGAGGAAGAGCCCGTCGAAGCCCTTGCCGAGGAGCCGCGGAGCGATCTCGGCGCTGATCGTGCGCCGCAGGCGGCGCTTCGAGACGTCGGCGAACCACTCGTCCTTCCAGTCGGCCCAGGCTCCGAGCCGGAATCGCTTCAGCTCGTCGTACCAGCCACGCCATTTCTCGATCGTGCCGACGCTCAGGTAGGCGAGCACCGTGACCCCGCCGGCCCGCAGCGCCGCGACCTCATCCGCCGTCGCCAGCTCGCCGTCGACGACCACGAGGTCGAAGCCGCCGAGCCGCGCCGCCACCTCCCCGGGGCCGCCCGCGAGGTTGCCGTTGCCGATCGCGAAGGCGAAGCTCTGCGGCGGCAGCACCCGCGTCGGCTCGGCGGTGGAGCCACCTGCCGCGATCAGGACCGAGGCGGTGGAGGCCAGCAGCGCGATCCCGGGTAGTCTGCGCACTCAGATGAGGGTATTCCTCACCGGCGGTACCGGGTTCATCGGGGGTCATGTGGCCCGCAAGCTGCGCGAGCGAGGCGACGACGTGCGCGTCCTTGTCCGCTCGACCGCCAAGGGACAGCCCCTGGAGAAGCTCGGCTGCGAGCTGGTCGTCGGCGACCTCTCGGACGAGGCGGCGATCACCGCCGGGCTCGCCGGCTGCGACGCGCTGATCCACAACGCCGCCGTCTACGAGGTCGGGATTCCCGAGAGCGAGCACCGGGCGATGTACGAGGCCAACGTGCTCGGCACGGAGAAGGTCCTGCGGGCGGCGCTGGCGGCAAAGACGCCGAAAGCCGTCTACGTGTCGACGGTCGGCGCCTTCGGCAATACCCACGGCGAGGTCGTCGACGAGACCTACGAGCATCCCGGCCGCGATTTCACCTCCTACTACGAGCAGACGAAGTACGAGGCCCACCAGATCGCCAAGCGGCTGATCGCCGAGGAGAACCTGCCCTGCGTGATCGTGCAGCCGGGCGGGGTGTACGGCCCCGACGACCACTCCGCGATCGGCAGCCAGATCAACCAGTTCCTCGCCGGGCGCATGCCGCTGCTCGCGTTCCCGGACCTGGGCATGAACATGGTCTACGTCGAGGACGTCGCCGACGGGATCCTGCTGGCGCTCGACCAGGGAACCGTGGGCGAGGCCTATGTGCTAGGCGGCGAGATCACGACCATGCGAGAGCTGATCGGGACCGTGGGCCGGGTCGCCGGCAAGAAGCCGCCGCAGCGGTCGATCCCGGTCGGGCTGATGAAGCTGATGACGCCCGCGGGCCCGCTGGTGGGCAAGGTCATGGACCAGGGTCCGAACCTGCGCGAGCTGATCGCCTCCGCCGACGGCGTCACCTTCTGGGCCAAGCACGACAAGGCGATGGCCGAGCTCGGCTACTCACCGCGCGGGCTCGAGACCGGGCTGCGCGAGACGCTCGAGGCCGAGGGCAAGCTCTAGCCGTCTCTGTAACCGCCGCCGTCAGTGGGCACGGCAGAACTCGCGCACGGCCTCGTTGAACTGCTCGGGCTGCTCGAGGTTGCTGACGTGACCCGACCGGGGAATGACGACGAGCTTCGCGTCCGGGATCGCCCGCTCGAACTGGCGCGCGACGCGAAGCGGCGAACGCGCGTCGAGCTCGCCCCAGATCAGCAGCGTCGGCACGGCGATGCGGGGCAGCAGATCGCTCTGATCGGCTTCGGCCATCACGAACAGCTGCGTGCGAAGGCTGTCGGGCCGGACGGCGGCGGCGATCCCCTCGAGTAAGGGGACGAACTCGGCCGGGGGGTCACCCGCGAACAGCCCGGGAAGCGCGGGATCAAAGTCTTCGGCGGGCGCTGCCAGCATCTGACGAGCGCCCGCGACCCGGGCACGCACCTCGTCCTCGGGTAGCGACCCTTTCCAGCCGGCGTAGGTATCGATCAGGATCAGGCTCGCGACAAGCTCGGGATCGCGGCGGTAGAGCTCCTGCACGACCGTGCCGCCCCAGGAGATGCCGGCGACGTGCGCCGGCCCGAGCGCGAGCGCCTCGAGCAACGCCGCAAGGCACTTCGCGTAGTCGGCGAGGCCGAAATCCGCGGGCACATCCGAGGAGCGGCCCGCACCCGGCTCGTCCCAGGCGACGACCGTGAACTCATCGGCCAAGGCGGTGAGCTGCGGCTGCCACAAGCGGCCGTCCCCCGCCGCGCCGTGCACGAACACCAGCGGCGGTCCCTCGCCGACACGCTCGTAGGCGATCTCGAGATCCTTGACCCGGACGACCTCCACGGTCGCAAGCTACAGGCACGGTCGCCGGGTGGAGGTTCGCGCCTAGGCGGTTGCGGGGCCGTGGGCGCGCGGCATCAGCGCGACCGCCACGATCACGGCCGCGAAGGCGAGGCCGCGTGCAAGTCCCTCGACCAGCCCCGAACCGATCGGGTCGCTGAAGACGATCACGCCGCCGAGGATCGCGGCGCAGTTGGATGAGACCGAGGCGGTCGCGATCACCGGGATCGCCTCGCCGAGCTGCATCCCGCGCGCAAGGGCGAAGAAGGCGCCGATCCCGCCGATCACGGCGAGCACGGTCCATGGGCTGATCAGGGCCTCCATGCCGGCGATCTCCATCCCCTCGGTAAGCGCCTTGATCGCCACGTTCGAGACGCCGATCAAGAGGCCCGACGCGAGCCCGAGCACGACGCCGTGGCAGATCGAGCCGCGGCGCAGGATTCCGGAGGCGAAGAGGAAGCAGCCGGCGCCGACCATCACGGCCTCGAAGCCGGCCAGAGTGGCGATCGAGTAGCCCTCGTTCTCGGCCGCGTGCGGGACCGTGACCGCGAGGAACCCGAGCCCGGCGGCGGCGAGGCCGAGTCCCAGCCACTCGCGGGAGTTGAGCTTGTGACCGAAGTAGCGGGTGGCCGGATAGGCGATCAGGACCAGCCCGCCGGCGATCACTGCCTGGACGAGAGACAGCGGCGCAACCGCCATCGCCGCCACGTGCAGGACCCAGGCGACGGCGGCGACGGCGAAGCCGATCGTCCACCAGCGCGAGCCGAACAGCCGGCCGACGCTTCGCAGCGGGGTTCGAAGGCTGATCTCGGGCGCCTCGCAGGCGCCCCGGTGCTTGCACAGCATCCCGACGTTCGCCATCGCGGCGCAGGCAAGGGCCAGTGCTATGCCAAGTGTCGTCATCCGTTATCTGAATCGGTAAGTGTCAGCAAGGGCTTGAATCTCCCCCATCCCCAAACCTCGGGAGAGCCCCTGCGCGAGGCGCATATTGTTAGCAAGTCCTAACAGTCTGTGCGGAGGTCCGCCTCGGCCTCGATCTCGACCAGCCAGCGCGGGTCGAGCAGGCCGCTGACCACGACCATCGTCGCCGCGGGCTCCGCCTCGCCGAAGAAGTCACCGTGAACGGCGCCGACGGCGTCCGCGATCTCCGGGTCGGTGACGAAGATCCGCGTCCGCACGACGTCGGCCGCGCCGGCCCCCAGCTGCTCCAGCGCCTCGACGATGATCTCGCAGCAGCGCCGCGCCTGGGCGCCCGGATCCGGGTCGCAGCCGCCGTCCGGCCAGACCGGCGCGGTGCCGGCGACGATCACCCGCTCACCGACTCTGACCGCGCGGCTGTAGCCGTAACGCTGCTCCAACTCGGAGCCAGATCGCGCCCGGCGCCGGCCCTCCATCTCAGGCGAGGTGCTCGCGCAGGCGCTCGACGGCCTCGGCGATGCGCTCGTCCGGGGTCGTCAGCGAGATCCGGAAGAAGCCCTCGCCGCTGGGGCCGTACATCGACCCCGGCGAGACGATCACCGCGGCCTGCTCGAGCACCAGCTCCGCGAACGAGGTCGAGGTGTGGCCCTCGGGAACCGGTGCCCAGACGTAGATCGTGCCCTTCGGTGCCGCCACGTCGACGCCGATCTCGCGCAGGGCGCCGACGACGAGGTCGCGGCGGCGGGCGTAGATCGCGTTCATCTCCTCGACCGGCTTCTGCGGGCCGGCGAGCGCCGCGACGCCGGCGAGCTGCACGGCCTCGAACAGGCCCGAGTCGACGTTCGTCTTCAGCCGCCAGTACGACGCGACGGCCTCCGCGTTGCCGAGGATCGCGGCGCAGCGCCAGCCGGTCATGTTGTAGCCCTTGGAGAGCGAGAAGACCTCGACCCCGACCTCCTTGGCGCCCGCCGTGGCGAGGAAGCTGGGCGCGACGTAGCCGTCGTAGGTGGTCTCCGAGTAGGCGTTGTCGTGGACGACGAGGATCTCGTGCTCGCGCGCGAGCTCGACCACGCGCTCGAACAGTCCCTCCGCGACCACGGCGCCGGTCGGGTTGTTGGGGTAGTTGAGGAAGATCAGCCGGGCGCGGCGCAGGTGCTCGGGGTCGATCGCCTCGAGGTCGGGCACGAAGCCGAGCTCGGGCACCAGCGGCAGGACGACGGCCTCGGCGCCGGCGAGCAGCGGCCCGCCCGTATAGACGGGGTAGCCGGGGTCGGAGGCGAGCGCTACGTCGCCCGGATCGAGGAAGGCGAAGCTGAGGTTGTAGATGCACTCCTTCGCCCCGATCGCCGGGATCACCTCGGTCTCGGGGTCGATCTCGACCCCGAAGCGGCGGTCGTAGAAGCCGGCGAACGCCTCGCGAAACTCGGCCCGGCCGCGATTCGAGGGGTACTGGTGCGTGCCGGGGTCCGCGACCGCGGCCTGCATCGCCTCGACCACGTGTGGATACGTCGGCCGGTCGGGGTCGCCGATCCCGAGGCTGATCACGTCGATTCCGGCCTCCCGCTTCGTCGCAACCTTGCGTTCGAGCTCGGCGAACATGTAGGGCGCAATCGCCTGCAGTCGCTTCGAGGGATCGGTGAGCGCCATCGGGGGCGAGAGGCTAGCCGAGCAGCGATACTGGCGGCCGCGATGCGGCTGACGGCGAGAGAACTGCTGATCCTGTTCGCCGCGGGTGCCGCCGGCGGTCTGGTCGGCGATGCCGGGCACGTGCAGGCGGGCACGACCACCTACCTCGACGACGCGACGCCGTTCATCTGGGAGAGCGCCCTCTGGTTCCCGATCCTGGTCGGGCTCGCCACGGCCTCGCTGGGCGAGCTGCGCCTGCGGCTGGGCCCCCCGCGCCCCGGATTCGACCCGCGGGTCGGGATCGGCGCGATCGCCGCCGTGCTCGCGCTCTACGCCGTCACGGCGCTGGTCCACGACCAGCCCGAGGGCCCGGCGACGACGCTGATCGTGATGCTCTCGGTGCTGATCGCCTGCTGGCTTGCCGGCGGACGGCCGGCGATCGTCTGCGGGCTCGCCGCCGCGGTCGCCGGGCCGCTGGCCGAGATCGTGATCGTCGAGCTCGACCTGGCCGAGTACGCGGATTCGGCCGACACGCTGTTCGGGGTCGCGCTCTGGCTGCCGGCGCTCTACTTCGCCTTCGGCTTCGTCGCCGCGCGCCTCGCGGAGCTGCTCGTCGCCCGCCGCTGAGCGCTCCGTGACCGACGTCACCGTGGCTGAGTGACGGAGCCCACAACCCTGCGGACCTCCCGGTGCGACGCTCGGCTGGTCGAGCAACGAGAGAGAGGCCACCGATGCGCTCATTCGTCCATGTGATCACCGCCCAGCCCCTTCAATTCGAGGACCGCGGCGACCGTCAGGTTTCCCCGAAGCCCGCCGACCGCACCTCGCGGCGGCGCTTCCCGAGCCTGCGCCACCGCTGAGCCTCAGCCGCTGCGGTCAGTCCGCGCCGGCGAGGCTCTGGGCGAAATCAGTGTCGAGCTCGCCGGCGTAGACCCGCGAGGCGGCGCCGATCAGGGTCACGTCGAGCCCCTCGCTGACCTCGACCGTGAGCTCGCCGCCGTCGAGCTTCACCGTGATCGGGCTCGGGGCGCCGCGGAGGAAGGCGGCTACCGCGGCGCCGGCGGCGCCGGTGCCCGAGGACAGCGTCTCCCCCACCCCGCGCTCGAAGATCCGCGCCCTGACGGTCGAGCCGTCGACCTTCGTGAACGAGACGTTCGTGCGCTGCGGGAACTGCCTGCTCGACTCGATTGCCGGGCCGATCGTCGGCAGGTCGAGCTCCTCGACCTGGTCTCCGACCTCGATCACGCACTGCGGATTGCCGACGTCGACGTGCTGGAATTGCCATTCCCGGCCGCGCGAGCTGATCGTGCCGCTGCCGTCGGGCGGTCCGTCGGGGTAGAACGGCGAGGTCACCGAGGCGCGGCCGATCGCCATCGAGACCTCGTTCGGTCCGGTAATCGTCGGCGTCACCTCGCCGGCCTTGGTCAGGATCGTGAACGTGTCGGCGTCGGTCCAGCCGGTGGCGCGCAGGTAGAGCACCGCCTCGCGGGCGCCGTTGCCGGAGAGCTCGGCCTCGGAGCCGTCCGGGTTGAAGATCCGCAGCTCGGCCACGTAGCGCTCGTCCTCGGTGGGTGAGAGCAGCAGGATGCCGTCCGATCCGACCCCGGAATGGGGCTCGCAGATCCGCCGGATCCGCTTTGCGGTCAGCTTCCAGGGCAGCGCCGCGCGCTCGACCACGATGTAGTCGTTGCCGAGCGCCTGCCACTTCTCGAACCGCATCGGGCCAGGCTATTCGGCGGGGAGGTCGGCGAGCGCCTCCTCGTGCGTGTCGTAGACGTGGATCTCGGTCACCCGCCCGTCGTGCAGGACCCAGCGCTGACCCTGGACGAGCTCGAACTCGAGACCGCTGCCCCGGCCACGCCCGCGGTGGGTGACGCCGACGACGACGCAGTCGCCGACCTGCTCGTAGTCGCGATGCTCGATCTCGTAGATCTCGAACGCGGCCAGCCAGCCGCGCCAGAAGCGCAGGTACTCCTCCCGGCCCTCATAGCGCGCGCCCTCGGGCAGGTCGACGCCGACGTGGAACTCGATCACCACGTCGTCGCTCAACGACTCGCTGACCAGGGCGTCGAGCTCGGCGATCCCGGAGCTGACCTCTTCGGGATCGGAGCCCTCGACCGCGTCTCGGAGCGCGCCGAAGTCGTAGCGGTCGAAGATCGAGTTCAGCGCCTTGACGGTGTCGATGTCGCTCAAGCCGCCTCCTCGAGCATGTTGACGATCTGGGCGGCCACCGCGGCGTCGTCGCGACCGCGGCGGTCGATCACCTCGATGCCCTCCATGCGCCGCATCCAGGTCAGCTGGCGGCGGGCAAAGCGCCACTGGGCCGCCTTCATTCCTTCGACGTCCCCGGTCAGCAGCTCGTCGAAGCCGATCGCCGCCCGCGCGGTCCGTGAGGCGCCGGCCTGGGCGGCGGCGCGCACCTCCGCCTCGGCGCCCGCCCTCACCATCTCACCGACCCTGGCGTCGATCCGTGCGCGCAGCTCGTCGCCATCGACCGTCAGGCCGACGAGCACGGTCGGGACGCGCAGCGATTCGCTCCAGAGGCGATCGGCACTCGGATGCGGCGCGATCCCGAGCCGGGACAGCTCGGTCAGTCGGACGATGCGCTTGCGGTCGTTCGGATGCACGCCGGAGGCGAGCTCGGGCGAGAGCTCGGCATGAAGCGCTTCCGGGCCGCGCCGCGCGAGGTCGGCCTCGACCTCGGCGCGGACCTCCGCCGGGACGGGCGGGCGCAGGTCGAGCTCGGAGAGCGCCGCGCGCATGTAGAGACCCGTTCCCCCGACCACGATCGGGCGCCGGCCCTCCGCCAGCAGCTGGTCGATCTCCGCGTGCGCGAGCTTGGCGAAGCGGCCGGCCGAGAACTCCTCCTCGACGCCGGCGACGCCGAGCAGGCGGTGTTCGAGTCGAGCCCGTTCCCCCTCTGACGCGGCCCCGCTGAGCACCTCGAGCCCCCGGTAGACCTGGATCGAGTCGCAGGAGACCGCGACCGGATCCTCGCCACGCTCGCGCAGCAGCTCGGCGAGCTCGATCGCGACCCCGGTCTTGCCGACCGCGGTCGGGCCGAAGATTGCCAGCACCCGCATCGGCGCGCCGTTACAGTGCGCGACTGAGAAGCCGCTCGTGTCCCGTCAGCGTCTGCGACGTCGCCCGCTCGATCTCGACCTCGACCAGCTCGCCGGGTGAGGCGGTGCCGTAGAAGTTGACCGCCTTGTTGTGGCGGGTGCGCCCGCGCAGCTGATCGACGTCACGGCGGGCTCCGCCCTCGACCAGGACCTCCATCGAGCGGCCGACGAAGCGCTGGGCGCGCTCGCGGGCGCGGCGCTGAACGGCCTCCACGAGGCGCTCCATGCGCTCGCGCTTGACCGCATGTGGAACCTGGTCGCCGAGGGTCGCGGCGTCGGTGCCCCGCCGGGGCGAGAAGACGAAGGTGAAGGCGCCGTCGTAGCCGACCCGCTCGACGATCTCGAGCGTCTGCGCGAAGTCCGCCTCGGTCTCGCCCGGGAAGCCGACGATGACGTCGGTGGTCAGGGCGCAGTCGGGGACGTGCTCGCGGATCATCGCCACGCGGTCGAGGTAGCGCTCGCGGTTGTAGGTCCGCCGCATCGCCTTCAGGATCCGGCTCGACCCCGACTGCAGCGGCAGGTGGATGTGCTCGCAGAGCGCGGGCAGCTCCGCGTGGGCGCGGATCACGTCCTCGCGCATGTCCTTGGGATGCGGGCTCGTGTAGCGGACCCGCTCGATCCCATCGATTCCGTCGATCATCGCCAGGAGCTCGGCGAAGGTCGTCCTGGGCCCGCCCAGGTCGCGGCCGTAGCTGTTCACGTTCTGCCCCAGCAGGGTGATCTCGCGGACGCCGTCGGCGGCCAGCGCCTCGACCTCGGCGACCAGCTCCGCCGGATCGCGGCTCTGCTCGCGGCCCCGGGTCGAGGGCACGATGCAGTACGCACAGGCGCAGTTGCAGCCCTGGGAGATCTGCAGCCAGGCCTGGAACTCGCGCTCGCGCTTCATCGGCAGGTGGCCGGCGAAGTCCTCGAACTCGAAGTAGCCCTGGGCGGTGAGTGAGTCGGAGGCGAGGAACTCGGCCAGGCGCGCGATCTGCCCAGGGCCGAAGGCGACGTCGACGAACGGGAAGCGCTCGAAGACCTCGTCCTTGACCGATTGGGCCCAGCAGCCACCGACCCCGACGATGCGCTCGGGGTCCTCGGACTTGAGCCGCTTCGCCTCGCCGAGATGGGCGATGAAGCGGCTGTCGGCGTTCTCGCGAATCGAGCAGGTGTTGAACAGGATCAGGTCGGCGAGCGCGCGCTCCCGGACCTCCTCATAGCCGAGCGACTCGAGCATCCCCTTCATCCGCTCGGAGTCGTGCTCGTTCATCTGACAGCCGAACGTGGTTACGTGGTAGCGCTTCCCGCTCACGCGGCCCATCTTAGGAGGACGAATGGAATACGAGCAGATCACCTACGAGCTCGACGGGCATATCGCCGTGCTCACCTACAACCGCCCCGAGCAGCGAAACGCGGTCTCGCGGCGGATGAACGACGAGCTCCACCATGCCTGGCGGCGGTTTCGTGACGACGACGACGCCTTCGTGCTCGTGATCACCGGCGCCGGCGAGGCCTTCTGCGCCGGCTGGGACCTCCAGGACGCCGCCGACTGGCCGCGGCCCGAGTGGGACGAGTTCCGTACTCACGTCTACGACTCCCCCGGCGACTGCGGCTACACCCGCCGCGTCGACGTGTTCAAGCCCGTGATCGCCGCCGTCAACGGCTGGGCGGTCGCGGCCGGGCTCGAGAACGCGCTGCTCGCCGACATCCGGATCGTCGCCCGCAACGCGGTCTTCGGCGCCCTCGAGCGGCGCTGGAACATCGTCGCCGGCGACGGGATGACCGTGCGCCTGCCCCTCGTCGTCGGCTATGCCAAGGCGATGGAGCTGATCATCACCGGCCGGCCCGTTGACGCCGAGGAGGCGCTCGCGATCGGGCTTGCGAACGAGGTCGTCGACGAGGGCCAGGCGCTCGGCCGGGCGCTCGAACTCGCCCACGAGATCGCCGCCCTGCCGCAGGGCGCGATCCGCACCGACAAGGAGACGATCGTCCGCAACGTCGGCCGCACCTATGAGGAGCGCCTGCGCCAGGAGGTCGAGGCGGCGCTGTCGATGTTCTGGCGCCGCGACTCGCACGCGATTGGCGCCTCGGCCTTCAAGCGCGGCGAGCCGCCGGAATGGCCGCACCACGGGCTCTAACCGTTGCTACTGGCGCGCGGCCCAGACCGGGTCCAAGCCGCGCATCGTCGAGCGCGTGATCCGCTTTCGCACCTCGCCACCGATCGTCCTCCGCGCGAGGTGGAAGCCCGTTTGGCGCCCGGCGACCATGTAGACGATCTGATTGCCGGAGGGGCTGAACTTCGGTCCGAAGGTGTAGTTCGCCCCCGGGTGGTTGAGCCGGCGCGTGTCGGTCCCGTCCGGGTTGACCAAATACAGGCTGGAGTGCGTCTGTCCCTCCCAGGCGGAGTTGAAGACGATCCGCCGGCCGTCGGGCGAGTAGTCGGGGTTGCCGGCATTGAGCCGCCACGGCGTGATCCGGTGGATGTCGAGCGAGTCGAGCTCGACCGTGTAGATGGCCGACGCCTGCTTCGGGCTGTTGAGGTCCAGGAACGTGCCTGCAAGCTGGGTGCCGTCCGGCGACCACGACCAGGTGCCCGCCTCGAACCGGCGCTTGTTGCCGTAGTCCGGCGAGTGCAGCAGCGTCCGCACGTGGGTCCCGTTGCGGTTCATGATCATCAGGTCGATGTGGTCCGCGTTGTCGTCGACGATCGGCCCGAAGGCGCGGTTGAAGACGATCTGGCGTCCGTCCGGTGACCACGCCGGCTCGCCGTCGCCGAGGCAGCGGCGGGTGCACCCGTGGGTCAGAGCGTGGGCGTTGGCGCCGCCAATCCGCATCGAGATCACCTTGTCCGGGACGCGCCGCGATCCGATCAGCGTGAACGCGATCCGGCCGCCGTTCGGCGAGACGTCCGGCGCGGCGGCTTCGCGCTTGTAGGCGGTGAGCACCCGCGCGTGGCGGCCGTTGGGCGTCAGGGTGGTGATCTGCCCCGGGCTGGAGTGGGTGAAGTGCGAGAACACGATCCGCCCGTTGCGACCGGCGAAGGTCGCGTCGGACGGGCTCACCGCGATCAATGCCGCGAGCGCGAGCCCGAAAGCCGCCGGTGCAATCCGTCTCCGCACCATCGAGCCGACCCTCCCACACGGGGAGGTGTGGCGTCAACCCTGGCTTGTGACCTGCGAGAGGTAGGTGACCAGCGCCTCGAGCTCCTCGGGGCTGAGCTGGTCGCCGTAGGTCTGGGGCATGATGTTGGGCGGGTAACCCTTCTCGACGAACTTGTTCGGGTCGACGATCGAGTCGTGAATGAAGGTCTCGTCCTTGCCCTTCAGGGCGGCGTCGAGGTCGGGGCCGGTGGTCGCGGTCGAGCCCGCGTCGGCAAGCGTATGGCAGCCCGTGCAGCCGGCTGTGGCGAAGACTTGGGCGCCGTCGACGGTGCTCGTCGTCGTGGTCGGCGACGCCGTGGTCGAGGCCGTGGTTGAGGTCGCCTCCGAGGCCGCGCTGCCGGCTTCCTCGTCGGCCTCGGTCGTGTTGCCCGCCTGTTCGTTCGCGGTCACATCGGCGGCCAGTTCGGCCTCGCGGGTGTCCTGTTCGTCGGCGGCGTTGCGCCAGGCGAAGGTCATCGTCGCCAGCACCAGGGCGGCGATCGCGACCGTGGCAACGACCAGCAGCCCGCGCGAGTTCGGGAACTTGTCGAACCGCAGGCCGACGAAGGAGACGACCAGGGCGACGGCGACCAGGGAGAGGCCGAGGACGTAGAAGACGGTGTCGTTCATGCGGCCGGGATCCTATCGGCGTCAGCTGGCGTAAGAGGTGGACCGGCTCTCGCGGATCACGGTGATCTTGATCCTTCCCGGGTACTCGATCTCCTTCTCGACCGCGGTCGCGATTTCGTGCGAGATCAGCGCCGCGCGCTCGTCGTCGACCTCGCCCGGATCGACGATCACCCGGATCTCGCGTCCGGCGCGCATCGCGAACACCCGCTCGACGCCGGCCTGGCGGCTGGCGATCTCCTCCAGGTCGCGGAGCCGGCCGACGTATTGCTCGAGCGCGTCGCCGCGGGCCCCCGGGCGGGCCCCCGAGACCGCATCCGCGGCCTGCACGATCACCGCTTCGACCGTCCGTGGCTCGACCTCGCCGTGGTGGGCCTCCATCGCGTGCGCGACCGCCTCCGACTCTCCCCGGCGGCGCGCGATCTTGCCGCCGACGAGCGCATGCGGACCCTCGATCTCATGGGTGACGGCCTTGCCGATGTCGTGCAGGAGCGCCGCCCGGCGGGCCGTCTCGACCGAGGCGCCAAGCTCCTCCGCCATCAGCGCCGCCAGGTGCGAGCACTCGACCAGATGGTCGAGCACGTTCTGGCCGTAGCTGGTGCGGAAGCGCAGCTGGCCGAGCAGGCGCAGGAGCTCGGGGTCGAGCCCGTTCACGCGC
>DATBPT010000067.1:0-8301 GCA_036561205.1 Solirubrobacterales bacterium
CTACCTGGGCGCCGGGCGCGCGGCGGACGCGATCCCGCTCCTGGAGGAGCGGATGCAGTTCGACGACGGCCAGCTGGGCAAGGTGCAGGCGACGCTCGATCGGGCCTACGCGGCGGCGGGCGAGAAGCCGCCGAAGGAGCCGAAGGAGCCGAAGCCGGAGAAGCCCGGCAAGGGTCCGAAGGACGGCAGCGTGCCGCCGCCGTTCGAGGCCGACGGCGAGTAGCCGCTCAGCTGCCGCTGAACCGCGGCGGCCGTTTCTCGGTGAACGCGAGCACGCCCTCGATGAAGTCGGCGGTCTGGCCCTGTGCGCGCTGGGCATCGGCCTCGGCGTCGAGCTGGGCGGCGAGATCGCCGTAGAGGCGGCGGTTGATGAGCGCCTTGATGTTCGCGTAGGCACGCGTCGGTCCCGCCGCGAGCCGAGCGAGCAGGTCCGCGGCGTCCCGGTCGAGCTCGGCGTCGGGCACGACCCGGTTTATCAGCCCCCACTCGAGCGCGGTCGGGGCGGGCACCCGCTCGCCGAGCATCGCCATCTCCATCGCCCGCGCGGCGCCGGCGCGAGCGGGGAGGGTCGCGGTGACGCCGCCGTCGGGGACGAGGCCGATGTTGACGAAGGCGAGCAGGAAGAAGGCCGACTCGGCGGCGACGACCAGGTCACAGGCGAGCGCCAGCGAGCAGCCGACCCCGGCCGCAGGTCCGTTGACGGCCGCGATCACCGGCTTCGGCAGCTCGCGGATCGAGAGGATGATCGGGTTGTAGAGCTCTCGCAGGCGGGCGCTGAGGTCCGGCGGCCCGCCCTCGACGTCGGATCGCTGCTCGCTCAGGTCGGCGCCGGAGGAGAAGGCCCGGCCGGCGCCGTTGATCATCACCGCGCGCACCGCGTCGTCGCCGGCGGCTCGGTCGAGCGCGGCGGCAAGCTCACGGCCGAACTGCTCGTTCCAGGAGTTGAGCGAGTCGGGGCGGTTGAGGGTGATCCGGGCGGCGCCGTCGGCGACGTCCAGAGTGACCGTTTCGGCCATGGCCGGAGACTATTTGGCCGAACAACAACAGGGCAAGTGGGGGAGGGTTTTGGGCGCCTTCTCGTGCAATTTCACGTCGAGTGACCAGTTACCGCCGCATACGACGCCTAAGTGGTCACTCGACGCCTCGAACCCACGAAACGCACCCCTACCCAGCCCATTTCTGTGACCAGGCTCGGGCGTCGTCCTACCCCGCGGCTTCGGCGCGGCGGAGGCCGGTGCGGGCCCAGTTCAGCATCACGAGGATCAGGCCGGCGGCGACGCCGAGGGCGAGCAGGGTCTCGGCGGGGGCCCCGATGATCAGGTTGCGGCCCGCTTCGAGCATCGCGGTCATCGGGTTGAAGTCGGCGACCGTGGCGACCCAGCCCTGGATCAGGTCGCGGGGGACGTAGACCGGGGCGGTCATGATGATCAGGAAGGCCGGGAGCTGGATCAGCGGCGCCGCCTGCAGGGTGCGGAAGCGCATCGCGAGGCCCGAGGCGAAGAGCGTCGCGGCGAAGTTGAGCATCACCGCGATCACCAGGATCCCGAGCAGGTCGGCGCCGTTGCCCGCGATCTCGGCGCCGCTGATCACCGCGACGACGGTGACCACGGCCCAGACGAGCATCGCCCGGATCAGCGCCGTGAGCACGTAGCCGGCGACCAGCGCCGAGCGGTTGCGGGTCGCGAGCAGCATCCGCCTGGCGAAGCCGAACTCGAAGTCGGCGGCGATCGAGAAGCCGGTGAAGACGCCGCCGAAGACCGCCGACTGCATGAGCACGAAGATGTACTGGAAGGTCGTGTAGTTCGGGTAGTCGAAGTCGGGCGCCTCCGAGACCGCCGAGAGGCCGCCGGCGAAGGCGGCGAAGAAGAACAGCGGGAAGATCAGCGACGGCAGGATCAGCGACGGCTTGCTGAGCATGATGCGGACCGAGCGCCAGGCGATCGCGCCGGCGGCACGGGCCCAGCGGGTCGTGAACGGGTTCATGTGCGCTCCATCCTTCCCTTCAGGGCCGCGGTCGCCGCCCACATTCCGACCGCGAGGACGCCGAGCGAGACCCCGAACGCGAGCGCCAGCGCCTCACCGTCCCAGCCGGTGATGAAGAGGCTGCGGAAGCCCTCGATCAGGTAGCTGACCGGGTTGATCGTCGCCACGGTCTGGAACCAGTCGTTGGCGATCAGGTCGCGCGGCAGGGCGCCGGAGCTGAGGAAGAGGAGCACGAACAGCAGCGGGAAGGCGCCCTGGACCGCCTCGCCGTTGCCGGTCTTCAGCCCGATCGCGAGTCCGATCGAGCCGAATGCGACCCCGACCATCGCCGAGAGCGCGAACAGGACCGGGACCCCGGCGATCCCCGCCTCCAGGTGCGCGCCGAAGGCGAGCGCGACGATCAGATAGGTGACCGCCTGGAAGAGTCCCTGCAGCGTCGCGCCGGCGAGCTGGCCGGCGATCAGGGCGCTGCTGCGCAGCGGCGTCAGTTGCAGGCGGTTGAAGAAGCCGTGCTGGATGTCGCCGGCGATCGACTGGCCGGCCCCCATGGTCGCGAACAGCGCTCCCTGCATGAAGGTGAGGCCGAGCGCGAACGACAGGTAGGAGTCGGTCGGGAAGCCGGGAAGCGAGGTCGCCGCCGAAAGGCCGCTCGAGTTGACCGCGAGCAGGAAGAGCGGGAAGACGAGGCTGGGCACGAACATAATCGGCTGGCGGATCGTGCGCGTGATCGAGCGCCTCGCCAGGTAGCCGACCTGGGTCAGGGTGCCGCTATGGCGCTCCACCAGCCTCCCGGGGAGGGGAATCGCGATCGCGTCGCCGTTGCTCACGCCGTCACCGCCTCCTGCTCGCCAGTCTGCTGGGCCTCGTCGTCGCCGGCCCCCTCGAGCCGTCGGCCGGTCTTGACGAGGAAGACATCGTCGAGGGTCGGGGCGTGGATCTCCAGATCCTGGACCGCGATTCCCTCGGCGTCGAGCGCGCGGACGATCTCGGCGAGCTCGCCGGAGCCCTCGTCGAGCCGCACGGCGACGTGGCCGCGGTCGGCCCGCTCGGGTGAGCCGAACCGCTGAAAGACCTCGCGCATGCGCTCGATCTCGCCCTCGTCGGCGGGTGCGGCCTCGACCGTCGGCCGGCCGATCTCGGCCTTGAGCGCGTCGGGCGTGCCCTCGGCGACGAGCTTGCCGGTGTCGATGATCCCGACCCGGTCGGCGAGCGCATCGGCCTCCTCGAGGTACTGGGTGGTCAGGAAGACGGTCACCCCGTGCGAGCTGGCGAGCCGCTGGACCTCGTCCCAGAGGGCCGTGCGGCTCTGCACGTCGAGGCCGGTGGTGGGCTCGTCGAGAAAAAGGATCCGCGGCTGGTGGACCAGGGCGAGGGCGAGGTCGAGCCGCCGGCGCATGCCGCCCGAGTAGCCGCCGACCTTGCGGTCCGCAGCCTCGGAGAGCCCGACGCGGGCGATCAGCTCGTCGCCGCGGCGCATCGCCTCGGCCTTCGGGATCCCGTGCATCCCGGCCTGCAAGCGCATGTGCTCGCGCGCGGTCAGGAACTGGTCCAGGGCGGCCTCCTGCAGGGCGACGCCGATCGCGTCGCGGACCTCGGGCCCCTCCTTGATGATGTCGTGGCCCGCCACCCGCGCCGTCCCCGCGGTCGGCGGGAGCAGGGTGGTGAGCATGTGCACGGTGGTCGACTTGCCGGCGCCGTTGGGTCCGAGGAAGCCGTAGATCTCGCCGGGAGCGACCGAGAGGTCGATCCCGTCGACCGCCCGCGGCCCCTTCTTGAACTCCCGCACGAGGCCCTCGACCTCGATCCCGTTGTTGTCCATCTGCATGCTCCCGTCATTTACTTGACTGACTCAACTATCGATGCAGTAGAGTATCAGGCTAGCAAATGAATGTCGTCACGTCCAAGACCGGCGGACTGGCCAGCGAGGCCTGGATCGCGATGCTGGAGTTCTTCTTCGCCAAGGGGCGGCCGCGGATGCTCGAGCTGTGGCGCGAGTTCGATCTGATGCCGCCGCAGCAGATGGTCCTCGGCCTGCTCGACGAGCCGAAGCCGATGGGGGAGCTGGCGCAGAGCATGCATTGCGACAACTCGAACATCACCGGGATCGTCGATCGGCTCGAGGAGCGGGGCCTGGTCGAGCGGGGCGCGGCGATCGGCGATCGCCGGGTGAAGCTCGTGGCGCTGACGGACGCCGGGCGGGAGATCCGCGACGAGCTCGCTCGCCGCCGTGCCGAGCCGCCGCCGGAGATCGCGGCGCTCTCGGACGCCGACCTGCGAAAGATGCGCGAGATCTTCACCAAGGCGACGACTCACTAGTCTCCGCGCCGATGGACGACCTCGGCGCCCCGATCTCGTACCTCGTGCTCGAGAAGGGCGCGGATGTCTACACCAGCGAGGGCGAGAAGATCGGCAAGGTGGCGGAGGTGCAAGCCGACACCGGCGAGGACATCTTCGAGGGCATCGTCGTCAACCGCACGCCGCTGCTTCCCGGCGGCGAGGAGCTGATCACCGCCGACCGGATCGAGGAGATCTACGAACGCGGCGTCGTCCTCGCCCCCGGCGCCTGATGGCCGTTCGCGAGGCGACCGAGGCCGACCTCGAGGCGCTGGCGCCGCTGCTGCGCGGCTACACCGACTTCTACGAGTCGAACCCCACGGACGAGGGGCTCGAGGCGATGGCGCGCGACGTGATCGCGGCCCCCGAGGAGCGCGCCTTCATGCTGGTCGCGACGGGCGATGACGGCGAGGTGGTCGGCTTCGCGCTCAACCAGTGGAAGTGGTCGAGCCTGCGCGGGGCCCGGGTGGTGGTCATGGACGACCTCTTCGTCGCCGAGAGCGCCCGCGGCGCCGGTCACGCGGACGCGCTGATCGAGGCCGTCACCGATGTCGCCCGGCGCCACGGAGCACCGATCCTGAGCTGGTTCACGATGCCCGACAACAAGCGCGCCCACACCGTCTACGACCGGGTCGGGGGAACGGCCGAGACGCTGCTCGAGTACGAGCTCGAGCTGTAGGAGCTAGGCGACCGCGGGCTCGCGGTCGGCCGCGACGACCTCGACCGGGATCCCGTTGAGGACGGCGTTGCCCGAGGGCACGTCGACGTCGACGGGGGCGAGCAGGTTCGAGTTGACGCCGGCGTGTTCGGCGGCGACGCCGAGGCGGACGCCGGGGGCGTCGTGGCCCCAGCCGTGGGGGATCGAGATCACCCCGGGCATGATCTCGTCGGTGACCTCGACCGGGACGACGAGCTCGCCGGAGGCGGAGCTGACCCGCGCGGCGCCGCCGTCGCTGAGGCCGAGGCGCTCGGCGTCGGCGGGGTGTACCTGCGCCGTGCAGCGGTCCTTGCCCTTGACCAGCGCCGGCAGGTTGTGCATCCAGGAGTTGTTGGAGCGCAGCTGGCGGCGTCCGATCAGCACCATCTGGCCGTTGACATGCATGCCGAGCTCGCTCTGCAGCCGCGGGATGTCGGCGACGATCTCCTCCGGCGCGAGCTCGATCTTGCCCGACGGCGTGCGCAGCACCTCGGGCAGCCGCGGGCGCATCGGGCCCATGTCGATCCCGTGCGGGTTCGCCTCCAGCTTCTCCAGCGTCAACCCCTCGGGGTCGGCGCCGAAGCCGTCGCCGAACGGGCCCACCCTGAGCATGAAGTCGAGCACCCGCTCGGGGCCGCGGCGGTCACCGAGCGCCTCGCCGATCTCGGCCGCCGATCGGCCCTCGATCGACGAGCCCGGCAGCGCCACCTCGCGGCCGATCAGTGTCTGGACGACGAGGTCGTCCCAGGCCTCGAGGTCGGCGTCGGGCCCCTGTCCGGCGGCGATCGCAGCAAGGCGGAGGAGGATCTCCCACTCCTGGGGCGTCCCCTCCGGAAGGTCGATCACGGGCGCGGAGTAGTTGGCGACGCTGCGGACGGCGAGTTGGTAGAGGGCGTAGTCGTAATGAGCCTTGGCGAGCGGCTCGGGGGCGGGGAGGATGACATCGGCGTGGCTGGTCGTCTCGTTGACGTAGATGTCGAGCGAGACCATGAAGTCGAGCGTCTCGACCGCGGCCTCGAGCGCCGCCGCGTCGGGGGTCGAGACCAGCGGGTTGCCGGCGATCGTGACCAGAGCCCGCACCTGGCCCTCGCCGGGGGTGGTGATCTCCTCGGTCAGTGCGACGACCGGGAGCTCGCCGATCACCTCGGGCCGGCCGCTGACGCGGCTCGCCCAGCGGCCCACCTGCATGCCCTTGCCGGTCGAGCCCGAGCCGGCCGAGTTGCGCTGGGCGACGGCGGCGAGCGGGAACATCGCGCCGCCCTCGCGGTCGAGGTTGCCGGTCAGGTAGTTGAGGACGTCGACGAGCCAGCTCGAGAGGCTGCCGAAGCGCTGCGTCGTGGTCCCGATCCGGGCGTAGACGGCGGCCCGCTCGGCGGCCGCGAGCTCGCGGGCGAGGCGGCGGATCTGGTCCGCTTCGATGCCGCAGACGGGGGCGACCGCCTCCGGCGTGAACGGCTCCGCCAACCCGGCGATCAGCTCGGCCCCGTTGGCATGCTCGGCCAGCGGCCCCGGGTCGGCGAGGCCGTCGGCGATCAGCACATTGGCGATCGCGAACAGCAGATGGGCGTCGGTGCCCGGGCGGATGAAGTGATGCTCGTCGGCCTCGCGGGCGGTCCGGCTGTGGCGCGGATCGACGACGACGACCTTGCCCCCGCGCTCGCGGATCGCCCGGATCCGGCCGCGCATGTCGGGCGCCGTCAGCAGCGAGCCGTTCGAGACCAGCGGATTGGCTCCCAGGATCAGCAGGTGGTCGGTGCGGTCGACGTCGGGGACCGGGATGCTGAGCGCGCCGCCGAACATCAGCCCGGCCGAGAGGTGCTTGGGCAGCTGGTCGACCGAGCTCGCGGAGTGGATGTTCTTCGAGCCGAGCGCCTTCAGGAACGCGGGGCCGTAGAGCGCCGAGATGCTGTGCGCGCTCGGGTTGCCGAGGTAGACGGCGACCGCGTCGCGGCCACCCTCGGCGAGCACCCTGGAGAGGCCCTCGTCGACCGCCTCGAAGGCCTCCTCCCAGCTTGCCTCGACGAGCTCGCCGTCGCGGCGCACGAGCGGCGCCGTCAGCCGGTCGGGGTCCTCGTGGAGCTGTTTGAGGCCCTGCGACTTCGGGCATAGGAAGCCGTTGCTGAAAACGTCGTCATCGTCGCCGCGGACCGCCAGCACCTCGTCGCCGCGCATCGTCACCGCGAGGCCGCAGGTCGCCTCGCAGAACGGACAGGTGCGGTAGTGGACGGTCTCCGTGGCCACCACGCTCAGCCTATCGTGATCCGGAGGCGGCCAGCAGGGTTCAGAAATCGATGGCCGAAGCCGATTAAAGATCCAAGATGCGCAGGGCTCGACCGCTAACCCTCGTTCTCACCTCGCTGGCCGCGACGCTCGTCGCCGTGCCCGCGGCTACGGCAAGCCAGCCGGGCGACACCGAGCACGGGGTCAACCGCGCCAAGCTCGAGGCGAAGGCCCAGCGCGTGGTCGAGGAGCGCAACGGCATCGACGTGCTCAAGATCAGCAAGTGCGGGCCGCAGAAGCGCAAGGGCAAGGTCAACTACGCGACCTGGGTCTGCATGTGGCGCGCCGAGGGCGTCTACGCGGCCGGCGAGGTGCCGTACGCCTGCGCCGGCAAGGCGGTCTGGAAGCGCCGGGGCAAGGCCTGGCGGGTGGACAAGTGCGAGAACCGGCTGCAACCGATGGCGCCGCTGCTGGCGACGCCGAACCCGCCGCCGACCTTCGGCTTCAACGACGATTGGATCTTCCAGTCGGTCGCGGCGCTCAACCTGCTCGACCAGAGCGGATCCGAGGTCGCCCGCACCAGCCTTCCCTGGGCCGGGGTCGAGCCGACCAGGGGTTCCTTCAACTGGTACGGGTCCGACGTCCTCTACGACCGCCTCCAGGCTCGCGGCATTCGCCCGCTCTGGGTCCTGATCGGCGCCCCCTGCTTTGCCCAGCAAAACCCCGCCGCATGCGCGTCGGGCAACAACCAGCTGCACCCGACGCCCGGGTACTACGACGAGTTCGCCGAGTTCGCGGTCGCCGCGGCCAGGCGCTACCCGAACTCGATCGGGTTCGAGGTCTGGAACGAGCCCAACTACCCGAAGTACTGGGGCGGACCGCCCGAGCCCGCCGACTACGCCGAGATGCTGAAGACGGTCGCCGGCGCGCTCCACTCCCAGGTGCCCGGGATGACCGTGGTCAGCGGCGGGCTCTCACCGCACGCCGACACCGACACCAGCGGCTCGATCGGCTTCCGCGACTTCCTGATTCAGATGTACGAGCGCGGCGCGGCGCAGAAGGCCGAC
>DATBPT010000068.1:0-3377 GCA_036561205.1 Solirubrobacterales bacterium
CGCCGACGACTCCGACGCCGCTCTTGCGGCCGCCCTGGTGGCGACCAAGCTGCTGATCCCGGTTGCCGCCGTGGCGGCCGCAAGCCGGCCCTCAACCGCAAACGGCCGCCTGATCGCACAACTCGCGGCCGCCTACACTCGACCCGCATGAGAGTCGGGATTATCGGCCTCGGCTACGTCGGGTTGCCGCTCGCGGTCGCCTTTGCCGAGGCTGGACACGAGGTCACGGGCCTCGACGTCAGCGAGCGGCTCGTGGAGGGCTTGAACGCCGGCGAGAGCCAGGTCGAGGATGTCGACAGCGAGCGCCTCGCCGGCCTGGCGGGCCGGTTTGCGGCGACCACCGACCCGGCCGGGCTCGGTGAATGCGACGCGGTCCTGATCTGCGTTCCGACGCCGCTCGCCAACCAGCGCGAGCCCGACCTCAGCTACATCGCCGACGCCGGCCGCTCGCTCGCCGCGGTGCTGCGGGAGGGCCAGCTCGTGGTCCTCGAGTCGACCACCTATCCCGGCACCACGCGGGAGCGCCTGCAGCCGATCCTGGAGGAGTCGGGCCTCGCCGCCGGACGCGATTTCCACCTCGCTTTCTCGCCCGAGCGCATCGACCCCGGGCGCACCGACCATTCGATCCGCAACACCCCGAAGGTGGTCGGCGGGCTGACCGAGTCCTGCCGGGCGCGGGCGGTCGAGCTCTACTCCGAGATCTGCGACGAGGTCGTCGTCGTCTCGACGCCCGAGGCCGCGGAGATGTCGAAGCTGCTCGAGAACATCTTCCGCTCGGTCAACATCGCGCTCGTCAACGAGCTCGCGGTGCTCTGCGATCGGATGGGGATCGATGTCTGGGAGGTGATCGACGCCGCGGCAACGAAGCCCTACGGCTTCATGCGCTTCGAGCCCGGCCCCGGCATGGGCGGCCACTGCCTGCCGGTCGACCCCTTCTACCTCGCCTTCAAGGCGCGCGAGTACGACTTCCCGGCCGAGTTCGTCGAGCTCGCCGGGAAGGTCAACCAGCAGCAGCCCCATTACTGCGTCGAGCGCATCGTCCGCGCCCTCAACGACGCCGGCAAGCCGGCGCGCGACTCACGCGTGCTGCTGCTCGGGGTCTCCTACAAGGCCGGCGTCGGCGACCTGCGCGAAGCACCGGCGTTGAAGATCGCCCACCTGCTGCGCGCGCTCGGCGCCGATGTCGCCTACCACGATCCTCACGTCAGCGAGGTCCCGGAGCTCGGCCTGGCGTCAGTCGATCTCGACGAGGAGCTCGGCCGCTGCGACGTCGCCTGCGTGATCACCGCTCACGCACAGCTCGACTACGGGCAGGTCGTCGCCGAGGCTCCCCTGGTGGTCGACTTTCGGGGCGCCACGCGCGGGCTCGCCGCCGACAACCTCATCCGGCTCTAGAACCGCGCGGTTTCGTAACGTTCGCCGGGTGCCCTTCCGCCGACGAAAGAACCAGGGAGCCGACCGGCTGACAGTCGGCCTCGCGGCCGCCGCACTGGGGACGGCCGGGACGGTCCTCGCCGGCCACATCGTGCGGATGGCGCGCCGGCGTCTCGCTCAGTCGAAGGAGTCCGGCGAGCCCAGCGGCGTGCTCTCGAGCGCCGAGCTGGCGATCGCCGCGACGACCAAGGCGACCCAGGACTCGCTCACGGTCGCGATCGAGGGTTACTCGGCGGCGCCAAAGGGCGAGACGATCCTGTTCAACATGCTGAGCGGGTTCACCGGCGCTTTCGCCGTGATGCGGCTCTCGACCTGGGGCATCCGCAGCGGCTGGTGGCCGCTCGGCAACGTCAAGGTCGGCGGGCGCCACGTGCACCACTTCGTCCCCGGGATCCTGGCCGCGTTCCTCGCCGGCGGCGCCGGGCTGATCAGCGACAACGACCGCCTGCAGCAGATCCTCGCGGTGCCCTTCGGCGCCGGGATCGGGATGACCTTCGACGAGGCGGCGCTGCTGCTCGAGCTCGACGACGTCTACTGGAGCCGGGAGGGACTGCTCAGCGTTCAGCTCAGCCTCGGGCTCGTCGGCGTGCTCGGGGCGACGATCCTCGCCCTGCGGATGCTCAGCCGCGGCGAGCATGACGCCGAGCAGGCAGGACTGATCCCCGACGAGACCGGCGAGTACCGGATCCCGGACTTCGCCTAGGAGCGTCGATGGCCGACGCCGACGACCAGACCCCGACACTCTACGAGTGGGCCGGCGGAGCGCAGCAGCTGCGGCGTCTGCTCGACGCCTTCTACGACCGCGTCGAGCAGGACGAGCTCCTGTCCCCGTACTTTCCCGGCGGCGTGCACGAGCAGCACCGCGACCACGTCGCGGCGTGGTGGGCGGAGGTCTTCGGTGGCCCGCGGCGCTACACGGACGAGCTCGGCGGCTACGAGCACATGCTGGCCAAGCACCGCGGACTGAAGATCACCGCGGAGGCGCGGCGGCGGTTCGTCGAGCTGCTCAGCGTCGCCGCTGATGACGCGGAGCTTCCCGACGACCCGGAGTTTCGCTCGGCACTGCTCGCCTACGCCGAATGGGGCAGCCGCCTGGCGTTCTCGAACTCCCAGCCGGGGGCGGAGGTCGCCGAGCACGCCCCGCTCCCTCGCTGGGGCTGGGGCGAGGCGCCTCCCTATCGGCCGTAGGCGCATACGGTGGCTAAGCGGCTGCGAGATTCAGCACCCAGTGGTTGACGCGCAGCGGGCGGCCCGAGAACTCGACCTCGGACTCGCCCAGGAGCTCGAACCCGGCCTTGCGACAGAGGCCGTTCGAGGGTCCGTTGCTCACCCCCGGGAAGGCGTGCACGAGGTCGAAGGCCGGGTCCTCGCGCACCCGCGCGAGCAGCAACCCCAGGGCCTGGCTCGCCAGCCCGCGGCCCTGGAACGACGGCAGCAGCATCCACCCCGCCTCCCAGATCTCGTCCCCCTCCCAGCTCGAGCGCCAGACGCCGATCGCTCCCGCCGCAACGTCGTCGTCGCCGGGGACGATCTTGACCCAGATGCCCCCGTTTGCCTGCGGGGTGACCCGGCTGGCATGCGCCTTCTCGATCGCCTCGATCGCGCGCGGGCCGCCGAGCTCGGTCATCACCTGCGGGTCGGTCTCGAGCGCCACGCTCAGCCCAAGGTCCGCCTCCGTGTAGTCGACCAGGCGCACTAGCCGCCGGCGGCGACCAGGTAGCGGCCGAAGAGCTCGCCGGTCGATTCCTCGGCGAGCAGCCAGCCGAGCTCGAGCCCGCGCTCCTGCTCGGCGAGCTCGGAGACCAGCCCCGGGCCGACGCCGCCGGCGAGCTTCGGCGCCTGGGTGACGAAGAGCTCGTCGACGAGCCCGGCGTCGATCAGCTGTGCGTGCAGACGCGGGCCGCCCTCGCAGAGCAGGGCGCGGACGCCCTGCTCGCTGCGCA
>DATBPT010000069.1:0-10299 GCA_036561205.1 Solirubrobacterales bacterium
CAGCGATCGCCCGGGCCCACGCCCTCCTCGGCGTTCAGCACCAGCAGGGCGGCGTCGCTGCCGGCGAGCTCGGTCTCGACGCGTCGCTGCATCCGCTTCGTCAGCAGGTCGCGCGGGCGCTGCACGCCCGGCAGGTCGACGAGCACCAGCTGCCATCCCGCCGCCAGGTCGGTGGCGACCCCACGGCTGGCGCGCCGCGTCGTCTGCGGGCGGTCGGAGATGATCGCGACCTTGGCCCCGACGATCGCGTTGACGATCGTCGACTTGCCGACGTTCGGGCGCCCGGCGAGCCCGATGAAGCCGGCCCGGGTGCTCTGCTCGGTCGCCTCGCTCACAGCGCCCCCAGTATGCGCTCCTGAAGCGCGAGCATCTCGCCGTCGTCGGCCTCGTGGTCATAGCCACAGAGATGAAGAACCCCGTGGACGCTCGCCTCGACCACGTCGACTGTCTGCTCGGGACAGATGACCACGTCGCCGAGCTCCCGGGGACCGGCGGCCGGCCCGCTGCCGTCGATCGGAAACGAGAGCACGTCCGTGGGCTCGTCGAGCTGCCGGTGCTCGCGGTTGAGATCGCGGATCCGCCGCGTTCCGACGAGCTCGATCGAGAGGTGCCCGTCGCCGACCCCGGCGGCGTCCAGGGTCGCCTCGACCGCCGCTCGCAGATCCTCGGGAACGTCCGAGAGATCGAGGCTCACTCGCGTTCGGAGTACTCGCCGTAGGCGGCGACTATTCGCTGCACGAGCTGGTGGCGGACGACGTCCTCGCCGCCGAAGCGAACGAAGGAGATGTCGTCGACCGCGGCGAGGATCTCGCCGACGACGACGAGGCCTGATCGCTGGTCGCGGGGCAGGTCGATCTGCGTGATGTCGCCGGTGACCACCATCTTCGAGCCGAAGCCGAGCCGGGTGAGGAACATCTTCATCTGCTCGGGGCTCGTGTTCTGAGCCTCGTCGAGGATGACGAAGGAGTCGTTGAGGGTGTTGTGGGTGACGAGGAAATCCTCAGTGACGTAGAGCGAGTCCTCCGCCGCCACTTGGATGCAGACGGTCTCCGCGTCGCCCGCGGGTTCGATCGCGTCCACGAATCGCATCGGACGACCGCCGCCGTCGCTCAGGTATCGGTCGCGCTTCCGTCCGAGGCGGAACGGCTCGATCTC
Source organism: Solirubrobacterales bacterium (assembly GCA_036561205.1). Lineage (GTDB taxonomy): Bacteria > Actinomycetota > Thermoleophilia > Solirubrobacterales > 70-9 > WHSW01. Next base: position 1,156 of record DATBPT010000069.1, read on the forward strand.
GCTCGGCAGACGGATGTCGAGGATGAATGCGTCCGAGCGATGGTGGACGGGTCGCCCGTTGGCCATACCGGGCTTGCGCCCGGCGGCCTCACGCCGTCGCCAGTAGGCAACACCCCCGAGCGACCGAACGAGGAAGACGACGTCGTCGCGAAGCCGCTCCGAGCACGTCGTGTACTGAATCCGGCAGGTCCGCGCCTCCTGGGAAACCGGTCCACCGTCGCTGTCGAGGAGACCCTGCAGGACGGCTGACCGGATCGCCGAGTCGTTGTGCAGGTAGACCTCGGGTACGAACTTAGTGCTCGATCTGGTGCCCGCCAGATTCAGCTCCCGAAGCGCAGCGGTAACGGGGTTGACGACGATCACGCCTCCGCGGTGTCCGGCGCGATTGCGAAGGACGTAGTCCGGCCCACCCTTGTGGCGGACTTCGATCCCGTCCAGTGCCTCGTCGAGTGCCTCTGCGAGCTCTGGATCCCCGGTCGCGAAGGCGGGGGTTGTCGTGGTCGTGAGGCAACCGTCGCCGAGCAGAAGCCCCAGCGCGTAAGGGTCGAGCGGCACATCGCGCGGCTCGAACTCGACCGGGGCGCTAAGTAGGGGGATCTCGTAACGGTGCTGGTGCGCGGCCCGGAGGCGACCGATCATGTCGCCGGTCTCGACGACGCGACCCGGTTTTCCGCGCCGGCGATCGCTCGCCGTGAACACGTGCCACAGATGCTCCGCGCAACAAACGGTCGAAGCGCCATCCTGCGTACTGACGCGGAAGACCTCCTTGCGGCCTTGCGGGTAGACGCCGAGTACCGGCGTTGGGTGACCGTTCGAGCCGATCACGAGATCGCCCACCCGGAGGTCTCCGATTGGCCGGAAGCCCGCCGGCGTGAGCACCGAACTCGTCAAGGGCTGCGCCCGGCCACGCATGAAGGCGAGCGGCGCGACCTCGATCACCCCGCGGTCGAAGTAGGTCAGCACCTTCTCGGGGTCGAGCATGTCGTAGAGCGCGTCGAAGAGCGGCCGCAGGTACGGGTCGACCTTGGCCTGGATGTCTCCGGGGAGAAAGCCGAGCCGCTCGCCTGCCTCGACCGCGGGCCGGGTGAGGATGATGCGGCTGACCTTGCGCGCCTCGAGCGCGGCGACCGCGCTGGCGACCGCGAGGAAGGTCTTCCCGGTACCGGCCGGGCCGATCCCGAAGGTCACCGTGTGGTTGCGGATCGAGTCCGTGTAGCGCTTCTGGTTGACCGTCTTCGGTGCCACCTTGGTCGCCCGGTGGCGCCAGATCACGTCCTCGAGGATCTCGGCGGGCTTCTCCTGCGCGGCGATCGCGCCGGTGACGGTGTCGATCGTCGCCGGGGCGAGGTCGTGGCCCCGCTCGACCAGCCCGACCAGCTCGTCGACCATCGTCGCCGCCCGGCTGACGTCGGCGTCGTCACCGTCGAGGGTGAGCACGTTGCCGCGCAGGAACAGCTCGCAGCCGAGCCGTTCCTCGAGCTCGCGCAGGACGGTGTCCTCGGAGCCCGCCAGCTCGGCGGCGGTCGTGTTGTCGAGGGTCAGCTGCCTGCGAGCCACTACGCGGTGAGCCTGTCTTTGACCATCGCGCTGACCCGCTTGCCGTCGGCGCGTCCGCCGACCTTCGGCATCAGCGGCCCCATCACCTTGCCCATGTCCGCCGGGGACTGCGCTCCGGAGTCCGCGATCGCCTCGTCGACCAGCGCCGCGAGGTCGTCGTCGGACATCTCGGCGGGCAGGTAGCGCTCGATCTCGCGCGCCTCGGCCTCCTCGGCCTCGGCCCGCTCGCCGCTGCCGCCCTCGCGGTAGGCCTGCGCCGCCTCCAGTCGCCGCTTGCGCTCGCGCCTCAGCACCGCGACCTCGTCGCCGCCGCCCTCCTTGAGATCCTTCTGCAGCGCGTCGGTGACCAGGCGCAGGGCCGTGACCCGGTCGCGCTCGCCGGCCTTCATCGCGGTGCGGGTATCGCTCTGTACCCGTTCGAGGATCGTCTCGGACATCGCCGACAAGGGTACCCAGGCGCCTCAGAGCTCGACCCGCTCGACCTCGCCGAGCGGGAGCTGCAGAAAGTGCGTCCCGAGCTCGCGGAAGCTCTCCGGGTCGCCGGTGCAGATGAACCTGTAGGTGCCCTCGCCGTCATCGGCGGCGCCGAGCCGGCGCGACTCGAGGATCCGCTGGGCGGTCGCCGCGAGCGCGTGGCCGGCCGTCACCAGGCGGACCTCGCGGCCGAGGAAGCGCTGCAGCATCGGCCGCACGAGCGGGTAGTGGGTGCAGCCGAGGATCACGGTGTCGACCCGGGCGCGCTTCAGCGGCGCGCAGTAGGAGCGCACCGTCTCGACCACCTCCTCGGAGAAGGGGAAGCCACGCTGGATGATCGCCGCCAGGTCGGGCGCGGCGACCTCGGTCACGGTCAGCTCGCGGTGCTGGGAGCCGAGCGCCCGCAGGTAGGCGCCCCCGGCGACGGTCGCCGGGGTCGCCAGCACCCCGACCCGGCCCGAGTCGGTGATCGCCGCTGCGATCTCCGCCTCTGGCTCGATCACCGCGACCACCTCCACCCCCTGCTCGGCGGCGATCTCGCGCGCCGCCTGGAGGCCGGCCGAGGCAGCCGAGTTGCAGGCGATCACGATCAGCTTCGCGCCCCGGCCGAGCAGATAGGCGGTGTTGCGCTCGGCGCACTCGCGCAGCTCCGCGTCGGTCTTCGCCCCGTAGGGGAAGCGGGCGTCGTCGCCGAGGTAGACGTAGTCCTCCTCCGGCAGCGAGACGAGGCATTCGTGCAGCACGGTGAGCCCGCCGACACCGGAGTCGAAGACGGCGATCGGCAGCGACGGATCTGGTCCCTCAGCATTCACACGGCAAATTGTCGCGGCTGAGAGACTGAGGGCATGAGCGATCACGCCCAGGACAACGGTTCCAAGCTCTCCCTCTGGTCCGAGGATTCGCTGCTTTCGATCTGCTCGAAGGGCTCCCTGCTGTCGATCGGCTCCGTCGGCTCGGCCCTCTCGATCGGCTCGATCGGCTCTGCTGCCTCCGCGTTCTCGGTCGCCTCGGTCGCCTCGGCGATGTCGGCGATGTCGGCGGCCTCGCGCTCGTCGGTGATGTCGGCGGGCGAACGCGGAGCGGTCATGGGCGACCAGCACCCGCAGGCCTCGCTGCTGGCCGCCGGCATCCTCGCCGCGGCGGCGCTCGCCGTCGCTCTGCGCCGCTAGGTCGGCGTCAGCCCGGCCTAGAGGAAGGGCTTTGCGGCCATCACGTAGATGGTCAGAATCACGATCAGGCCCGCGATCGGCCCCATCCGCGCGCTGCGGCCCGAGCTCTCCCGGTACTCGGCGCCGAGCTCGACCTCTCCCGCCGGCCCGGCCGCCTCGATGTCGCGCTTCGCCGCCCGCAACGCCCGTGTGTCGTTGGGAAGGAAGAAGCCGTGCACGAGCCCGAGCAGGACGATGATCGCGAGTAGGCCCCAAACGACGAAGAAGTCGCTGAACTCCCAGCCCTGCTCGGAGGCGAGGTAGATGCCGGTGATCAGGATCAGCGCGCCGCCGATCGTCGTCATCGAGCGCTGGATCGTCGTCTGCGCCTCGATCACCGCCGGCAGCGCCCGCGGGTACTTGCGCTGGGCGAGGGCGATGTAGATGCCGAAGGCGAAGGTGGGGCCGAAGGCGATCAACACCGAGCTCACGTGGAGCCAGACGACGACGTTGTAGAACGTGACGGCGGTGGTCTGCATGTGCGCAGACTAACCCCGGGCCGGGTCGGAACCGAGGCCCGCGCGGCAGAGCAGCGCGGCCCAGTCGCCGCTCTCGCGCCGCTCGGCGATCCCGAGGCCGGCGACGGCCAGCGCCGAGCCCACGTCGGCGCTCTCGCTGACCAGCAGCCCCGAGCAGACGAGCGTTCGCGGCGGGCCTTCGAGCCGCTCGGCGACCGCGCGCAGCAGCGGCGCGGTCAGGTTCGCGACCAGCGTCGGCGCGCTCGGAGGCGGTCGCTCGCGCAGGTTGACGCGCACCGGCTCGAGCTCGACCCCGTTGGCGGCCGCGTTCGCTGCCGCCGCCTCGATCGACGCCGGCTCGCTGTCGCAGGCGATCACCGGCGACCAGCCGAGCTTCGCCGCGGCGATCGCGAGCACGCCCGAGCCGGTTCCGAGGTCGGCCAGCGGTCCGCCTGCCTCGCCCGCGTCGGCGAGCTCGAGCAGAAACTCCAGACACATCTTCGTCGTCGCGTGCGCTCCGGTGCCGAACGCCTGCCCGGGGTCGACCCGGATATCGACCTCGGCCGCGGCGCCCGCCGCCTGCTCCCACGACGGGCGGACGACGATGCGCCCGCCGCCGACGGCGACCGGCTCGTGAAAGTCACGCCAGCGATCCGCCCAGTCGTCGGGGATCTCGGTCGAGCTGATCTCGACCAGGCCCTCGCCGGCGGCGGCCTCGAGGTCCGGCAGCTCGGGGATCTCGCCCGGCGGTCCGTAGATCGCGTACTCGACCCAATCGTCGCCGCGATCCTCCTCGACCCCACCGGGAACCAGCTCGAGCAGGTCGGCCAGGACCCGCTCCGCGAGCTGGGGCCGGCACCGGATTGCGAGCCGGATCACGCCGAATCGGTCATCTGCCGTCGAGCGACTCGTGCAGGCGGTCGGCGAGCTCCCGCTGCTGCTTCGAGAGCTTGCGCGGGATCACGATGTCGACGAGCACGTACTGCGAGCCGCGCTTGCCGTTTCGAAGCGACGGCAGCCCCATCCCCTTGAGCCGCTCCGAGTGGCCGGGCTGGGCGCCGGCCGGGATCTTCACCTCGCGCTCGCCGTCGAGCGTCGGCACGGAAAGCTTGCCGCCGACCATCGCCAGCGTCGCCGGCACCTTGAGGATCGAGACCAGGTCGTCGCCGCGCCGCTCGAAACGCTCGTCGTCGGCGACCGTGACCAGCACGTAGAGGTCGCCCGGACGGCCTCCGGGCTCGCCGGCATGCCCGGCCCCGGATATCCGGATCCGCTGGCCCGACTCGATCCCGGCCGGGATCTCGACGTCCCAGGTCCGCCGGCGTTGCTCACGCCCGGCACCGTCGCAGCGCTCGCACGGCTGCTCGGCGATCTTGCCGGCGCCGTGGCAGTTCGGACAGGCGCCCGTCTGCACGAGCTGGCCGAAGGCCGTCTGCCTCACCTGCTGCACCTGCCCCGCCCCGCCGCAGGTCTCACAGGTGTGGATCGGCGTCCCGGGCTCTGCCCCGTTGCCGTGGCAACGCTCGCAGCTCGCGACCGACTCGAAGGCGACCTCCCGCTGGACACCGGTGACCACCTCGGCGAGCGAGATCTCGACCTCGACGCCGATGTCGGCTCCGGACGACGGGCCCGCCCGCCCGCCGCCGAACAGGTCCCCGAAGATCGTCTCACCCTGACCGAACAGCGCCGAGAGGATGTCCTCGATCCCGCCGGTGGCGTGCGGGGACCAGCCACGGTTGCGGAGCCCCTCGTGCCCGTAGGCGTCGTAGGTGCGGCGGCGCTCGGGGTCGGAGAGCACCTCATAGGCCTCCGCCGCCTGCTTGAACTTCTCCTCCGCCTCGGGGTCGTGGCTGTTGACGTCGGGATGCAGTTCGCGGGCGAGGCCGCGAAACGCCTTCTTCAGCTCCGGTTCACCGCAATCACGGGCGACGCCGAGAACCTCGTAGTAATCGCGGGGCACGTCAGTGTCAGTCGTAGACGGATTCGAAGAAGCGGGAAAGCTCGCCGGCGGCCTCGCGCACCGAGGCGATCGCGGTCGCGTAGTCCATCCGCAGCGGGCCGACGACGCCAACAGCGCCCAGGTTCCGGTAACCGAGCCCGTAGTTGGCGCCGACTACGCTCACCGAGCGCAGCTCGGGCGACGGGTTCTCTCCCCCGATCCACATGAACACGGAGCGCTCGTCGAGGGTCGAGCGCATCACCTCGAGCAGGTTGGCGCGACGCTCGAGCGCCCGCATCAGCGAGTCCGCGCGCGGCAGGTCGGGGGCGTGCTCGGCGGACAGCAGGCGCGCGGCGCCCTCGACGTAGAGGTCGCTCTCGGCCTCGTGCTCGAGACCGGTGAAGGCGTCGCCGATCTCGGTCAGAAAGCCGCGCTCGGCGACTCCGAGCTCAGGGTCGTCGAGCCGGTCGCCGGTCATCCGGGCACCGAGCGCGAGTCCGGAGAGGCGCTCGTTGAGGAAGCTCGACGCCCACTCGACCAGGCCCGGGTCGACCGGGGAGGCGAAGTTGAACATGCGCTTGGTGACCGCGCCGTTGGAGGCGATGACGACGACCATCACCACGCCCGGCTGCAGCTGCAGCGCCTCGACCCGGTGGATCCTCGCCGCCGACGGCGGCGGCGCCGTGGCGATCGCGAGCAGGTCGGTCATCCGCGAAAGCGTCGAGGCGGTCTCGCGCAGCGCCTCCTCGACCTCACGGCGCATCTGCGACAGATCGAGAGTCCCGCTCGTCGTCCCCGGCTTCGCCTCGGCGTTGACCAGCGCATCGGCGTAGAAGCGGTATCCGGAGTCGGTCGGGACCCGGCCCGCCGAGGTGTGAGGATGGGTCAGATAGCCCTCGCGCTCGAGCGCGGCGAGATCGGCGCGGACCGTCGACGGGCCCCAGTCGAAGTCCGGGTCCTCGGCGATCGCCGAGGAGCCGATCGGCTTGCCTGACTCGAGGTAGGCGCCGACGACCAGGTTGAGAATTCGCTGCTGGCGCTCGGTGAGCATGTATCGATTCTAGGATCAGCCCCGGTGATCGACCCCTACACGCTCCCCGATGACCTCCCGGCACCCGTCGACGACGGCGCCTGTGACCACCTCCCCGGCCTCGCGCTGCCGCCGCTCGAGCTGGCGGCGACCGCCGGCGAGCCCGTCTCGCTGGCGCTGCTCGAGGGGCGGACGGTCGTCTTCGCCTATCCGCGCACCGGCCGCCCCGGCGAGCCGTCGCTGGTCGACGACTGGGATCTGATCCCGGGGGCGCGCGGATGCACGCCCGAGACCTGCGCCTTTCGCGACCTCCACGCCGAGCTCGGCGAAGCCGGGGCACGGGTGCTAGGGCTCTCGACCCAGGACACCGCCTACCAACTCGAGCTCGCCGAGCGCCTGCATCTGCCGTTCCCGATCCTCTCCGACGCCGGGCTGGAGCTGACGGCGGCGCTGGCGCTGCCGACCTTCGAGGCCGCCGGGCAGACCCTGATCAGGCGGCTGACGCTGCTGGTCCGGGACGGCGCAATCGAGCGGGTCTGGTATCCGGTCTTTCCCCCGGACGGCCACGCCGGCTTGGTACTCGCGTGGCTCCGCGAGAACCCGGTCTAGAGCTGGATCTCGGCCTCGGCGTTGCGGATGATCTGGTTGCCGCCCTGCTCGGCGACGACCTCGACCGTCGCCCGGTCGCCGTCGACCGCCGTCACGGTTCCGCTGACGGTGATCTCCTGCTCGGGGATCCCCATGCCGCGGAACTGGACGCTGAGGCGCTTCAGCGCCTTCGGGTCGCCGTCGGCGAGCCCGGCGCAACCCCGTGCCACCAGCGCCATCGAGTAGAGGCCATGGAGGATGTTCTGCGGCAGGCCGACGGCCTTTGCGAACTCGGGATCGATGTGGATCGGGTTGAAGTCCCCCGAGGCGCCCGCATATCGGTGCGGCAGGTACTTGTCCGGGGTCACCTTGAGCTCCGGGATCGAATCGCCCTGCTTGACCTCGGCCATCGGCTTCACACCCCCCTGACGATGTCGGTCCAGGTGCCGCGCACGACCTCGGCGCCGTCCTGGTTCGTGGAGACGGTCTCGAAGACATAGAAGCCCATGCCGCCGCGCTCGGAGATGTCGGTCACCTTGGCGGTGGTGGTGATCTCGTCGCCGGAGCAGACAGGCTCGCCCCAGACGAACTCCTGGCTGCCGTGGACCATCGCCGCGAGGTTGATCCCGACCTCCGGGTCGAGGACGCCCGGGGCGACCGCCGGCACCGAGTAGACGACGCAGAACATCGGCGGCGCGACGACATCGCGGTAGCCGGCCGCCTGCGCCGCCTCGCGGTCGTGGTGGACCGGGTTCGTGGCCCCGATCGCGTGCGCGTACTCGCGGATCTTCTCGCGCCCGACCTCGTAGCTCGCCGCCGGGTACGTCTTGCCCATCGCCTCGGTCTTGACGGCCATCGCGAGGCGGCAGTCTAGCCCTCGGCCAGCGCCGACTCGCGGTCGGGATACATCGCAAACCGCGTCACGAGCCCGTCGCGGAACTCGAACACCCAGAACAGTGTCATCTCGACCGGGACACCGCTCCCGGCGCCGACCGCGCGCTGGAACACCTCGGCGACGATCACGTCGGCGCGCGGCTCGCTCGCCGCGACGATCTCAACCTCGACCGTCTCCCAGGCCTCGCCCCAGTTGCGGATCATCTCGAGGTAACCGTCGTGGCCCTGCCAACTGCCGGCGTTCATCAACCCCTGATCGACGTAGCTGACGACCTCGGGGTGAAAGATCGCGAGCACCGCCTGATGGTCACCGCGGTTGAAGGCGGCGGCGCCTTCGCTCAGCAACCGGAGCCGGGCATCCTCACTCATCGACCTGCAGCACCGCCAGAAACGCCTCCTGGGGCACCTCGACCGAGCCCACCTGCTTCATCCGCTTCTTGCCCTTCTTCTGCTTTTCGAGCAGCTTGCGCTTGCGGGTCACGTCGCCGCCGTAAAGCTTCGCGGTCACGTCCTTGCGCAACGCCTTGACCGTCTCCCGGGCGAGCACCCGCGAGCCGACCGCAGCCTGCACCGGGACGTCGAACTGCTGCCGGGGGATCGTCTTTCGCAGCCGCTCGACCAGCAGCTTGCCGGCGTCGTAGGCGGCATCGCGGTGGACGATCTGCGAGAGCGCGTCGACGCGTTCGCCGGCGAGCAGGACGTCGACGCGGACGAGGTCGGACTCGCGGTTGCCGATCGGCTCGTAGTCGAGCGAGGCGTAGCCGGCGGTGCGCGACTTGAGCTGGTCGAAGAAGTCCAGGACGATCTCCGCCAGCGGCAGGTCGTAATGCAGCTGAACGCGCTCGGGCGACAGGTAGTGCATGTCGACGTGGGTCCCGCGCTTGCGCTGGCAGAGCTCCATCACCGCGCCGACGTCGGTCGAGCGGGTGATGACCGACGCGCGGATGTACGGCTCGGAGATCGACTCGATCACCCCCGGGTCCGGCAGTTCGGCCG
>DATBPT010000070.1:0-3782 GCA_036561205.1 Solirubrobacterales bacterium
GGCGTCGCGGGCGCCACCAACACGGTCGAGATCGACAGCGCGATCATCCTCCGTGAGACCTTTCCCGCCTTTCACGGCAAGGTGACGTCCTCGAACGACGCCTGCATCCAGGACCGGCTGGTGAAGTTGTTCAAGAAGAAGCGCAACGGCGGCCGCAAGCTGCTCGGCAAGACCCATACCGACCTCGCCGGCAAGTGGGAGATCATCGTCGACCCGCTGAGCTCGGGCGTCTACCGCGCGGTGGTCAAGCAGCGCGCCGAGGGGACCGCGGGAACGATCTTCGTCTGCCTGCGCGACAAGTCGAGCCTGGCGGTCGTCGACTAGCGAGCGCTAGGCACCTCCGGTAAAGCTGAGGAAGGAGGCCCAGGCGGGCTTCGGCTCCGCCAGCGAGCCGACCGGGAAGAGCCCCGAGCGCGCGCACCATTTGCAGCGGCTGTCGGCCTCCGACACGTCCCGCCACGCGTACCAGAGCACCGCGCGGATGGCGAGCCGCTCGCGCTCGCGGGTGAAGTAGCGGAACGCCTGCGTCAGCCGCTGCGCCTGGCCCTCCGGGCCGCGGTTGAGCGGCGTCCGCTTGCCCCCCGAGGCCCAGCCGATCTCGGTGATCCAGATCGCGGCCTGGCTGTCGCCGGCGCCGCGCACGACCCGGACCACCCGGCGGACCTGGCGCTTGACGCCCAGGAGCTTGCCCGCGTAGGGGTGGATCGCGACCCCGTCGAAGGCGGCGTCGATGCCGGGATGGGCGTAGAGCTGACGCAGGAAGTCGGTCGCTCGCAGGCCGCCGTCACGGCCGCCGAGCGGGTAGCGGAAGAGGCCGCCGAGCACGATCTCGGCGCCGGGGTCCTGGCCACGGATCGCCTCCGACGCGGCGCTCAGCAGATCGACGTAGGTGTCGACGTCGGGCCGCGGCTGAAAGAACCCGGGGGAGTTCTGCTCGTTCCAGATCTGCCAGACGCGGATCGGGCTCTGGGCCAGCTCCGGGTGCAGGGTCCAGAACAGGCCACCGGGGCCGTAGCGGCGCGCGGCGGCGCCAAGGAAGCTGCGCCAGGCCGCGAGGCCGAGCTGGGTGTGCGGCGGGGTGATCGCGCAGGGCCCGCCCGGAGGCTTGTCGCAGCCCTCGAGCAGCGAGACCCATTGCGGCACGGTGTACACGGTCGGCAGGACCTCGATTCCGTGTTTGGTCGCCTGGGTCACGGTGGCGTCGAAGTTCGACCAGTCGTAGTCCTCGGGCACCGGCGTCGGGTCCATCTGCGCCCAGGGGAGCGCGACCCTGAGCGTGCCGACGCGGCCGTCCGCCATCCGCGCGAAGTCGCCGTGGTCGAGGTTGCCCTGGGAGACGACGCCGTAGAAGGAGGGCGGCGCGTCGGCGGCGGCGGCATGCGCCGGGAGCGCAACCGCGGTCAGGGCGGCGAGCGCCGCTGCGATCCGAACCCGCCTCATCGCGCGAGCGTAGCCCGCGACTGCGCGCGGCGCGCCGGTCGCCGCCTCGCCGGGATCAGACCCGGTCGCGCTCCGCCGCCGGGTCGCTCGGCACCTCGCCCTCGTCCTCCCAGTCGGCGGCGTCGCCGAGGGCGGCCGACTTGACCACCTTGAGGCCGAGCAACGCGCACTTCAGCCGCGTCGCCGAGATATCGATTCCGAGCAGCTCGAGGACGAAGTCCTTGTCGAGTCGGAGCAGCTCCTCGCGCGTCTTCCCGGCGAGCTCCTCGGTCAGCATCGAGGTGGCCGCGGTCGAGATCGCGCAGCCCCTGCCCTCGAAGGCGACCTCCTCGACCCGGCCGTCGGCACCGAGCGCGATGAAGACGTGCTGCTCGTCGCCGCAGAGCGGGTTCGTGTCCTCGTAGTCGAGGTCGAACTCGTCCGGACGGCCGAAATGGCGCGGGCGCTTGTAGTGGTCGAGGATGTTCTCGCGGTAGAGCTCATCCACGGGCGGTCACACCTCGAACACGCGGCGGGCGTCGTGCAGGCCTTCGACCAGGCGGTCGATCTCGTCGGTCGTCGTGTAGACGCCGAAGCTGGCCCGGGCGGTGGCCGCGACGCCGAGCCGGTCCATCAGCGGCTGCGCGCAGTGGTGGCCGGCGCGAACGGCGACCCCGTGGCGGTCGAGGATCTCGGAGACGTCGTGGCCGTGGACGCCGTCGAGCTCGAACGAGACCGGGCCGAGGCGCTCGGCCGAGGGAGGAGGGCCGAAGACGCGCAGGCCGGGCACGTCCTCGAGGCGCTCGAGCGTGTACGCGGCGATCTCGCGTTCGTGCGCGGTGGCCGCGTCCATTCCGAGCCCGTCGAGCCAGCGAAAGGCGGCCGCGAGGCCGATCGCCTGGGCGATCGCCGGGGTGCCCGCCTCGAAGCGGGCGGGCGGGTCTGCCCAGGTCGTCTTTGCCTTTGTCACCTTGCGGATCATCGAGCCGCCGCCCAAGAACGGCGGCATCTCGCGCAGCAGGTCGAGGCGGGCCCAAAGGGCGCCGATCCCGGTCGGCGCGTAGGCCTTGTGGCCGGTGAGGGCGTAGAAGTCGACTCCCAGCGCCGCCACGTCGATCGCCAGCTTCGGCGCCGCCTGGGCGCCGTCGGCGAGCACCAGGGCGCCCGCCTCGTGGGCGAGCCGGGAGATCTCGGCGAGCGGGTTCTCGGTCCCGAGCACGTTCGAGACGTGGGCGACGGCGACCAGCTTCGGCCCCCGCTCGAGCAGGGTCGCGTATGTGTCGAGGTCGAGCAATCCGTCGTCGCCGACCGGGACCCAGTCGATCTCGGCGCCGACCCGCTCGGCGAGCTGCTGCCAGGGCACGATGTTCGAGTGGTGCTCCATCTCGGTGAGCACGATCCGGTCGCCGGCGCCGACGTTGGCGTCGCCCCAGGCGCGGGCGACGAGGTTGATCGCCTCGGTCGCGTTGCGGACGAAGACGATCTCGCGCCGGTCGGCGGCGCCGATGTGGTCGGCGACCGTGGCGCGGGCGCCCTCGTAGGCGGCCGTCGCTTCCTCCGAGAGCGTGTGCGTGCCGCGGTGGACGTTGGAGTGGTGGCGGCGCTCGTAGCGGTCGACCGCCTGGATCGAGGCGAGCACGCGCTGGGCGCTGGCGCCGGAGTCGAGGTACGCGACCGGCTTGCCGCCGACCTCGCGCTCGAGCGCCGGGAACGACTCCCGGACCCGCTCGATCGGGAAGGTCTCGGCCGTCGCGCTCATGCCGCCGCCTCCACCTCCTCCTTGATCCAGCCGTAGCCCTTGTCCTCGAGCTCGGTGACCAGCTCGGGGCCGCCCTGCTTGACGATCCGCCCCTCGAACATGACGTGGACGAAGTCGGGCTCGACCAGGTGCAGGATGCGCTGGTAGTGGGTGATGATGAGGACGCCCATCTCGGGGCCGGAGAAGCGGTTGACGCCCTCGGCGACGACCCGCAGGGCGTCGATGTCGAGGCCCGAGTCGGTCTCGTCGAGGACAGCGATCTGCGGCCGCAGCATCGCCAGCTGCAGGATCTCGAGCCGCTTCTTCTCGCCGCCGGAGAAGCCGTCGTTGACGTAGCGGCTCGAGAACTCCTTCGGGATGTTGACGAGCTCCATCGCCGCCTCGGTCTGCTTGCGGAAGTCCTTGAGGCTGATCGGATCCTCGCCGCGGGAGTCGCGGTGGGCGTTGATCGCCATCCGCAGGTACTTGGCGACCGTCACGCCGGGGATGGCGACCGGGTACTGGAAGGCCATGAACAGGCCCAGGCGCGCGCGCTCATCCGGGGCGGCACCGGTGATGTCTTCGCCGTCGAGCAGGACCTGGCCCTGGCTGACTTCGAGGGACG
>DATBPT010000071.1:0-5163 GCA_036561205.1 Solirubrobacterales bacterium
GCTCGGGCCGCCTCGACGTCGTCGACGCGGAGCTCGATCGGCAGGCTGTGGGGCCGGAACTCGATTCCGAACGCGTCGCACTGCATCAGCGCGATCGTCAGGTTCCCGGTCTCGAACTCGCCCGCCGGCATGTCGCCCCAGCGCTTGGACAGCGGCAGGCCGAGGACGTTGCCGTAGAACTCCGCGGCGGCGTCGAAGTCCTCGGTCGGGACGGTGATGAAATCGGTGCCGGTGACGAGGGGTGCGGGACTGCTCATTTGTTAGCTCCTTGGTGTCGTTGGTTTAGGTCGTCGCCAGGGTCGAGACGACGGCCTCGTAGAAGCCGTCCCCCATCGCGCCCTCGGTGACCTTCGCGTTCTCGAACCGTGCCAGCGCCTCCCGTAGCGCCGGGTCACGCTCGGGCCCGTTGGCGACGCAGAAGAAGCGCCCGACCGAGGCAGCGGTCTCGAGATCCTCGACCGAGTCGCCGATCGCGATGCAGTCCTCGGGCGCGTAGTTGCGGGCGCGGGCGTGGAATGCGACTCCCTGCGCCTTGCTGGCTCCACCGGGGACGAGGTGATAGGCGTGCGCGACCTCGATTCCCTCGACCGGTCGCGCGATCGTGCCGTTGTCGAGGAAGCGCAGGTCGTCGTGGCCCTGCTCTCGCAGCAGGTCGTTGGCCGCGGCGACGTCGACCTCACCGCGGAACAGGTGCGAGAAGACGCGCTCGTGGTGCCACGGCGAATGCCATTCGAGCCGGCCGGCAAAGCGCTCGAAGAGAAGGTCGGGGATGCCCTCGTCGAGCATCCGCTGCGCGGGTGTGCGGTCCCCGTCCGGGACCCAGTCGCCGGTCAGGTAGGTCGGCTCGCCGTCGATCATCACCGCGCAACCGGCCTCGTAGATGTATGAGGTCTGGCCGATCAGGCGGGCGTCGGAGCGCACCGTGCTCTCGCGGCGCCCGGACATGATCACGACCTCGACCCCGGCCCGGTCGCAGATTTCCAGCGCCCGCGCCTGCACGATCGAGAACTCGCCCTCGGGGCCGCGGAACAATGATCCGCGAGGTCCGAGAAGAGTCCCGTCGAGGTCGGTGTAGACGCAGCTCAGCGGCATCGGGGCGACTAACTTAGTTGAGTGCTCACGGCCACAAGCATCGTCGCGCATGACCGGGAGCACTGCACGTGACCACTTGGCGAATCTCCGACCGGACGCTCGAGTTCGGCCCTCCGCTCGCGGCCGGGATCGTCAACGTCACCGACGACTCCTTCTTCGCCGGTGCCCGCAGCGGCACGCCGGAGGGCGCGGCCGCCGACGGGCTGGCCCTGGTCGAGGCAGGCTTCGACCTGCTCGACGTCGGTGCGGTTGCCGCCCGCAGCGGCCCGCCGGTCTCCGCCGAGGACGAGGCAGGGAGGCTCGTGCCCGCGATCGAGCGCCTCGTGGCCGAGGCCGGGGTGCCGGTGTTCGCCGACACCTTCTCCCCCAGGGTCGCCGCGCGGGCGCTGGACGCGGGCGCCGCGGCGATCAACGACATCGGCGGCGGCGAGCCCGAGATGCTCGAGCTGGTCGCCGAGCGCGACTGCGGCTACGTGCTCATGCACATCGAGGGTCCGCCGCGGATCGACCGGCCGGCTCCGGAGTACGGCGACGTCGTCGCGCGGCTGAAGGACTGGTTCGCGGAGCGGATCGAGCGGGCGAGCGCACTCGGGATCGAGCCGGAGCGGATCGCGCTCGACCCGGGCCTCGACTTCGACCTCTCGACCGATGACGACCTCGAGATCCTGCGACGCCTCGGCGAGCTGCGCGAGCTCGGGCGGCCTCTGTTCGTCGCCCTCTCGCGCAAGGACTTCCTCGGCGCCGTCGCCGCGGGCTCCTGGGACGAGCGCCTGGCCGCAACCGAGCGCGGGCCGGCGACCCTGGCCGCAACCGCGCTTGCGGTGGCGCAGGGGGCCGAGATCCTGCGCCTGCACGACGTCGAGGCCCTGGACGCGCTGCGCACCGCCGCCGCGATCGCGGTGCCTGCACGATGACCGAGCTGCTCGACGCTCCGCCGCTTGCCTGGGAGCGATTGGTCGAGGCGGGCGAGGCGGACGAGCGCCTGGTTGCGACCAGCGTCGACGAGCCGCGCTGGTCACGGACCGTGCCGGCGCCGCCTGAGCTGGCGCCGGAGCTGAGGGCGGCGCTCGCTCGCGCCGGAATTCCAGAGCTCTACTCGCATCAGGCCGAGGCGCTGAACGCGGCTCGCGGCGGACACGTGATCGTCACCAGTGGAACCGCCTCGGGCAAGTCGCTGTCGTTCAACCTGCCCGTTCTCGACGCCCTCGTCAGCGACCCGAAGACCCGGGCGCTCTACATCTACCCGACCAAGGCGCTGGCGCAGGACCAGGCGCGAAAGCTCTCCGAGCTCGGCCTCAAGCAGCTGCGCCACGCGATCTACGACGGCGACACGCCGCGCGAGGATCGCCCCGGGATCCGCCGCCGCTCGAACCTCGTGCTCACCAACCCGGACATGCTCAACATGGCGCTGCTCGCCCACCACAAGGGTTGGGGCGACTTCCTCTCCAACCTCGGTTTCGTCGTCGTCGACGAGGCCCATACCTACCGCGGCGTCTTCGGCTCGCACGTCGCCAACGTGCTCCGCCGCCTGCGCCGGGTCGGACGCCTGTACGGTTCCGAGCCCAGGTTCATCCTCGCCTCGGCGACGATCGCGAACCCGGTCGAGCTTGCCGGCGCTTTGACCGGCGACCGGTTCGAGCTGATCGACTCCGATGGAGCGCCGAGCGCCCGCCGGCGGATTGCGATCTGGAACCCGCCGGTGATCGATGAGCAGACGATGACCCGCCGATCGGTGCTCTCGGAGTCGGCGGAGCTGCTCGCCGACCTGGTGGTCAACGGCTCGCGCACGATCTGCTTCTTGCGCAGCCGCCGCGGGATAGAGCTGATCCAGCGCTTCACGAGGATGCGCCTGGAGGAGCTCGGCGAGCCGCAGCTCGCGGCGCGGATCGCCCCCTACCGGGCCGGCTACACACCCCAGCAGCGACGCGAGATCGAGGCCAAGCTGGCCGGCGGCGAGCTGCTCGCGGTGGTCGCCACCGACGCGCTCGAGCTCGGCATCGACATCGGCGAGCTCGACGCGGCGATCTGCGTCACCTTCCCGGGCACCGTCGCCAGCCTGCGCCAGATGTGGGGCCGGGCCGGTCGCCGGCGCGAGGGGATCGCCCTCTACGTCGCCGGCAACGATGCGCTCGACCAGTTCTTCTGCCGCCACCCGGAGGAGTTCCTCGCCCGCCCGGTCGAGGCCGCGATTCTGGACCACGCCAACGAGCGGATCCAGACCGCGCACCTGCTCGCGGCCGCCTACGAGGTGCCGCTCGGGGGCACGGCCGGGCAGCCGGGTGGGGCCGACGACGAGATCCTCGGCGAGCGCTGGCGCGAGCGTGCCGATGCGCTCGTCGGCGCCGGCAAACTGCGCCGCGGCCGCGACGGCCGCTACCTGCCCCGCGGGCCCGGCTTTCCCGCGGGGGAGATCTCGCTGCGCTCGGCCTCGCTCGACTCGGTCGCCGTGGTCGAGCGTGCGTCCGGGGAGCTGATCGGCCAGGTCGAGGCCGAGCGCGCCTTCTCCACCGTGCACCCCGGCGCCATCTACCTGCACCTCGGCCGCGCCTACGAGGTCGCGGAGCTCGACGTCGAGGGCCGACGGGCGATCGTCGACGCCTTCGACGGCGACTGGTACACGCAGCCGAAGAAGGAGACGATGGTCTTCATCGAAGCTGTGGCCGCGCAGCGGCGGATCGGCCCCGGCGATGCCGACTCGCTCGAGCTTCACTTCGGCGAGGTGTCGGTCACCGAGCAGGTGATCGCGTACCAGCGCAAGAGCCTCGCCGACCACTCGGTGCTCGACCTCGTGGCGCTCGACCTGCCGGAGCAGAACTTCCCCACCCAGGCGCTCTGGTACGTGCTCGCCGACGAGCTCGCCGGACCCGCGGTGCTGCCGCCGGAGGTCCAGCTTGGCGCCCTGCATGCGACCGAGCACAGCCAGATCGCGGTGCTGCCGCTGCTGGCGATGTGCGATCGCTGGGACATCGGCGGACTTTCCACCAACGTCCACTTCCAGACCGGGCTGCCGACGATCTTCATCTACGACGGCCACCCCGGCGGGGTTGGGATCGCGAGGCGCGGCTACGACGAGTTCGAGCACCTGGTCGCCGACGCCGCGCGGCTGGTCGGCGAGTGTCCCTGCGCCGAAGGCTGTCCGTCGTGCGTCCAGAGCCCCAAGTGCGGCAACCTCAACGAGCCCCTGCACAAGGCCGGCTCGCTGGAGCTGATGGAGTCGATCATCAACCTGATCGCGGCCGAACGTCGCCCGTCGCGATAGGTTTCGACCGTGGGCTCGATACGCGGTAAACGGGGAGTCTGGTCCGGGGTTGCGCTGGCCGCGTTCGCCGCCTCGGTCTGGGCGCCGGCGCTGCGCGCCGACGTTCCCGAGCCGACCGTTTGCGACAGCGCGTCGGGGACGGTCAAGTTCGAGAGCGTCGGCACCCTGCGCGAGGAGATCAGTGCCTACCAGGACCCGACCGGCGCGATCGTTGTCACCGCCAGCGGCGCCAACGAGGACGAGGGCTACACGCGCCAGGACACCTGCCCGGAGCTTCCCGGACAGCCCTGGAAGCTGGTCGTGCTCAGCGGCGATTCGGGCAGCGACACGATCTACGTCGGCACCTTGACCGAGTCGATCAAGGCGAAGCTGAACGGCGGCGGGACACTCGACACGCTCGAGGGCCACGCCGGCGTCGACGAGCTCCGCGGCGGCTCCTCGCACGACACGCTGCGGGGCTTCGAGGGTGGCGACCTGTTCGTCGGCGGCTCGGGCCAGGACAAGGTGCTGGCCGGCAAGGGCGCCGACGTGATCAAGGTAAATGACGGCGGCCGGCAGGCCGACTCGGTCAAGTGCGGCGGCGGGATCGACTCGGTGTTCGCCGATCCGCCGGACAAGCTCAAGGGTTGCGAGAAGGTTCACGGCGGCTGACGGAGCGTGCTCGGCGACTTCAGCTGGCGCGCGACCAAGGACGGCAGGGTGCGGATCTCGCGCGCCGGCCGCGTTGTGACCACGCTCGGCGGCGACGCCGCCAGGCGCTTCGTCAGCCGTGCCGAAGGCGCCGATCCGGAGGTCGCGCAGCAGCTGATGGC
>DATBPT010000072.1:0-19292 GCA_036561205.1 Solirubrobacterales bacterium
GGAGTAGGCCGCAGGTTCGAATCCTGCTCGGGGCGTCCTCGAGGGAGCGTCGGTCAGCTGCGCCGCGGGCGGGCGGCGAACCGCAGCCGCTGCAGGCGGCCGGTGTGGCCGTGGCTATCGCCGGCGCGCAGCTGGGAGGCGCGCAGCTCGAGCTGTGCGCGCGCTTCCTCGGTGCGGGTGAACGGGTCGGCGACGACCTCGCCGGTGCTGACGGAGATCGCGGCGATCAGACGGCCGTCGAGCTCGGCGCCGAGCACGTCCCCGGTCGGGCGGTCGGCCGAGTCGAGGCCGGCGAGCCGGTTGAGCGCCTCGCGGTCGCTGGAGTCGGAGGCGAGCCGGCGGATCGAGACCTCCGCGGGGCCGCCCACCGCCGGGCGCGTCGACCGCGTGCGGCGGCTGCGGCGCCCGGCGAGCCGGCGGCGGCCCGCGTCGTCACGGAGCTCCTTGCTTCGCTGGCCGGCCATGTTGATGATCAATGCGTTCATGGTGTCCCTTTCGTAGTTCAGCCTGAGTTCCAAACTACGGCTAAGAAGCCGCTTGCACATCGGCTTTTCGAGCCGATCTGAGCGCCTCGACCCCTTACTTTTCGCCGCCGACCCCTTACTCGCCACCCCCCGCCTGGCAGCCATACTGAAGGGGTGGCCCAGCGCGTCATGAGCAGTCGCTTTGTCGGCCGCGAGCCGGAGCTCGCCGAGCTCGAGCGCGCGCTCGCCGGCGACGAGCCCGACGAGCTGCCCGCGATCTACTTCGTCGCCGGCGAGTCAGGGGTCGGCAAGACCCGCCTGCTGCGCGAGCTGATCGGCCAGGCCGAGCGCGACGGAGCCCGGGTGATCGGCGGCACCTGCATCGAGCTCGGCGAGGACGAGCTCCCGTACGCGCCGCTGGTCGCGGCGCTGCGCCCCCTGCACCGCACCTGCGAGCCGCTCCTCGACGAGCTCTCCCCCGGCACCCGCGCGGAGCTGGCCCGGCTCAACCCGGAGATCGGCGAGCCGTCGACCGAGCCCGAGGCCGAGCGCGGCGAGGCCCAGCGGCGCCTCTTCGACGCCTTCCTCGAGCTCATCGACCGGCTCGGCGAGGAGCGCCCGGTGCTGTTCTGGATCGAGGACATCCATTGGGCCGATCGCTCGACGCGCTCGTTCCTGCGCTTCCTCGCCGCCAGCCTCTCCGAGGAGCGGGTGTTGGTTGTCTTCACCTACCGTTCCGACGAGCTCCACCGCCGCCACCCACTGCGCCCGCTGCTCGCCGAGCTCGAGCGCACCCCCCGGGCGCGCCGGATCGAGCTCGACCGGTTCGACCGCGACGAGCTTGCCGACCAGCTCGCCGACATCGCCGGCGAGCTGCCCGCCGCGGAGGTGGTCGAGCGCCTCTACCGGCGTAGCGACGGCAACCCGCTGTTCACCGAGGAGCTGCTCGCGGCCGGTGTCGACGGGCGCGGCTCGCTGCCGCCGAGCCTGCGCGAGGCGCTGCTGCTGCGGGTCGAGCGGCTGAGCCCGCTGAGCCAGAGGATGCTGCGCATGCTGGCGGTCGCCGTGCGCGCCGACGAGGCGTTGCTCGCCGCCGCCGGCGACGCCGAGTCCAGCGAGCTCTCGGCGGCGATGCGCGAGGCGGTCGAGGCGCAGATCATCGTCGGGCTCGAGGGCGGGCGCTTCGGCTTCCGCCACGCGCTGCTTCGCGAGGTGCTCTACGACGATCTGCTGCCGGGCGAGCGCGCCGAGCTCCATCTGGCGCTCGGGGCGGCGCTGGAGCGGATCGGCACCGACGGTGACTCCGCCTGGTCGGCGACCCGCGTCGCCCACCACTACTACTCCGCCGGTGACCAGCCGCAGGCACTGAAGACGGCCCTGGAAGCGTCGGACGCGGTCCGCAGCCTGCACGCCTACGGCGAGGCGGCGGCGCTGCTCGACCGGGCGCTCGAGCTCTGGCCCCGGGTGGAGGACCCCGAGGCGGTCACCGGGATCGACGAGGGTGAGCTGCTCAGCCGCGCGGCCCGCGTCCACTACCTCGACGGCGAGGATTCGGTCGGCGCGGCGCTCTACGCCCGTGCGATCGAGGCGGTCGGCGACGCTGCCGACGCCGAGCGCTTCGCCTCCTTGCTCACGGCGCTCGCCACCTGCCAGTGGTCGATGGGCCAGGCCGAGCGCAGCCGCGCGACCCAGAGCCGCGGCCTCGAGCTGCTCGCCGAGCGGCCCGACTCGCCGGCCCGCGCGCGGCTGCTCGCCCAGCAGGTCCGCTTCCTGCTCCTGCAGGGGCGCTTCCGCGAGGTCTGCGAGGCGGCCCCGGAGGCGCTCGCCGCCGCCGAACGCCTCGGGCTCGACTCCGAGCGCGCCGGAGTCCTCAACCGGCTCGGCTGCGCCCTGTTCGCGCTCGGCCGCGAGGACGAGGCGCGGGAGCGGTTCGCTGCGTCGATCGAGGTCGCCGAGCGGACCGGGTTCAGCGACGACCTGGCGACCGCGTACCTGAACTTCGCCGACTCCCTGCACCTGGCCGGGCACGCGGCCGAGGCGCGCGAGGTGGCGACCCGCGGGGTCGAGCGGGTCGAGGGCAGCGTCGGCGTCTCGAGCGGCGGCTCGAACCGGTCGATGCGATTCATCCGCCTCAACCTGGCCGAGATCCATTACGACCTGGGCGAGTGGGACCGGGCGGACGAGGATCTCGCCGCCGCGATCGGCCACGGCACCCAGGGGGTTGCCGAGGCCCACGCCAACCTTCGCCGGGCGCAGCTGGCGCTCGGACGGGGATACGAGGAGGAGGCGTCGAGCGCGCTGACGCGGGCCGACGAGCTCCTGGTCGATGCGCTCGAGCCCCAGTACATCGCCCTGCTCGCGACGCTCCAGGCCGACGTGGCGGTCCGCGCGGGTGACCTCGATGCCGCCCGGGCCGCGATCGACCGCGGCATCGATCGGATCCAGTTCTGCAGCGAGGACGGGATCCGGATAGCGCTCGCGGCGGCCGTCGGGATCGGGGTCGAGGCCGAGATCGCCGAGCGCGCCCGCGACCTCGGCGAGGACGAGCCGGAGCGCCAGGCTGTCCAGCGCGCCGGCTTCTTTGCCGGTCTCGTCGAGGCGGCCGCCGAGGAGGCGGACGGACGGCCGCTCGAGACCGCGATCGGCGCCTGGGGCGTCGCGGAGCATGCGCGGGCCACCGGCGAGGACGACCCGGCGCTGTGGGCCGACGTCGCCGGCGCCTGGACTGCTCTCGAACGCCCCTATCCCGCCGCAGTCGCGCGCTGGCGCCAGGCTCAGGCGGCCCTCGGCCGCGGCGATCGCGACGCGGCCGCGCCGGCGCTGGCCGAGGCGGCCGCGGCCGCCGAGCGGCTGGGCGCCGACTGGCTCGCCGGCGAGGCCGAGGGTCTCGCGAGCCGCGCCCGGCTCAGCCTCGATGCCGCCGGGGAGGCGACGGAACCGGCGTCCGACGAAGAGGAGGCGCCGTTCGGGCTCACACCGCGCGAGCTCCAGGTCCTGATCCTGGTTGCCTCCGGCGCCACAAATCGCGAGATCGGCGAGCAGCTCTACATGGCCGAGAAGACAGCCAGCGTGCACGTCTCGCGAATCCTGACCAAGCTCGACGTCCGCGGCCGCACCGAGGCGGCTGCGGTCGCCCACCGCCACGGGATCGGCGCCGAGGTCGGCCGCAGCTTGCCGCCGCATGGATGAGAAGTTCACCGTGACCCGGATCGACGACCTCGAGCGGGTTCCGCTCGAGCATGCCCAGTGGCGGCCGATCCGTCGCGCCCTCGGCGTCACCGGGTTCGGCATCAACGCCTACACGGCCGCCAAGGCCGGCGAGGAGGTGATCGAGCCCCACGACGAGACCAGCGCCGGCGCCGGCGGACACGAGGAGCTCTACCTGATCGTCTCCGGCGCCGCCGATTTCACGATCGACGGCGAGCGCGTCGCGGCTCCGGCGGGCTCGCTGATCCTGGTTGGGGTGGCGACGCACCGGGTGGCGATCGCGACCGAGGACGAGACCACGGTGCTGGTGATCGGCGGCGTTCCGGGGTCGGCGCTACCCGTCTCGCCGTTCGAGTACTGGTACGCCGCCCAGACCCCGTATGCGCGCGGCGACTACGACGAGGCGATCGCGATCGCCTCCGAGGGACTCGCCGACTACCCCGAGCACCCGACCCTGCGCTACCAGCTCGCCTGCTACGCGGCGCTCGCCGGGCGCTCGGACGAGGCGCTCGAGCACTTCCGGATCGCCGCTCGGGCCAACCCGGAGGTGATCGAGTGGGCGGCCGGCGACGAGGACCTCGCCTCGATCCGCGACGACCCGCGCTACAGTTCGGCTTGAGCTCCTCGAGCGCGTCGCCGAGGAACTCGATCAGCCGCCAGGCGTCCGGCATCTGGTCGCGGTCGGTGACGATGCCGATGTCCATGCTGCCGCGGTAGCTCATCACGGTGATGTTGAGCCCCATGCCGTCGGTGACCACCGAGACCGGGTAGTTGGCCTTCAGCTGGGCACCGCAGCAGTAGAGCGGGAACTGCGGCCCGGGCACGTTCGAGATCACCAGGTTCCAGGCCGGGCGCCCGCGGCTGCTGCCCGCGAGGCTGGTCGTCGCGCGGGCCGCGCGGGCGAAGACCGCGGGGGGGATGAAGTGGTTGGCGTCCTGGAGCAGGTCGGCCGGCATCGCCCGGTGACGTTCCTTCATCGACGCCAGCGCCTCGTGGGTCTGGCGCAGGCGCTCGACCGGGTCGACGACGTTGGTGAACAGCGGCGCGCTCATCAGCATGATCCGGTTGCCGTAGGTGCCCTGCTGTTCCTCCGAACGGACGGAGACCGGGATCTGCGCCACCAGCGGATCGGCGGGCAGCTCGGTGTGTGAGATCAGCCAACGGCGCACGGCGCCGGCGCAGATCGCGACGACGACGTCGTTGACCGTGCAGCCGTGCGCGTTCTTGACCTCCTTCACCTCGTCGAGCGAGAGCTGGCCGAAGACGAAGCGGCGATGCGGCGAGACGCGGCCGTTGAACGAGGTCCGCGGGGGCCTGTAGCTGGAGCGCTCGAGCTCGCCGCCCTCGCGTGAGCCGCGAACCGTCTTGCGCAGGCGCTCCGAGACTCGGGCGACCGTTTCGGCGCCGGGCAGGGTGCCGAACACGGTTTCGTCGAGGTTCGGGAGCGCCGTCGGCAGCGACCGCAGCATCCTGACCGGGTAGCGCGGCAGCCCGGCGAGGCCGCGGGCGAGCATCTCGAGGTCGCTCGGCTGGCGCCCGTTGCCGCGCGCGCGCGGCTCCGGCCGCTCGGTCCCGCCGGGCTCGAGGTCGAACAGGACCCCCATGATCTCGGCCCCCGAGAGACCATCGATGGTCGCGTGATGGATCTTCGTCAACATCGCCACCGACCCGTCCTCGAGTCCGTGGATCAAATAGAGCTCCCACAGGGGCCGGGCGCGGTCGAGCGGCCGGGCGACGATCCGCGCCACCTGCTCGGCGAGCTTCTCATCCGTGCCCGGCGGCGGCAGCGCGAGCTCGCGGACGTGGAAGTCGAGGTCGAAGTCGGGATCGTCCACCCAGTAGGGGTAGTCGAGGCCGAACGGGACCTCGGCGAGGCGCCAGCGCATCGGCGGCAGCAGCGGCAGCCGCTCGGCGATCATCTGCTGGACGTCAGCGAGCTCCAGCTTGCCGGTCGGGGTGGTGCTCGGGTCGAGAATCGCCAGTCCGCCCACGTGCCCGCTCTGGCGGGCGTTCTCGAGGGCCAGGAACTGAGCGTCGACGCTGGTCAGCTGGCGCACCAGCCGAGTTTCTCATGCCTCGGCGGAGATATGCGAGTCGGCGCCGCCGGAATCCTGTGCGGAGTCCGACTGGTCGACGGGATCGCTGAGCGCGAGCGCCCCGGCGACGGCCAGAACCGCGGCCCCACCACCCGCCTTGGTGACGATCGCCCACCGGCGCTTGATCAGCGGGCGCCTCGGCGTGGCTTGGTCTTCGGGTTCGGTCTGTTCGCTCATGCCGACAGCCAACCGCGCCTGCCTAAACGCAGCCACAACGGTTGCTAAGAGTTGGCGACGTGGCTAGCGCGGTTTGAGCCCGGCTCGACGCGGGATCCGCTCCTTGGCCCCGCGGACGCCGATCCAGAGATCGAGGATCGCCTGGTGGGAGGGGTCGGCGGCGAGGTAGCTCTGGTTGGCGATCAGCAGGCGCCGGCCGAGGAACATCGCGCTCGAGGGGTTGTCGAAGGGGACCGCGGAGCCGTTCTCGCCGCCGCCGGCGCTGGTCGGGAAGCGCTCGAGCTCGGTGCCGCCCGGGGCGATCACGGCGATCTGGTTGGAGAGCAGCAGGGCGACGTAGATGCGTCCGGCGCTGTCGACCGCGAAGCCGTCCGGGGCGTCGAGCGGGGCGCTCTCCCAGATCGTGCGGATCGCACCGGCACTGCCGCCGGCGGCGATCTCGACCTCGTAGATCTTCCCGGTGGCCGGGTTGCCGCCGCCGAGTCCGGCCGAGCTCTGCTGGCCGACGAGCAGGTGGCTGCGGTCGGCGGTGAGCACGATCCCGGTGGTCCCGAACTCGAGCCCGTTGAGGCGCGGGTCGCTGAGCCAGGCCGTCGCCTCGCCGCCGCCGGGTGGCACTCGCCAGATCGTCGCGTGCGTGTAGTCGGTGACGTAGAGCTCGCCGCGGCGACCCCAGGCGGCGTAGTTGGGCAGCGCCTCGGAGGGAAAGGTCGCGTACGGGCGCTGCTTGCCGCTGCGCGGATTGAGCAACAGCACCCGGGCCGGCGCCTTGTCGAGCAACACCAGCCGGCCGCGGGAATCGCTCGTCGCCACCTGCACCCCGTGCTCGGCGGCGAGGTCCTGGCCCGCGATCGTCCACGAGCGCAGCAGGGTCCCGGTGCGCGAGTACTCGCGCACCAGCGAGGGGATCGTGTCGCCGTTGGGATTCGTGTAGGTGCCCTCGTAGACGCGGTGGTTGGGGGCGACATAGGCGCGAGCCGGGAATCCCGGGGTGGGGATGAGGGCGAAGACGTCGGTGTCGAAGCGCGTCCGCGTCTCGCTACCGGCGCTCGGCGCCAGTACCGCCAGCGCTGCGAGCGCGCCGGCGGCGAGCATCCACGCCCGCCGCCTCACAGCCAGGCGCCTCAACGGCGGCGCGGCTCGGCGCCGCCCTGGCGGGCGCCGCCTCACAGTCGCTCGATCACCTCGGCCGCGGCGCGCTCGCCCGAGCGCACCGCGCCGTCGAGGTAACCGGCCCAGTAGGTCGACGTCTCGGTCCCGGCCCAGTGGATGCGACCGATGGGCTCGCGCAGTGCCTGTCCTCGCGCCGCGAGCTGGCCCAGCCCGGGGATGCCGACCGGGCATCCGCGGGTCCAGGCCTCCCCCTTCCAGGCGGTCTCGACGTACTGCCGCGCGTTCGCTGCCTCGGGGCCGAAGAACTCGACGTAGTTGTCGATCACCGCCCGGCGGCGCTGCTTCTTCGAGAGCTTGGCGAAGCTTCGCGCCTGGTCGCCGCCGATAAAGCCGAAGATGACGCCCTTGCTGCCGTCCTCGGGCGAGTCGTCGAAGGTGGCGGCGACCGGTCCCTTGTCGTAGAGCACCTGTCCGGTGAGGCCGTCCTCGCGCCAGAAGGGCCTGTCGTAGACGACCGCGGCCTTGGTCAGCGTCCCCTGCGGATAGTGGTCGATGAGCTCGACCCGCTCGTCGGGGAGGCCGGGTTGGTAGTCGATCTTGCCGGTCAGGACCGGCGGCACGGCGACGATCACCCGCTTGGCCTTGAGCTCGACGCGGTCGGAGTCGACCGTGACCCCGTGACGGCCCTGGATGATCCTGCGCACCGGCGATTCGAGCACGACCGACCGCCCGAGCTTGTGCGCCATCCGCTTGCAGATCAGCTGCGTGCCGCCGGCGAAGCGGAACATCTGTGCCCCGTCACGGGTGTTGAAGTTGCGCTCGAACGTTCCCGGGTTCTGCTCGTTGCCCGAGGAGGCGATGTAGAAGAGCACGAACAGGAGTGAGACCTCACGCGGCTCGGCGCCGAAGATCGGCCGGGTTGCGATTGGCACCAGGGCCTTGAACTGAGGAGTGAGCGCGTTCGCCTCGATGTAGGCCTCGAGCGTCTGCGCGTCCCAGGCGGCGGCGTTCGGCGCCGTCCAGGGGGCGTCCACAGGCACCGTCGTCGACTTCTGGTCGAGATCGGCGACGATCAGAGCCAGGTCCGGGAGGATTACGGGGTCGGGCGGCGCCGAGCCGGTCGGCGCGGTGTCGCTGAAGCGCAATCGCGAGCCGTTGGCGATGTAGAGGTTCTCGCCGGTGTCGTAGGTGTTGAAGAGCCCCACGCCCATCTTCTGAGCAAGAGCGATGATGTGGTCCTGGGTCGGGCCGGCGAAGGTGCCGCCGCGGTCGGTGACCTCGCCGTCGCCGATGTCGGCGTTGAGAACCCGGCCGCCGACCCGGTCGCGCGCCTCGAGCACGATCACCGAGTGTCCCTTGCGCTCGAGCTGGCGCGCCGCCGTCAGCCCGGCGAAGCCGGCGCCGACGATGGCGACGTCGGCGCGGCGCTTGTGCTTGCGCTTGGGATGGCGGGGGGAGGCCGAGGCGCCCGGAACCGAGCCGAGAACGGCGCCGGCCGAGGCGGCGGCGCCGGTCCCCAGCAGACGGCGGCGGGAGATTGCGCCGGAGGTGTCGCGATCGGCTGTCAAGGCGGGCATCTTGGCAACTGCGAGATCGCGATGCGCCATACCGTGCGGCGAAATTGCGGTGAATAGCATGGCGATCGTGAGACCCCGAGGCCAGAGCCGATGAGGCTTCAAAGCGAGCGCCGGGCGGTCGCCGGCGCCGCGCGCCGGCTCGCGGCCGAGGGCCTCGTCCACGGCACGGCGGGCAACGTCAGCGCCACCGACGGCGAGCTGGTCGCGATCACGCCGACCGGCGCCGTACTCGCCGAGCTCGAGCCCGGGCACGTCGCCGTGGTCGACCGCGAGGGCTCGCTGGTCGAGGGGGAGCTCGAGCCGACGTCAGAGCTCGACCTCCACCTCGGCATCTATTCGCGCTTCGACGCCGGTGCCGTCGTCCACACGCATGCGCCGATGGCGACGGCGCTCTCCTGCGTGCTCGCGGAGCTGCCCTGCGTGCACTACTCGATGCTGCTGCTCGGCGGCACGGTGCGGGTCGCTCCCTATGCCACCTTCGGCAGCCCGGAGCTCGCGCGGGCCGTCGGCGACGCGCTCGAGGGCCGCACCGCGGCGCTGATGGCCAACCACGGCGCCGTCACCCTCGGCCCCGGCATCGACGCCGCGGTCGAACGCTCGCTGTTGCTGGAGTGGGCGTGCACGGTCTATTGGCGAGCGCGGGCGATCGGCGAGCCCAGGATGCTCGACGAGGACGAGCGCGCCGCCGTCGTCGCGACGGCGCTCGAGCGCGGCTACGGGACGACGAAGCCGGCCGGGGGCGGGGATGAGTGAGATGCGCGCCGTGGCGATGGGCGTGCACGTGCTCGACGTGCTCGTGCGCCCGGTCGAGCGGATCCCGGAGGGCCAGGGCGGCGAGCTGGTCGAGCAGATCCGGATCACCGCCGCCGGCTCGGCAGGCGGCACCGCCGTCACCCTGGCGAAGCTCGGCGCCGGGGTTCGCAGCGCCGGCGCGATCGGCACCGACGCGGTCGGCGAGATGCTCCTCGGCCTGCTCGATCGGGCCGGGGTCGACACCTCGCTGCTACTGCGCCGCGACGACATCCAGACCTCGGCCAGCGTGCTGCCGATCCGCCCCGACGGCAGCCGCCCGGCCTTCCACGTCGTCGGCGCCAACGCCACCTACGGGCCGGCGGACGTCGATTGGGACCAGCTCGGCGATGCCACCCACCTGCACCTCGGCGGGCCCGAGTTCATGGGCGGCGAGGCCGCGGCGGAGATCCTCGGCAGGGCGCGAACGCAGGGCATCGTCACCTCGGCCGACGTGCTCGCCCCCGGCGAGCCGGGCCTGCTCGAGTGGATCGGGCCGGCGCTCGAGCATCTCGACTACTTCCTCCCCAACGACGACCAGGTGCTCGCCTTCACCGGCGCCGGCGAGCTCGAGGCCGGCTGTCAGGCGCTGATCGAGCGCGGCGTCGGCTGCGTCGCCGCGACCTGCGGCGGCGACGGCGTCCTCCTGGCGGATGCCGACGGGGCGCGGCGTGTGCCCGCGTTCGAGGTCGAGGTCGTCGATACGACCGGCTGCGGCGACGCCTTCTCGGCCGGCTTCCTGCGCGGGCTCGCGCTCGGCCGCGATCGTGCCGATGCCGCCCGGCTCGGCAACGCCGCCGCGGCGCTGGTCGCCCAGGGCCTCGGCTCCGATCACGGCGAATTCGACCTCGCCGCCGCGGAGGCCTTCGCCGGCTCGACGCCACAGCTCGCCGCCTAACCCGCCTCCGCCATCGGCCTCGCTCACGTTTGCCCGGGTGGCGGCGTTTCACCTGCATGGAGATCGAGCTCGATCACAGCGCCCCCCTCGACGCCGAGGGGCTGATCGGCTTTCTCGGGTCGCGGGCGGTGCCCCTACCGCGCCTACGCCCTGCAACACCTCTGGTCCACACTGAACTGAAAGGAAAACCCGTGATCACCACCGACCGCACCAAGACCACCCTCTACTGGACGCTCGACTCGCCGATCGGCGAGCTGCTGATGGCCGGCGACGGCGAGCAGCTCCAGCGCCTGCACATGGAGGACAGCCGCCACCCCGCCCGCATCGGGGCCGGATGGGAGCGCGACCGCGGTCCGTTCGCGGGCCTCTGCGAGCAGCTCGACCAGTACTTCGCCGGCGAGCGTCGCGAGTTCGAGACCGAACTCGACCCGCACGGCTCGGAGTTCGAGCTCCGGGTCTGGAAGGCGCTGCGTCAGATCCCCTACGGCGAGACCGAGTCCTACGGGGCGCTCGCCGAGCGCATCGGCCACCCGGGAAGCGCTCGCGCCGTCGGCACGGCCAACGCCCGCAACCCGATCGCGGTTGTGGTCCCGTGCCACCGGGTGATCGGCGCCGACGGGAGCCTCACCGGCTACGCCGGCGGCTTGCAGCGAAAGCGCCTGCTGCTCGACCTCGAGGCACCGTTGTCGCAGCTGGATCTGGGCTCGTCCTCGACCAGGTGACCCGCACCTACACCGCGATCGCCGGCTCAGACCGGTGGTCTGGGTTCCAACGGACGTCCGCGAGCGCGGAATTCTGGGATCAGACCCAACGCCGCGAGCACGACTGTCGTCCGCGCGGAGGTCATCCGGAAACCCGGAAACGCTGGTGGATCAGAGATGCGAAATCCCATCAGGTGTCCTCCTGCCCGTTGGAACGGGCCGGCAAGCTACAAGTCACTGACTACCCGGGAAAACGGAGCGGTCGAACGGCGCACGCGTTGATCGATCGAACCAGCGTAAGGCCGCGATCGGTCGGGTCCGGCCGAGCGGGATACTGGGGTCATGTCGGAGGGCCACGTCGAGTCCGTGCGTGCCGTCTACGCGGAGTGGGCGAAGGGGAACTTTCGCGCCGGCGGGGAGCTGTTCGACCCCGAGATCGTGATCGAGCCGATGTCCGACGGGCGCGAGTCGTATCGGGGCATCGAGGCCGCCAACAAGCAGTGGCGCGAGTTCTTCGCCCAATGGAGCGAGTTCCGCATCGAGGCCCAGGATCTGGTCGAGATCGGCGACACGGTGCTCGTCACCGAGCGTCAGTACGGCAAGGGCAGCAGCAGCGGTATCGAGACGGAGATGACCTTCTTCGCCGCCTGGACCTTTCGCGACGGCCTGGTGGTGCGGCTGCGCTGGGACTCCGACCGCGAGCAGGCGCTCGAGGCCGCCGGGCTGGGCTGACGAATCACGCCACTCGCGGAGGCTCGCGCTCAGCCTCGGGTCAGCTCTTCGAGCGTGAAGACGAAGCTCTCGTAGGCGCGGCCCGTTCCCTGCTGGAGGCCGATCTCGCAGGTGCGGTTCGAGCACAGGTGGGCGTCGAAGCTGCGGCCGTCGAGCTCCTCGGCCTGGTCGGCGGTGGCGGCGATCGGCAGCTCCGGGTGCAGCATGCCGCGGTCGCCGGCGAAGCCGCAGCAGGTAGCAGCGATCGGGACCACGACCTCGTCGGCGAGCTCGGCCGCGATCGCCGTCAGGTCGGCGTCGAGCTCGAGGTGCCGGGTCGCGCAGGGGGGATGGACGGCAACCGAGCCGAGCTTGCGCGAGACCTCGAGCCGTGGCAGCAACTGGTCTCGGGCCCAGGCGATCGAGTCGAGCAGGCGCAGGCGCGAGTGGCGCTCGGCGTTGACCTCGCTCAGCAGCCCGACGGCCTCCTCCGCGAGTCCGAGTGTGCACGAGCTCGCGTCGCAGACGATCGGCAGCCTGCCGCCGTCGCTCCAGCGCCAGAGCGCGTCGATGGTGTGGTTGGCCATCCGTCGGGCGCCGGCGGCGAACCCCTTCGACGTCCACGGCGTCGCGCAGCAGTGGCCGGCGACGTCGGCCGGGATCCACAGCGCCAGCCCGGCTCGCGAGGAGACCGCGACCAGCGCCTCCGGCAGACTCGGTCCCTGGCCATCCCCGTTCCGAGCGCGGCCGAAGATCCGGTTGACGCAGGCGGGGAGGTAGACGGCCGCCGCGTCCTCGCGGCTGGTCTGGGGCAGGGCCGGGGCCGCAGGTCGCGGCATGTTCTGCGGCCACTCCGGCGCCAGCTCGGCGCTCAGCGCCTTGCGGGCGGCCCGGCTGGCGCCGCGAAGCGCCCCGCGCGCCGCGCGGCCGTGGTCACCCGCGGCGACGCCGGCGCGCGCAGCGCGCTCGACCGAGGCCCAGCGATCGGCGAGCCGCAGGGCGACCTTCTCGGCCCGGCGGCTGTGCTGGCGCGCGCGCAGCGACTTGACGAACTTGCCCGTATCGATGCCGACGGGACAGGCGAGCAGGCAGGTGCCGTCGGCGGCGCAGGTTTCGAGCGCGTCGTACTCGTACTCGCGCAGCAGCACCTGGAGCACGGGTGATCCGGGTGCCTGGCGTCCCATCTCGCGGCGCAGCACGATCCGCTGGCGCGGGGTGGTGGTCAGGTGCCGGCTCGGGCAGACGGGCTCGCAGAAGCCGCACTCGACGCAGGTGTTGACCTCCTCCTCGATCGAGGGGGTGGTCTTCAGGTTGCGCAGGTGGACGCCGGGGTCGTCGTTGATCAGCACGCCCGGGGCGAGGACGCCTTCGGGGTCGGCGAGGCGCTTGACCCGGCGCATCAGCTCGGTCGCCTTGGCTCCCCACTCGCGCTCGACGAACGGCGCCATGTTGACGCCGGTCCCGTGCTCGGCCTTCAGCGATCCGTCGTAGCCGTCGATCACGAGCGCGATCAGCCCCTCCATGAAGGCGTCATAGCGCTCCAGATCCTCGGGCTTGGCGAAGTCCGGCGTGAGCATGAAATGCAGGTTCCCGGCCGAGGCGTGGCCGGCGACCCCGGGGAGGAAGCCGTGCTCCATCAGCAGCGCCTGCAGGTCCTTCGCCATCTCGGCCATCTGCGCCGGCGGCACGCAGACGTCCTCGACGATCAGCGCGGTCCCCGGGGGGCGCATCTTGCCGATCAGCCCGTGCATGCCCTCGCGCACGGTCCAGTAGACCTCGATCGTCTCCGCGTCGCGGTGGAACTCGGGCTCGCGGATCAGCTCGCGCCCGTCGAGCAGCTGCGCCACCCGCGCTTCGGCGGCGTCGAGCTCGCCCTCGTCGGCGCCGCCGAACTCGACCAGCAACGCGGCCGAGGAAGGATCGAGCTCGCGCCATCTCTCCGGCGTGCCGCGGATGTTGTGGCTGGCGACGATCAGCGCCGGCGCCACCATCAACTCGACCGCGCGGGCACCGGCTGCGACGAGATCCTGCACCGGCTCGATCGCGGCGTCGACATTGGGGAAGTGAAGCCAGGAGACGGTCGTTCGCTTCGGCTGCGCGACGGCCTCGAACACCGCCTCGGCGATGAAGGCGAGCGTGCCCTCGGAACCGACCAGCAGGCGGCGGAAGATCTCGACCGGCGTCTCGGCGTCGAGGAAGGCGCAGAGGCGGTAGCCGGTCGTGTTCTTGATCTCGAACTTGCGCCGGATCCGCGCCGTGAGCTCCTCGTCGTCGAGGATCTCCTCGCGAATCTCGAGCAGGCCGGCGGCGAGCTCGGGCTCCGCCTCGGCGAAACGCTGCTCGGCGTCGGCGGCCCCGCTGTCGATCGAGGTTCCGGAGGGGAGCGCGAAGGTGAGCTCGCTGACCGTCTCGTAGGAGTCATGGGTGACGCCACACCGCATGCCGCCGGAGTTGTTGGCGATCACGCCGCCGACGCAGGCGATGTCGGTCGATGCCGGGTCGGGCCCGAGCTTGTAGCCGTGGGCGGCGAGGACGCGGTTGACGTGGCCGAGCACGGTGCCGGGCTTGACTCGCGCGCGGGCGCCACCGTCCTCGACCGCGACGCCGCGGAAATTGCGCCGCACATCGACGAGGATGCCGTCGGATTGGCCCTGTCCGTTGAGGCTGGTGCCGCCGGCGCGAAAGACGACCGGGGTCGACGTACGGCGGCCGTAGGCGAGCACCTTGGCGACGTCGGCCCCGTCACGGGCCATCACCACCGCCTTCGGGAACAGGCGGTAGGGGCTGGCGTCGGAGGCGTAGCGGACGATGTCCGAGGCGCGGGCGAGGACCTGATCGGCGCCGAGCAGGGCGACGAGCTCGCTTCGCAGCGGCTCCGGCGTTCCGGCCGCGACCCAGTTCGGGGCCGCGTCGGCGCTCGCGGCCGTCGTCTCGGGGGCCAGTGCCTCGACCTTGGGCTCGAGCAGCGCCATCAGCGATTCCTGTCCGGGGCCCCTAGAACAGCCACATGCCGGGCGCCACCCCGACCTCGACCAGTTCCGGCCGCCCGGCCGCGATCGCGCCCGCCAGCGCCTCGCGCAGCTCGTCGGCCGTGCTCACCCGGATCGAGCCGATCCCGTAGGCGGAGGCGATCGCGGCGGTATCGAGCTGTGGCAGGTCGAGCCCGGGCGCCCCCTCGACCCCCTCGATCGCCGAGAACCACTTCAGGATCGCGTACTCGCTGTTTCGCAGGACGAGGAAGGTGACCGGAACGTCGTAGGCGACGGCGGTCCAGAACGCGGTGACCGCGTACTGCACCGATCCCTCGCCGATCACGCAGACCACCGGCCGGTCCGGCTGGGCGAGCTGGACGCCGATCGCCGCCGAGAGCCCGAAGCCGAGGCCACCGCCGGCGCCGAAGTAGTAGCTGCCCGGCTTCGAGAGCCGCAGCTGGTTGCGCAGCGCCAGCGTCGAGGAGGGCGACTCGAGGACCACGATTCCGTCCTCGGGGAAGGCGGCGCCGAGGGCGTGCATCGCCGCCGTGCCGGTGATCGGGTCCTGGTCGGGACCCGCGGTGGCCTCAGGCAGCGAGTCGCCGGGGTCGCGGTCGGATTCGCCGACCTCGTCCAGCAGGCGCTCCAGGGTCAGCTTCACGTCGCCGACGATCGCGTCGCCCATCGGCGCCCGCGCCGCCTCGTCGGGATCCGAGGTGATCTGGACCAACGCCGCGCCCTCGGGCAGCAGCGGTCCGGGGATGTTCGGGTAGTAGGGAAAGACCGAGGAGCCGACGACGAGGATCAGGTCGCGGCCGGCGAGCGTCTCGGAGACGGGACCGATCGCCGGTGGGAGCACGCCGCGAAAGTTCGGATGGCCCTCGGGAAAGCC
Source organism: Solirubrobacterales bacterium (assembly GCA_036561205.1). Classification (GTDB taxonomy): domain Bacteria; phylum Actinomycetota; class Thermoleophilia; order Solirubrobacterales; family 70-9; genus WHSW01. Next base: position 15,598 of record DATBPT010000072.1, read on the forward strand.
GATCCGGCCACCGCCGGGAGCCGGAGTCGCGAACACGGGCAGGTGCTGGCGCTCGACCAGCGCGATCGCCGCCTCCCAGCCGCCGCTCGCATCGATCTCCGGGCCTGCGATCAAGACCGGGTTCGACGCCGCCTGCAGCCGGCGCGCAAGCTCGGCGACGGCCTCGGGGTCGCCGACCGCGCGGCCGCTGGTCTTGCGCTCGATCGCCGCCTGCGCGTCGGCATCGTCGACCTCGCCGTCCCAGTCGTCCATCGGGATCGAGACGAAGGCCGGGCCCTTGGGCGGCAGGGTGGCGACATGAGTCGCCCGGGCGAGCGCCAGGGGGACGTCCTGGGCGCGGGCGGGCTCGAAGCTCCACTTGACCAGCGGATGCGGCATCCGGGTGGCCTCGCGGTTGGTCAGGTTCGCCTGCAGGGTGACCAGCGACCGGGTCTGCTGGCCGGCCGTGACCACGAGCGGCGAGTGGTTTGCCTGGGCGTTGAAGATCGCCCCCATCGCGTTGCCGACCCCGGGGGCCGTGTGCAGGTTGACCAGGGCCGGCCCGCCGCTCGCCTGCGCGTAGCCGTCGGCCATGCCGACGACGACCGCCTCCTGGAGCCCGAGCACGTAGGTGAAGTCGTCGGGGTAGTCGCGCAGCATCGGCAGCTCGGTCGACCCCGGATTGCCGAACATCGTCGTCATCCCGTGAGCGCGAAAGACGTCGAACGAGGCTTCGCGGATGCTGGTCACGGCGCCGGGACTCTACAAGGCGCCTCAACAGCGGCGCGGCTCGGCTACGCCTCGCTTGTGCGGGCACGATTCGGCGCAACCAGGGCCAGATTGTTACACCGGGTGGTGTAACGGTTGGCCCGAACGTGGTGTAATCGCCCCGAAGCCATGGCTGAGCCCAGCGAAGACGCCGGCGGCGAGCAAGCCGCGACGATCGGCCCGAAGCTGATCAAGGCGATGAAGATCGCCCGCGAGGTGCTCCCCGGAGACAGCCGCTACGGCGACCCGCTCTCGACCACGGGCTCGGAGCCCCGCAAGCTCATGGCTCGGCGGCTCGGCGAGGCCGCCCAGGAGCGGCCCGGGATCCTCAAGGAGGCGGGGCTGTCGGCGCTCCAGGTCTGGGAGGCGGTCTCGGAGAACGAGACCAGCAAGCTCGGCGACGACCGGGTGGCGATCGTGTTCACCGATTTGGTCGGCTTTTCCGACTGGGCGCTGGAGGCGGGCGACGACATCTCGCTCGAGCTGCTGCGCGCCGTCGCCGAGGCGATCGAACCCCCGGTCGCGCGGCATCGCGGCGAGGTCGTCAAACGGCTCGGCGACGGGATGATGGCCGTGTTCGGCGATGCCGACGAGGCGGTCGCGGCCGTATTCGAAGCGCGCGAGCGCCTCGATCACGTCGAGGTCGCCGGGTACCGTCCCCGTATGCGCGCCGGGATGCACGTCGGATCTCCCCGCCGGCTCGCCGACGATTACCTCGGCGTCGACGTCAACGTCGCCGCCCGAGTGGCCGACGGTGCCTCCGGGGGCGAGTTCCTGGTCTCCGGCGATGCGCTCGAGGAGCTCGATCGCGACGAGGTCGCGGCGCGCCGGAAGCTGAAGTTCCGCGCCAAGGGCGTGCCCAGCGACGTCAGCGCCTACTCGCTGAAGCCGAAGAAATGACCGAGAAGCCTGAGATCCTCGACGAGGCGGCGATCGCCGACGACGAGGCGGCGCTCGTCCGCCGCCCGACCGTCGACCTGATGCAGGTCCCGCGCCTGCTCGGCGGCGCGCTCTCGGACATCCGCACGATCGCCGAGGGGATGGCGGTGTTGCCGAAGCTGCTGCTGACCCTGAACGGGATCCAGGACGAGGTCAAGCTGCTGAACGAAGAGGTGAGCCGGATGCGCGCCGCGGTCGACGGGATGGGCGGCGACGTGGGTGAGCTGCGCGGCGGGATCGAGCGCCTCGAGCCCCACCTCGAGGACGTCACCCGGGTCGCCCACCCGCTGCGGCGGCTGACCGAGAACCGCCGCCGCCAGAAGTGACGCGCCGGGGCGCCGCTCTCGCCCTTGCCCTCCTGATCACGCTCGCCGCCGCCGGTTGCGGAGGCTCCGATGAGGAGTCGACGACGACCACGACGACGACCCCGAAGCCGCCGCCGAAGGAGACCCGCGACCCGCTCCCCGCGAGGCCGAAGGAGTGGCAGCGCTTCGTCAACGAGCGTGGCGGCTACGCGCTCCTGCTGCCGCGCGGCTGGAAGACGGAGGCGGATGGCCCGCAGACCCTGATCCGCTCCTACGACCACCTGGTGGCGGTCTCGATCGCCCCGGACCGCTCGGCCGACGGCCTCGCCACCCCGATCAACGACTACGCGACCAACACCGCCGACGCGCTGCACGGGTTCGAGGACGGTTTCGAAACCAAGGGAATGCGGCCGCTCGAGCACCGCTACGACGCGGTCGAGGTCTACGGCAGCGGCAAGTCGCGCGACGGTGTCGAGCAGCGGGCCTCCGTGATCGTCCTGCGGCGCGACGAGATCGCCACGCTCGCCGTCGTCCTCGCAGCGAACGCGAAGCCCGCCGCCCGCGAATCGGTCCGCATCGCCCGGCGCGCGATCTCCACCCTGCGCACCCGGCCGCCGCGTGGCCGGAGTACTGTCGTCGAGAGATGATCCAGCGCCTTGGCTTCATCGCCGTGATCGCCGCCGTCGCCTCGACCATGTTCGCCTCGACCGCGGCCGCCTCGGTGACGTTGACCGGTTCGGCCTCGGCCGACGTCGTCAGCCGCGGCGCCACCGTCACCGACACGTTCACGGTCGCCAACAGCACCCCGGGCTGCACCGACTTCTGCGACGGCGTGTACTCGCTCCACATGCTCCTCGTGCGCACCAAGAGCGACGCCCCGGTGGACAACCCGTTCCTCTCGGTGACGACCACGTTCGGAACGTGCAGGGTCGAACCGGTCGACTCCTACGGCTATCACTACGCCGTCTGCGACTTCGGGCCGCTGAGCGCGATGCCGGCGACGATCCAGGTGGTCGCGTCGATCCAGGCGAACGAGTCTTTCGACAACTTCGCGGGCATCGCCTTGGACGGCCAATCGATCCAGGAAACGGCGAACCCGATCACCAAGGTGATCTACCCACCCGAGGTCAGCGGCTCGGCGAAGCTCGTGCTCAAGGGTCTTCCCCCCGGTTGCGCCTCCGAAGACCTGAAGCTCAAGGCGCGCGCCAAGGGCGACATCGGTCGCTTCACGGCGACCCTCGCCGGCCCGCGCGACGAGTGGGGCGCGCGCTATCCCGACAGCTTCGGGAAGACGATCGCCCGCGCTGCGGGCAAGTCGCGTCTGAAGGCCAAGATCCCGGCATCGACGCTGACCCCGGGCTTCTACCTCGTCACCTTCCAGGCGGTCAGCAAGGGCCACCCGACGTTGGCGAAGAAGGTCAACCTCCAGGTCTGCTGAGGTGGCCGAGGCCTACTCCGCCAGCCGCATCGTCGCTACCTCACGCAGCTCGCGAAGGTATCGCTTGCATGGAAAGCGCATACCGCCTGCCCGCGGGATACTGCGGGGGCGATGTCGGAGGAGAACATCGAGATCGTGCGGCGAGCCTTCGCCTACGAAATCCACGGGGTCGGCGACCGCGCCGAAGCGGAGAAGATCTTTGATCCCCATGTCGTAATGGAATCCGAGCGATGAGGGACCGTCGTACGGCTTCGAAGCGATGCGAG
>DATBPT010000073.1:0-5565 GCA_036561205.1 Solirubrobacterales bacterium
CTCGAGGCGCTCGCCGAGGAGCGCTTCGAGGGCCTCGCCGATGCCGCCCGGCTGGCACTCGAGGTCGCCGACCCGTGGGAGGCGTTCGCCGGCTTCATGACCTACTCCGCCCGGGTGATGGCCGAGGATCGAGCGCTCTCCGAGGCCATGGACCAGCACTCGAATGTCTGCCAGGCGGCCTCGGAGCGCGTCGGCCTGTTGGCGCTCGTCGGCGAGGTGGTGGAGCGCGCGCAGGCCGCCGGCCAGCTCCGCGGCGACCTCGTCGCCTGGGACGTCCCCAGCATCGTCTGCGGAATCGGCCGCGCGGTGCGGGCGCGCGAGGGGATGCCGGTGATGAGCTGGGAGCGCTACCTCGAGATCATCCTCGCCGGCGTCCGGGTGCACGGCGACGAGCCGTCCGCCTAGCCGACCCCGGCGAGCTTCCGCAGCAGAAGCCGAAGCTTTTCCTGCTCGGCGGCGTCGAGGGGCTCGAACGCCTCGATCGCGACCGAGATCGCTGCCTCGCGCGCCTTCGCCAGGGCCGCCTTGCCGCGCCGGGTCAGGTGGAGCGCGTGCTTTCGGCGATCGTCCGGGTACGGCCGGCGCTCGGCGATTCCGCGTTGCTCGAGCTCGTCGAGGACCGCGACCATCGAGCTCGCATCGATCATCGAGCGGCCGACCAGCTCCTGCTGGGTCAATCCCGGATCGGCGTCGATCAGGGTCATGACGCCGAAGTGCGGCGGCCGCAGTCCGAGCGGCTCGAGCGCGGTCGCGAACAGATGGGCCATCCGCTGGCCGTTCCAGGAGACGAGGAAGCCGAGCGCACTCGCGAGCGGCTCCGGAGGCGGCTTGTCGAAGCGCATTTCACAACAATCTTACGTGGGACCAATCGTTTGTGCTACAAACGATCTCGCCTGCAACAACCGATCCGGAGGCATCGATGTCAACTCTCACCCGCTTCGTCCTCGCCCACAAGCGTTTGGTCGTGATCTCCTGGATCCTGCTCACGATCGCCGGCATCGCCGCCGCCGGACCCGCCTCCGAGGCGCTCGACCAGGAGTTCTCGGTGCCGGGCAAGGAGGGCTGGGAGACGAACGTCGCGATCGCCGAGAACTACGCGGGCACCGGTGGCGACAGCTCGCCGCTGATCCCGGTGGTCACCCTCCCCGAGGGCGAGACGGTGAACTCGCCCCGGGTCCGCGACCAGCTCGGCGCGATTGACGCCGACCTCGCAAAGGCCCTGCCGAACGCTCGAATCGCCTCCTACGCCTCGACCGGCGACGACGCCTTCGTCTCCGACGACGGCCGCACGGTCTTTGCCGTCGTCTACCCGACCCCCGATCCGAACGCGCAGTTCGGCGAGAACCCGGAGGCCGAGAAGGCCGCTCGGGCGGCGCTCAGCGGCGTCACGGTCGGTGGCTCTCCTGTCCACCTCACCGGCTACGACGCGCTGCAGGAGTCGAGCGGCGGCAGCGATGGCCCCGGGGTCCTGATCGAGGCCCTGGTCGGCGGCTTCGGCGCGCTGCTCGTGCTCACCTTCGTCTTCGCCTCGTTCCTGGCGCTGGTCCCGCTGATGATGGCGATCGCCTCGATCATGACCACCTTCCTGCTGCTGCTCGGCCTCACCCAGCTCACCGACGTCTCGCCGATCGTCCAGTTCCTGATTGCGCTGATCGGGCTCGGGCTGGCGATCGACTACTCGCTGCTGGTCGTCTCGCGTTGGCGCGAGGAGCGCTCGCACGGGCGCAGCGGCGAGGAAGCGGTACAGCGGGCGATGGAGACCGCCGGGCGGGCTGTCGTCTTCAGCGGGATCACGGTCGCGATCGGGCTTCTGGCGCTGATCGCGCTGCCCCTGCCCTTCCTGCGCTCGATGGGCTACGGCGGGATGCTGATCCCGCTGGTCTCGACCCTGGTCGCGATCACCCTGCTGCCCGTGGTCCTGGCGAAGATCGGGGCGCGGCTCGATTGGCCGCACCGGCGCACCGACGACAAGGCCAGCCGCGCCTGGACCCGCTGGGCCGAGGCGGTCGCGAGACGGCGCTGGCTCGCTGCCGGCGCCGGCATGGCGGTCATCTTCGCACTCGTCTTCGCCGCCACCGACCTCCAACTCGGGATCGGCGATGCCGACACGATCGCCAAGTCGGGTGACGCCAAGGACGGGCTTGTTGCGCTCGAGGACTCGGGCATCGGTGAGGGCGCGCTGCTCCCGAACGAGATCCTGATCGAGGGTGACACGGACCCCGGCTCCGTCGCCGCCTCGCTGCGAGAGGTCGAGGGCATCCACGGCGCGGTCGCGCCGCAGGATCCCGATTGGCAGCGCAACGGAACCGCGCTGGTCGAGGCGATCCCGACCCCGGACCCGTCGTCCGCGGCCGGCTCCGACACCCTCGATCAGGTCCGGGCCACCGCCCAGGCCGCGGGCCCGGACGTGCGTGTCGGCGGCCAGCCGGCGGCCAACGCCGACTTCATCGACGCCGTCTACGGCAGCTTCCCGCTGATGATCGCGCTGATCACGATCACCACCTTCATCCTCCTGGCGCGGGCGTTCCGTTCGTTGCTGTTGCCGCTGAAGGCGATCGTCCTCAACATCCTCAGCGTCGCCGCCGCCTGGGGCTTCCTCGTCCTCTTCTGGCAGAAGGGCTACGGCTCGGAGGCGATCTTCGGGATCGAGGCGACCGGCTCGATCGCCTCGTGGATGCCGCTGATGGTGTTCGCCTTCCTGTTCGGGCTCTCGATGGACTACGAGGTCTTCATCCTCAGCCGCATGAGGGAGGAGTACGACCGCACCGGATCGACCGAGATCGCGGTCGTTCAGGGGATCGGGCGCACCGGGAGGCTGGTGACCAGCGCGGCGCTGATCCTCTTCCTCGCCTTCACCTCGATGGCCTCCGGGCCCGAGACCGACGTCAAGATCCTCGCCACCGGCCTCGCCTTCGGGATCCTGCTCGACGCGACCGTGATCCGGGCGCTGATCGTGCCGGCGGTGATCATGCTCATGGGCCGCTGGAACTGGTGGCTGCCAAGCTGGCCGGCGCGGGTGCTCAGGGTCGAGCCCTCGGTACTGCGGCGACCGGCGAGCGAGGAGGCGTAGGCCGAGCTCAATCCGGGGCTCGGCAGGCGCCGGTCGGATAGGTTGCGCGCGGAGCGCGCGCGAGATGCCGGACCCGATCACCCCGAAACAGGCAGCTGCCCGGTTCGAGCCGGCCGACACGCTCGGGATCCCGCTCGGCACCGGCCAGCCGCCGGCGTTGATGGCGGCTCTCGGGGAGCGCGACGACTGGACCGACCTGCGCATATACGGGGCGCTGTTGCTCGCCTGGTCGGAGGCGTTCAAGCACCCCAACGTCCATTATCTCTCCGGCTTCTTCGGCCCGGTCGAGCGCTCGCTCCGCGACGCGGGCGCCAACATCAGCTTCGCCCCGGCGGACTTCCGCCGCTTCGAGCCCCTGCTCGAGCAGCAGGCTCCCCGGGTGATGGCGACCGTCGCCGCGCCGCCCGACGAGGCCGGCTGGTGCAGCCTCTCGCTGCACGCCGGCGGCACGGTCAAGGAGCTCGCCCGCGCGGCCGCCGACCCGCAACGCCTGCTCGTGGTCGAGGTCTCGCCGAACTTCCCGCGCACCGTCGGCCTCCCTCCCGAGCACCTGCACGCGATCCACGTCGACCAGATCGACGTCCTGGTCGCCTCCGAGGCCGAGCCGTTCGCGCTCCCCGAGCCGGAGCCCTCGGAGATCGACGAGGCGATCGCCAAGCACGCGGGCCGCTTCATCCCCGACGGGACGACGCTGCAGACCGGGATCGGCACGATCCCGTCGGCGATCGTCGGCCGCTTGGCCGAGGGCGACGGCGGCGACTACGGCGTCCATTCGGAGATGTTCACGAACGGGCTCATGCGACTGCACCAGGCCGGCAAGGTGACCAACCGCAAGGGCCAGTTCGACGGCGTCTCGGTCGCCACCTTCGCCGGCGGCTCCCCCGAGCTCTACCGCTGGCTCGAGGGCAACCACGAGGTCGCCTTCCTGCCGGTCGAGGTCGTCAACTCGCCCGACCTGATCGGGCGTAACCGGACGATGGTGACGATCAACGCGGCGCTGGCCGTCGACATCCACGGCCAGGTAGTCGCCGACACGATCAAGGGCCGCCAGTACTCGGGGATCGGCGGCCACGAGGACTTCATCTCCGGGCCGGCGCTCTCGCTCGAGGATCGGTCGCTGCTCTGCCTGCCCTCGACGGTGACGATCAAGGGCGAGCTGCGCTCGCGGATCGTGCCCTTCTTCGAAGCCGGCGAGGTGATCACCACACCCCGCCACCAGGTCGACGTGATCGTCACCGAGCATGGGGCGGCCGAGCTCCAGGGGCTGACCGTCCACCAGCGCGGCGAGGCGCTGGCGGACGTCGCCCATCCGGACTTCCGCGACGGGCTGCGCGAGGCGGCCGCGCGCGCCTCGCATGGGCGCTCGGCCGTGGGCTGAGGAGACTGGGTGCTCGAGGCGGCCTTCTGGGGGCTGGTCGGCGGGATCGCGCTCGTCGTCGGCGCGGCGATCGCGCTCGTGCCCCGGCGTCCGATCTCGGAGCACGCGATCGCCTTCGTGATGGCGTTCGGGGCGGGCGTCCTGATCAGCGCCGTGGCCTTCGATCTGACCGAGGAGGCGATCACGATCGGCGGCGGCGCTGCCGCGGCGCTCGGGCTGTTCGGCGGCGCCCTCGTCTACTTCTTCGGCGATCGCATGCTCGACCGCGGCGGAGGCGACGACGACCCGGAGGGCATCGTCCTCGGGGCGCTCCTCGACGGGATCCCCGAGTCGGCGGCGATCGGGCTGACGCTGCTCGGCGGCGGTGGGGTCAGCGTCTCGTTCGTCGCCGCCGTCTTCCTCTCCAACCTGCCGGAGTCGATCTCGGCCTCCAGCGGCCTCGAGACCACGGGCCATTCGAAACGATCGATCTACCGCCTCTGGGGCCTGATCGCGATCGCCTCGGCCGTCGCCGCGGCGCTCGGCTACGGGCTGCTCGGCGGCGCCTCCGACAGCCTTGTCGCCTTCGTCAAGGCGTTCGCCGGCGGCGCGATCCTCTGCATGCTCGCCGACACCTTCATGCCGAAGGCGTTCCGCGAGGGCGGCGCCAAGGTCGGCCTCGTCACCGTGGTCGGCTTCGCGCTCGCGGCCCTGCTGTCGACCGCGTGAGCCGCTAACTCGCCGCCGGCTCCTCCTTCGCCTCGGCCTCGGCCTTGTCCGGGTCGAGCGCGGGCTCGGAGTGCGCGGCCCGGTCCTCGTACGCAGCGCGGGCCTGCTGATCGGTCTCCATCAGCACCTTGTCGGCCTTCAGCAACCGGCCGATCGCCTCGCGCCCGCCGCGCGGCAACACGTTCAGGACCTTGTGGATCGCGACGCTCTCGCGCGGCACCCAGACGTCGAACTTCGGCCGCTCCAGCGCCCCGACGATCGCCTCCGCCACATCCTCGGGCTGCAGCACCTTGATCGCCCGCGTCTCGGTCAGGCCGGAGCCCAGCTCGGTGTTGACAACGGCCGGCATCACGCACGAGATCTCGATCTCCGTCTCGTGGAGCTCGGCGCGCACGGCCTCCGAAACGCC
>DATBPT010000074.1:0-11788 GCA_036561205.1 Solirubrobacterales bacterium
AGCCTGGTGACCGAGCTTCGGGCGCTAGCCGCCTGGAGAAGGCATCACGTCGCGCGAACGGATGTCGGCCACGGCCGCTTCACGGTCGCGGTAGGCGGCGAACCACCTGACTAGACCGTCGCAAACGTCCACGGCGTGCACGAGGCGCTGCGGCAATCCGTTCCGCGCAGCTGAGTGACTTACGTCTCGCGATGTTCAGCTACCTGGTGCTAGTCAGCCCACCAGTCGCGCTGTCCCTCGACGTCTTCACGTGGAGCGTCGCCGAGATTGGGAGCGCCAATGACGATGATCTCGAGGCCCTCGGGCCCGGCCTCGTAGCCTCGCCACGTACCGGGCGGGACGCGCACCGCGTCCCACTCCTTGAGCTCGACGATCTCGTCGTCGAGCTTCATCCGCCCGCTCCCGCGCACGACCACGTACACCTCCTCCTGCGTCTTGTGCGTGTGGCCGTAGGGAAAGCGATAGCCGGGCGGGACGCGCTGGTAGCTGAGGCCGGATTGCTCGAGCTCGAGCGCGTCGGTCGCCAAGCGGAACTCGAGGTCCGGCGCGCCGTCGAACCTGGACCCGACGTCCTCCAGGTCCTCCTTCAAGTTCCTGAGCGTGAACGGCACGGTGGCAATCCTATGATGCCCTGGCCGGGCCGGCGATCAGCTCTCGACCGGGCGCTCCGGGCCCGGGGCCTCTATTCGCCAGACTGCGGTCGCGATGAACGTGCTTCGCCGGTTGCTCAATCGCCCGCTGCCGCCGCGGGTGGAGATCGTCCAGGCGGCGCTGGACGAATTCTCGAAGCCGAGTTACCTCGAGATCGGGGTCCACACCGGGGTCCTCTTCCTGCACCTGCGCGCGCGCCGCAAGGTCGGCGTCGATCCCGATCCGCGGGTGCCGCGCTGGAAGCGGCTCGCGCATCCGAACACCGCGCTACGCGGCCGCCTGGTCGCCGAGACCAGCGACGAGTATTTCGCCGCGCTCGACCCCGGGGAGCGCTTCGAGGTCGTCTTCGTCGACGGGCTGCACCTGCACGAGCAATGCTCGCGCGACATCGAGAACGCGCTTCGCCACCTCTCGCCGCGGGGAACCGTGTTCGTCCACGACTGCAACCCGGCCAGCGCCCTCAGCGCCGGGCGCGACCCGGAGGCGACCGCCGGCGCCGGCTGGTGCGGCGACGTCTGGAAGTCGATCGCCAGCCTGCGGGCGAATCGCGACGATCTCAGCGTCGAGACCCTGGACACGGATTCGGGGATCGGCGTCGTCCGCCGGGGCGCGAACCCGGGCGCCACCGCCGAGCTCTCGGTCGACGAGCTCACCTACGAGGACCTCGCCTCCCGCCGGGCCGAGCTACTGGGGCTGCGCGTCGTCTGACTCCGCCTCGCGTGCCTCGCGCCGCTCGCGCCGGATCGAAACGACGATCGAGCAGATGACGACGATCACCGGCACCAGATAGAGGATCCACAACGCCCAGTGGCCCGCGTGGGCGATCGGCAGCACCGGGGCATTATCGCGATCGGCGCCGGCAGTCCTTCAGGCGCGCGCGCAGCTCTTGCAGCGGCCGCGGATGAGCACGTCGTGCCCCTGAACCTGGTGGCCGAGTCGGCCGGCGAGCCGATCGATCGCTCGTTCCAGCCCCGGATCCTCGAACGGGGTCAAGCGCCCGCAGCGCTCGCAGACCGCGTGGTGGTGATGGTGGCCGCCGGGAACCGTCGCCTCGTAGCGGGCGCCGCCGGCACCGACCTCGACCCGCTGCACCAGCCCGGCACTCGAGAGCAGGTCGAGGGCGCGGTAGACGCTTGCGACGCCGACCCGCTGCCCGCGGGCCCGGATGCGCTCGGCGATCTCCTGGGCGCCGAGGCAGCAGTCCTGCTCGGCGAGCAGGCCGATCACCGCGTTGCGGGCGCCGCCGGCGCGACGTCCCTCGGTGGCGAGCGCCTCGGTGGCGAGCTCGCTCCAGGTCTGCTCGGTGGCCTCGGGCATTGCCCGAAAGCATACCGCTGATGAGAATGATTATCATTCTCGCCAATGGAATGGATCGCGATCCCGTTTGGCGCCGTCACCGTGGTCGCGACCTTCGCCGGCGGCCTGCTGGCGCTGCGCCTCTCCCACGCCCTCCCGACCCTGATGGCGCTGACCGGCGGGATCGTGGTCGCGGTGGCGCTCTTCGACGTGCTCCCGGAGAGCATCGAGGCCGTCGACGACCCGCAGAGGGTCTCGCTGCTGGTCGGCGCCGGTTTCATCGGCTTCTTCCTGATCGAGCGGGTGCTCGTCCTCCATCACCGCGACGATCCCGAACACGCCCGCGCGCACGCCCGCGTCGGCGTCTTCGGCGCCCTCGGACTGTCCGTGCACAGCTTCATCGACGGGCTCGGGATCGGGCTCGCGTTCGGCCTCGACACGGCCACCGGGGTGCTCGTCTTCATCGCCGTGGTCAGCCACGACTTTGCCGACGGCCTGAACACGGTCAGCTTCGTGCTCAGCCAGTCCGACGATCGCCGGCAGGCGAAACGCTGGTTGACGATCGACGCCTTCGCGCCGCTGCTCGGCGTGATCGTCGGCTCGGCGGTGACGATCTCCGAGTTCTCGCTCGGCGAGCTGCTCGCCGTCTACACCGGCTTTTTCATCTACATGGGCGCGACCGACCTGCTGCCCGAGGCGCACGGCGAGCACGCGTCCTGGGCTCGGGTAGCACTCACGGTCGCGGGCTTCGCCGCGATCTACGCCACCACCAGGATTGCCGGCGTCTGAGCGCTAGCCGTTGGCCTCGAAGAGCAGGAAGAGGCCGAAGCTGGTGAAGCCGACCATCAGCGCCAGCATCCAGTACTGCGACCGGGTCGCCAGGCGAGGGTCGCCGTAGACCTTCAGGGCGCGGTCGTGGCCGAGGGCGAGCGCGATCGCGTGGCCAATCACCAGCGCCGCGACCTGGACGTAGGAGATCAGGTTGGCGCTGATCACCGCGTAGTCGATCCCGCTCGAGGCGGTGCCGAAGAAGTCCGAGCCATCGCCGAGCGGGTCGGAGAGCAGGAACGAGAACTGCGCCTGCTCGGAGAAGACGACGAAGCTGAAGTAGTGCGCGAACAGGTAGGCGAAGGCGATCGGGATGAACGCGTGCGCGAACAGGTCGCCGAGTCGCCGGGTCGAGAACTGGGTGCGGACCGTATGCATGCCGTAGATCCCGGCCCAGAACAACCCGGCGACGAAGCCGAGGCATAGGGCCATGAACAGGGTGTTGGAGAGCCGCAGCGCCGCCAGCGGCCCGATCCCGATGTCGCCCAGCCAGCCCTCGACCGTGTTTATCGGGTTCAGCAGCATGCCCTCCCCCGCGCCGTCGAACGTCGTCACCCCGATCGCGGTCAGCACCAGGGCGACCGAGCCGGGGGCCTCGGCCACCCACTTGGTCGAGGCCGAGAGCGCGCGGCGGATGCCGACCTGTCCGTCGCGGGCCTCGAACGGCGCCAGGGTCGAGAACATGTGGAAGTAGACGGAGAAGGTCTCGCCGCGCTCGAGCCACTTCTCCGCCCCGAACAGGGTCATCATCACCAGCGTGTAGGCGGTGTAGACCAGGCTCGCGACCGCGACCGTGTGGCCGGTCAGCCCGACGATCTGGAAGCCCCCCTGCCCGTAGACCAGCTCCAGCCAGCCGATCGCGACCAGACCGGCCGCCGCCGGCCAGCGCCCCAGCTTCTCGGGATAGGCGAGCGCCGGCGGCGCCGACTGGCCGGCGATCGCCTTGAATACGCCGCCGGCGACCCGGCCGATCGCCCGCCAGGGGTTGAAGGCGCGAAAGACGTCGCCGAAGACGACGCTGAACGGGATGAAGCCGAGGTAGACGGTGACGAAGACGAAGGTGACCGCGAAGTTGCGGTCGGGCGCCTCGGTGCCGTTCAGCCCCGACCAGACCGTGACCCCGAGCAGGAACACCCCGATCGCGCCGCAGAGGAACTGCGTGACCGGGTTGAGCACGGCCACGGTGAGCCAGCGCGGCCCCGGCCGCCAGCTCTGCTCCTCGAACCGCGTCGTGTGCCACGCGAACGAGAGGACGAAGAACGAGATGATCAGGACGACCGACGCCCCCCAGGCGAACAGCCAGTCCGGGATCGGCAGGTCCTGCCGCCCGACGAGCGCGTGGCCTACGACCTGAAATGGAGCCAGCGACACGCCGCGCTCAGGACGGGTTCACGGTGATCTCGGCGATCTGCTCGACCCGGCTCTCCAGCTCGACCTCGAACACGCCGGTGATCGTCGCCGGGACATCGAAGCTGACCGAGCCGCCGGCCTCGACGTCCTTGCCGATGTCATAACCGTGGAAGTGGACCTCGTCGGAGACGTCGGAGTCGACAGTGAACCTGATCTCCTCGCCCTCGGTGAACTCGAGGTCCTGCACGCCGCCGACCGGCTTGCCGTCCTTGACCACGATCGTCGGGATCTCCGAGTCGGGCTGGTTGGTCTGGCCGCCGCCGGTGGTCTCGCCGGACGTGGTCGAGGCGACGGGGGCGGTCGTCGTCGAGGAATCGTCGTCGCCGCCCTTGAGGACGATGAAGAGGACGATCACGGCGACGAGCAGCACGCCCGCGACCGTTGCCCTTGCAGCATTGGATTGCATCTGTTGCTCCTTCCGGAAGGTCTTGCGGTCAGCGCGCCGCCGGACCGGTCCGGGGCGCGACTCAGCTGGACGCGAGCCGCAGCGGCGGCGGACGCTTGGCCAGCGAGCTGGCGATCAGGCCGCCACCGCGGGAAAGGAGAGCGCGGACAGGGCGCCCCGGAGGCGCCGCCGGCTCGCGGCTGATCCTGGACCGGGCCCGCCGTCCGGCGATCAACCTGTCCAATCTCGCCGCACCGGGGTAGCGGCCGCAGCCGAGGACGCCGAAGGCGAAGATCGCGGGCAGGGCGCCGAGCAGGCCGACGCATGCAACCAGTACCGCCGCGATCAGCACGGCACCGGCAAACGCTGCCTTACGGTCTCGCCCGGCGGTCATCGCCGGCGGACCCTACCCCACCCCGTCTAAAGGCCAGCTCAACCGGCGCATCGGGGCCCTTGCTGTGTTTACCTTCCGAACGCGCCGGGTAAGCGGCGCGGGATCGGACCGGGCGATGGGGCCCGGGGGGAACTCAAACGGAGGGCAAACGTTTTATGAAGCGCAGCAAGCTGCTCGGCCTCGTCGCCGGGCTCGTGCTCGCCGTCGCAGCGCTCGCACCGAGCGTCGCCGGCGCCTGGGCACCGGCCGGTTCAGCGACGATCAAGCCGGGCAACCAGACCGTGACCGCGGGCGGCCAATGCACCTCGAACTTCATCTTCCAGGACGGCTCGAACGTCTACATCGGCCAGGCCGCGCATTGCTCCAGCACCGGTGCACAGACCGATACCGACGGCTGCACGAGCGGCTCGCTGCCGATCGGCACCCCGGTCGATGTGAGCGGCGCCAGCCGGCCCGGGACCATGGTCTACAACTCCTGGCTGACGATGCAGGCGCTGGGCGAGGCGAACGCCGACACCTGCGCCTACAACGACCTGGCGCTGGTCAGGCTCGATCCCGCCGACGTTGCCAAGGTGAACCCGTCGGTACCGGGCTTCGGCGGCCCGACCGGGCTCGGCTCCTCGGCCGCGATGCTCGGCGACACCGTCTACACCTACGGCAACTCGTCGCTGCGCGGCGGGGTGACCAAGCTCAGCCCGAAGCAGGGCATCGTCGCCCAGAGCGAGGGCAACGGCTGGAGCCGCACCGTCTACACGATGACGCCGGGAATCCCCGGTGACTCGGGGAGCGGCTTCATGGACGGCACGGGCAAGGCGATCGGCGTGCTCAGCACGCTGCAGCTGGCCCCGATCCCGGCCTCGAACGGGGTCGGCGACCTGCGCCACGAGCTCGACTACCTGCACGCCAACAGCTCGTTCACGGGCGTCAACCTGGTCAACGGCACCCAGCCGTTCAACGCCGACCTGGTCGGGGCGATCCTCGGCAGCTAGCTAGGGGCTCGGCTCAGCGGGACGTTCCGTCGGCGCGCCCTGGTCGATCGAGGGCGCGTCGACGGTGTCGCCGCTGAAGACGAATACGAACACGGCGACGATCGCGAGGCCGAGCAGGATGCCGAAGACGATCCCGAAGACGCGGTCGCCCCGGCGCATGCGCCCGGCTAGACCCCGTCGAGCAGACGCCAGTTGGCGCGGAACGCCGACTCGGCGGCGGCGACCAGATCGTCCGGATCCGCGTCGGCGCCGAGCTCGGTGACCAGCTCGCGAACCTCGGCCGCGTGCTCGACGTCACGGCTCTCGTGGACGCGGAAGTAGGCCGTCCCGGCGCCGTCGGCAAACCCGTAGCGATCCAGCAGGCCCTCGCGCTTGGTGCGCGAGATCTGCGGCTGTCCGCTCTCGATCGCGTACAGGCGGACGAGCTTCTCGGCCACGTCGCCATCAGCCGTCCAGGCGCGCACGCATTCCGCCGTCTCGCTCGTCGGCGCGTCGGCGGTATCGCCGCCGGCCGCCTCGACGAAACCGTCCCAGAGGCGCACGTGGCCGAGCTCCTCGGCCGCGTGGCGACGCAGCTCCGGGCGCTCGGGGAGCGCCTCGGCGGCATCCGAGCTGATCGTCGCGATCGCCTCGACCGCATGCCGGTACTGGCCCGAGTAGCGGGCCAGCTCGTCGCCGCTCAGCTGGCCGTCGGACCAGCGCTTGTAGAAGGGATGACGGAGGACGTCCCACCGCTCACGACTGCGTTCGATCCGCTCCCATGTCCGTTCGTTCACCGCGTGCTCCCCTTTCGCAAAGCTCAATCGACCAGGCGATCAGCATAACGGGCGGGTCCCGCGGCTCTACGATCCGCGGCCCCATGCGCCCGGAGCGAGACAACATCGCCGCCCCTGTGCTGCCGCCGCGGCTGCGCTGGGTGCGCCCGCCGGGTGCCGAGGCGGGCGCAGAGCCCGACCCGGTGCTCGCCGAGCTGACCGCGGCGGGCCCGGTGCTGGTCCACTTCTTCGACTTCGCCCAGCTCAACAGCGTCCGCGCCCTGCCTTATCCGATCGCCTGGGAGGCACGCTACGGCGCCGCCGGGCTGACGGTGCTCGGCGTCCACTCGCCCCGCTTCGGCTTCACCGGCGAGCGCGACGCGCTCGGGCCCGCACTGGCGCGCCTCGGCATTCGCCACCCCGTCGCCGACGATTCCGCCTACGCCGTCTGGCACGACTACGGCTGCAGGGGCTGGCCCTCGCTCTTTCTCTGGGGCCAGGGAGGCGCCCTGCGCTGGTCGCACTTCGGCGAGGGCGAGTACCAGGCCACCGAGGAGGCGATCGCCGCGGAGCTGACCGCGCTCGACCCGGAGTTCGTCCCACCCGCGCCGCTCGAGCCGCTGCGC
The DNA here is from genome assembly GCA_036561205.1 of Solirubrobacterales bacterium. GTDB lineage: Bacteria > Actinomycetota > Thermoleophilia > Solirubrobacterales > 70-9 > WHSW01. The sequence continues at coordinate 7,335 of DATBPT010000074.1, forward strand.
CCCAGCGACGCGCCGGGGGCCCTGGTCGTTCCACCGAGCGACGAGATCCTGCCCGGGGGCTCGGTCTCCGACCCGTGGCCGGGCGAGCGGCAGCAGCGGACGCTGGAGCTCGAGTACGCCGCCGGCGGCGCGCACGCGTCGGTCGCCGGCGAGGGGGAGCTACGGGTCGTCGTCGACGGGGGCGCCGCGCGGACGGTGACGGTGACCGCCCCCGCCCTCCACGACCTCGCGATCCACCCTCGGCACGAGGCCCACGCGATCCGGCTCGAGGTCGGCGCCGGCGTCGAGGTCTACTCGGTCAGCTTCTCGGCCGGGCTGCCGTAGAGCTGCGCCGGGGCCACGGCCCGGATCATCATCCGCTCACCGATCGACTCGAAGCCGAAGCGCTGGTAGAGGCTGTGGGCGTCGCGGGTAGCGAGCATCAGCACGCGCAGCCCATCCAGCTCGGGGTGCGAGAGCAGCGACTCGACCAGCCAGACGCCGAGGCCGCGGCGACGGTGCTCCTCGAGCACGAAGACGTCGGCGATCCAGGCGAAGGTGGCACCGTCGGTGACCGCGCGGGCGAAGCCGGCCTGGACGCCGTCGGGGCCGTAGAGGCCGAGGCAGAGCGAGCCCTCGATCGAGCGCTCGACCACCTCCCGGGGGACGCCCGGGGACCAGTAGCAGGTATGCAGGTAGTTCGAGATCGCCTCGAGGTCGAGCAGCTCGCGCTCGTCGGAGAGCCGATATCCCTCGCGGGTCAGGTTCATGCGCCGCCGCCGGGCTCCGGCGCGTTCGCGATCTGCAGCAGCTCGCCGCCCTCGTGGTCGACCTGAAGCGTCGTGTGGTCGAGCTCGAAACGCTCGTGCAACATCGCCTCGAGCTCGCGCCGGGTCGCGTGACAGTCGGTGTCGCGGTCGACGAGCACGTGCGCGGCGAGCGCCGGGAAACCGGAGGTGATCGTCCACACGTGCAGGTCGTGGACCTGCTTCACGCCCGCGACCTCGGCCATCGCCAGCCCGACCTGCTCGACGTCGGTTCCCGCCGGCGAGCCCTCGAGCAGGATCTGAACGGAGTCGCGCAGGATCGTCCAGGAACTGGCGAGGATGAGCAGGCCGATGGCGACGCTGACGACCGGGTCGGCGTACTCCCAGCCGGTCGCGAGGATGACGACCGCGGCGACGATCACCCCGACCGAGCCGAGGATGTCGGCGACCACGTGGCGGAGCGCGGCGGAGACGTTGAGGCTCTCGCCCGAGTGGCCGTGCAGGATCCTCGCGGCGACCACGTTGACCCCCAGGCCGACGACCGCGATTGCGAGCATCAGCCCGGCCTCGACGTCCGGCGGGTCGCCGAACCGCATCCCGGCCTCGATGAAGATCCAGATCGAGATCGCGACCAGGGTGACGCCGTTGAAGAGTGCGGCGAGGATCTCGGCGCGGCGGTAGCCGAAGGTGCGGCTGGGGCCGCCCGGGCGTCCGGCGAGCCAGGCCGCGAACAGGGCGACCCCGAGCGAGAGCGTGTCGGAGAGCATGTGGCCGGCGTCGGCAAGCAGCGCCAGGCTGTCGGAGATCACGCCGCCGACGACCTCCGCGACCAGGAAGGCCGAGGTCAGCGCCAGGACGAGCTTCAGCGCCCGCTTGCTGCCCTCGCGGTCGAGGTCGATCCCGCCCGCGTGCTCGCCGGTCATCTAGAGGCGGGCGGCGAGCTCGGTGCGGATCTTCTTCGGCAGCATGAAGCGGACGTCCTCGTCGACCGCTCGGAGCTCGGAGACGTCGTCGGCGCCGCGGGCGCGGAAGAACTCGACCAGCTCGGCGACGAGCTCCTCCGGAGCGCTGGCGCCGGAGGTGATCCCGATCGTCTCGACCCCGGCGAGCCAGGCCTCGTCGACCTGCGACGCGTTGTCGATCAGATGCGACGCCGCTCCGTGCTCGCGCGCGACCTCGACCAGCCGGTTCGAGTTCGAGGAGTTGGTCGAGCCGATCACGAGCACGAGCTCGCACTCGCGGGCGAGCTGCTTGACCGCGATCTGGCGGTTCGTGGTCGCGTAACAGATGTCGTCGGACTTCGGGGAGGCGATCGCCGGGAAGCGCTCGCGCAGGCGGGCGATGATCTCGTCGGTCTCGTCGACCGAGAGCGTGGTCTGGGTGATGAAGGCGACGTGCTCGGGGTCGGGCAGCTCGAGCGCGTCGACGTCGGCGACGGTCTCGACGAGGACGATGTTGTCGGGCGCCTCGCCGGTCGTGCCCTCGACCTCCTCGTGGCCCTGGTGGCCGATGAGGACGATCGTGTAGCCCTGCTCGGCGAACCTGCGCGCCTCGACGTGGACCTTGGTCACCAGCGGACAGGTGGCGTCGATCGTGCGCAGGCTGCGGGCGGCGGCGTTGCTGTGCACGCTCGGGGCGACGCCGTGGGCCGAGAAGACGACCAGCGCGCCCTCGGGCACCTCGGTCTCCTCCTCGACGAAGATCGCGCCGCGCTGGGCGAGCTCCTCGACGACGTGCTTGTTGTGGACGATCTCCTTGCGCACGTAGACCGGCGGCCCGTACATGTCGAGCGCCTTCTCGACCGTCTCCACGGCTCGGTCGACCCCGGCGCAGTAGCCACGCGGGGCGGCGAGCAGGATCCGCTTCGGGGCAGCGGTCTGGGCGGCCTCGGCCATGCCCAGAGGGTACTCAGACGCTCAGGCTTCGAGTTCCCCTCAGCGGATCCGGGGGATCGCCCGCAGCGCCGTCTCCCCCACCTTCTCCAGGCTCGCCGGGCAGACCTTGTCGATCGTGTCCTGCGGCGTGTGCCAGTACTCACCCGGGGGTGAGCCGGGTCCGAAGGTGAAGTCGATGAAGTCGACCGCCGGGATCCCGGCGTCGGCGAACGGGTTGTGGTCGTCGCCGACCGGGAAGGTGTTGAACTCGAACGGCGCCGGGTCGCCGTAGAGCTCCGCCGCCGAGACCGCGAACAGCGCGTACAGCTCCTTGTCGGAGTTCTGCTCGTAGGGCAGCTGCAGGTCGCAGTCGCCGACCATGTCGAAAAGGACCATGGCCCGGATCTCGGTCAGCGGCGGCGACCCCTGTTCGCCGCCGACGCGGGCGTAGTCGACGAACTGGCGGCTGCCGCGGGTACCGTCGCGGTCGAAGTCGCGGTTGCCGCGCGCCTCCTCGGCGTCGAAGGCGACCAGCTGCACGGAGGGCCCGGCGAGCTGCGGCGGCAGCGAGCGGGCGACCTCGAGCAGCACCGCGACCCCGGAGGCGCCGTCGTTGGCGCCGACGAAGTTCGGGATCCCGTTCTTGGTGTCGTAGTGGGCGCCGACCACCACCGTCCCGGGGAGGTTGCCGGGGATCGTCCCGAGGACGTTCTCCCACGGAGATTGGATCGTCACCTCCGCCAGGCCCGCCTCTCGCAGCCGCGACGCGATCAGCTCCGCGGTCCGGTGCGCGGCAGCCGAACCCGATGGCCGCGGGCCGATCTCGACCTGGGCCTGGAGGTCGGCGAAGGCACGATCGGCGTCGAAGCCGGAGACCGCGGTCGTGGTCGTCGAGCCGTCACCCCCACCGCATCCGGCGAGCAGCGCGGCGGCGAGCGTGATCGCGGCAAAGCGGCGCATTGGCGGTAAGTTAGGCGCGATGGCACAGGGACACATGGATCGGCTTTCGGCGCTCGACGTCTCGTTCCTGACCAACGAGAGCTCCTCGAGCCACATGCACGTCGGCGGCATCTGCATATTCGAAGGGCCGCCGCCGAGCTACGAGGACCTGCTCCGCCACGTGCGCTCGCGCCTTCACCTGGTGCCGCGCTTCCGCCAGAAGCTCGCCTACCCGCCGGTGCCCACCGGGCGCCCGTTCTGGGTCGACGACCCCGCCTTCAACCTCGAGTACCACGTCCGCCACTCGGCGCTGCCCTCGCCGGGCTCGGAGGAGCAGCTGCGCAACATGGCGGCGCGCGTCTTCTCCCAGTCACTCGACCGCACGAAGCCGCTCTGGGAGCTGTGGATGGTCCAGGGGCTGACCCGCAAGCGCTTCGCCTTCGTCACCAAGACCCACCATGCGCTCGTCGACGGGGTCTCGGGGGTCGACATCGCCACCGTCCTCTTCGACGTCAAGCCGGTCCCCGAGCCGGCTGAGCCCGACCACGACTGGGTCCCGAGCCCGACCCCGTCGGCCGCCGAGCTGCTGGCCAAGGATGCCGAGGGGGTGGTCCGCGCCCCGATCGGCCTCCTGCGCCGGCTCGAGCACGCGGTCGAGCACCCCCGTAAGTCGCTGCAGAAGGCCTCCGAGGCGGCCGAGGCCCTCGGCGAGGTGGGCTGGAACTTCGCCAATCCGGCGCCGAGCGTGCCGCTCAACGTGCCGGTCGGCTCGCACCGGCGGTTCGAGTGGGTGCGCTCCGACCTGGCGCAGTTCAAGCGGATCAAGGGCGCCCTCGGCGGCACGGTCAACGACGTCGTTCTCGCGGTCGTCACCGGCGCCCTGCGGCGCTGGCTG
>DATBPT010000075.1:0-8501 GCA_036561205.1 Solirubrobacterales bacterium
CCGCCCCATCGAGGCGAGCACCGCGTCGATGAACTCCTCGTGCAGGTCCTCGGGCAGCCGCGCGAGGTGCTTGCTCAGCCCGACCGAGCGCGCGAAGGCGCGCGGGTCGTCCGGCGTCACGGTGCGCTGCTCGAGCCACACGCTTTGCGGGCCGATCTCGAACCCAGCCCGCTCGAGCCGGTCGCGGGTGTCGCCGACCGAGGCGTAGTTCCAGGCCGAGGGCATACCGCTGAGGTAGTCGGCGAAGCGCTGGTCGCCCTGCAGCGACTCGAGCGTGCGCTTCCACTCGGCGACGTTGCCCGTGCCCCCGCACTGGGCCTCGATCACGCCCCCCGGGCGCAGGCTTGCGAACAGGCGCTCGAAGAGCAGCTCGTGGTCGAGGATCCAGTGGAAGACGGCGTTGGAGAAGATCGCGTCGACGGGCCGCTCGAGCTCGAGCGCGAGCAGGTCGGAGACGATCAGCTCGACCCGGTCACCGAACTCGGCCAGCTGCTCGCGGGCGTGCTCGATCATCGACGGCGAGCCGTCGACCCCGACCACCCGCCCCTTGGGCAGCCGCTCGCAGATCAGGCGCGTGACCCGGCCGCTGCCGCAACCGGCGTCGAGAACGGCCTCGTCCCCGTCGAGCTCGAGCCGGGCGAGGACCTCGCGGCCCCACTCCTCCTGCGGCGCCGCCACCGCATGGTAGGTATCGGCGTCCCAGTCGACCGGCTCGCTCATAGCGTCGTCGTCACCGGTCCCCGGTCGGCGGCGCCGGAGGCCTCGTAGGCATCGATCGCCGCCGCGTTGCCCAGGGTGACCGCGATGTCGTCGAGACCGTGGAAGAGCCGGTGTTTGACCTGCTCATCGATCTCGAACCGGACCACCCCGGCCGCCGAGTCGACGGTCTGGTCGTCGAGGTCGATCCGCGCCGCCCCCGCCTCGGCCACGGCCCGGCAGTCCTGCTCCGAGAGGATCACCGGCAGCAGGCCGACCTTGGTGCAGTTGCCATAGAAGATGTCCGCGAACGAGGGCGCGATGATCGCCTCGAAGCCGAAGTCCTGGAGCGCCCAGGGCGCGTGCTCGCGAGACGACCCGCAACCGAAGTTCGCCCCGGCGACCAGGATCGGGTTCGGCTCGAGCTCGATCTCGCCGTCGCGAATCCAGTCGTAGAAGAGGAACTCGCCGAAGCCGGTGCGCTCGACCCGCTTCAGGAACTGCTTCGGGATGATCTGATCGGTGTCGACGTCGGCGCGGTCGAGGAACGAGACCTCGCCCTCGATCACTTCCACGGCATCCATCGCTAGCTCCAGTCCCTGATGTCGACGAACCTACCCTCGATCGCCGCCGCTGCGGCCATCTTCGGGCTCACCAGGTGGGTGCGCCCGCCCTTTCCCTGGCGGCCCTCGAAGTTCCGGTTCGAGGTCGAGGCGCAGCGCTCGCCGGGGCTGAGGATGTCGGGGTTCATCCCCAGGCACATCGAACAGCCGGCCGAGCGCCAGTCGAAGCCGGCGGCGCGGAAGACCTCGTCCAGCCCCTCGGCCTCGGCCTGCGCCTTGACCTGGGCCGAGCCGGGCACGACCATCGCGCTCAGCGTCGCCGCCACCTTGCGGCCCTCGACGACTGCGGCCGCCTCGCGCAGATCGCCGATTCGCGAGTTGGTGCAGGAGCCGATGAACACCCGGTCGAGGGCGATCTCCTGGATCGCTCGCCCGGGTTCCAGGTCCATGTAGCGCAGGGCTCGCTCCTCGGGCTCGGATTGCGGCTCGGGAACGGAGCCGGTCACCTCGACGACCTGGCCCGGGTTGGTCCCCCAGGTGACCATCGGCGAGAGCGACGCAGCGTCGACCTCGACCTCGGTGTCGAAGCTCGATCCCTCCTCTGTCGGCAGCCGGCGCCACTCGGCGACCGCGGCGTCGAAGTCGGCCGGAGCGCCGCGGCGCCCCTCGACCCACTCGAAGGTGGTCTCGTCGGGGGCGATCATCCCGGCCCGGCCGCCGCCCTCGATCGTCATGTTGCAGATCGTCATCCGGTTTTCCATCGTCAGGCCGCCGATCGTCTCGCCCGCGTATTCGACCGCGTGGCCGACCATGCCGCCGGTGCCGAGGCGGCCGATCGTCGCCAGGATCAGGTCCTTGGCGGTGACCCCGTGGCCGAGCTCGCCCGAGTAGGAGATCCGCATCGCCTTCGGGCGCTTCTGCAGCAGGCATTGGGTAGCGAGCACGTGCTCGACCTCGGAGGTGCCGATGCCGAAGGCGAGGGCGCCGAACGCCCCGTGGGTCGAGGTGTGGCTGTCGCCGCAGACGATCGTCATCCCGGGCTGGCTCAGCCCGAGCTCGGGACCGATCACGTGCACGATCCCCTGCCGGTCGGAGCCGATCGAGTAGATCGGAACGCCGAACTCCTCGCAGTTTCGCTCCAGGGTCTCGACCTGGACCCGCGAGAGCTCGTCGGCGATCAGCCTCGCGGTGGCGGTGCCGTCCGTGGGCACGTTGTGGTCGGCCGTGGCGACGGTCTTGTCGGGACGGCGGACCTTGCGTCGCTCGAGCCGCAGGCCATCGAATGCCTGCGGCGAGGTGACCTCGTGGACGAGGTGCAGGTCGACGTAGATCAGGCCCTCGCCGAGCTCGTGCGCGTCCCAGATCTTGTCGAACATGGTCTTCGGCATGCCTCAGCTCCTCCGCAGCCCGGCGGCGACCACGGCCAGGAACTCGGCCGGCTCGTCGCCCTCGTTCAAGAAGTGGTGGGGCAGGTCGGCGTCGAAGGTGACGCTGTCGCCCTGACCGAGGTCATGGCGCTCGTCGTCGATCATCAGCGCCACCGCGCCGGAGAGCACGACCGCGGTCTCGCGCGCGCCCGGCTCGTGCAGCGGCGGATCGCCGCCGCGGCCGGTGGCGGCGCCCGGCTCGAGCGCATGCAGCGAGACGTCTGCGCGCTGGCCGGGAAGCGGCGGCGTCAGCTCCTCGGTGCGATGGCCGCAACGTTCGCGCGCGCGACGCCCGCCGGAGCGGATCACGACCACGTGCTCGCCCTCGTCGAGCCGCAGCAGCTGCGAGAGCGTCAGATCGAGGCCGCTCGCGATCCGTTCGGCGATCACCAGGGTCGGGCTGGTCTCGCCGCGCTCGACCTGGGACAGCATCGGCGCCGAGACGCCGCTGCGCTCGGCCAGGTCGCGTAGCGAGAGGTCCATCGCCTCGCGCAGGGCCTTGATCCTGCTTCCGACCCCGGCTCCATCGCGTGTCGCCAACGCGCTCACCGTCTGTACGTTATCACGGACGCTTGTCTAGCGACCTACTCCCCGGTGGGCCGAACCATGACCTCGCTGATGTTCACGTGCTTCGGCTGGCCGACGATGAAGACGACGGTTCGGGCGATGTCCTCCGAGGCGAGCGGGGTGCCGATCCGCTCGCGCATCTTCTCGATCCGCTCGAGAACCATCGGGTGCTCGTTGTGGCCCTGGAGCTCGGTCTCGACGAAGCCCGGCTCGACGCAGGTGACGCGGACGCCGATGTGCAGGGCCTCCTGGCGCAGGGCTTCGGAGAAGCCGACCACCCCCCACTTGGTCATGTTGTAGACCCCGGCACCGAGGGCCGCCGTGCGGCCGGCGACGGAGGAGACGTTGACGATGTCCCCTCCCCCACCGTCGCGGATCAGCGGCAGCGCGTAGTGGGTGCAGTACAGGAGCCCGAGGCAGTTGACCTCGAGCATCTGTCGCCACTGGCCCGGGTCGGCGCCCTGCAGCGGGCCGAGCAGCATCACGCCCGCGTTGTTGACGAGCGTGTCGAGGCCGCCGAGCTCGGAGTGCGCGGTCTCGACCAAATTCTTCGCCTGCTCCTCCTCTGCGATGTCCGCCTCGATCGCAACCGCCGTGCCGCCGCCATCGTTGATCCGGCCGGCGAGCTCGTCGAGGCGGTCCTTGCGCCGCGCCCCGAGCGCCACCGCGGCGCCCTCGGCGACCATCGCTCCAGCCGTCGCCTCGCCGATCCCCGACGAGGCTCCGGTGATCAGGATCTTGCGTCCCTCCAGCGAACCGGCCATGCCGGCACTCTATCTTCGCGCGTTGCTCAGCAGCGTGGAGGCTGCGCGGTCCCGGAGTGGGCGAATCCGGGCGGCTCGATCTCTCCTTCGTAGTGGGTCTTGAGCCCGGACCTGGTCGGGGTGTCGACCATCATCAGGAACCCGGTCGTCCCGGCGAGCCCGTCCGTACCGCCGACGACGCGGTGGGCGCAGGTCCCCAGCAGCTGGTTCTCGCCGTCGTCGCTGAGCTGGACCCAGTAGCGGAAGCGGAAATACAGCTTGCCGGCCGGGTCGCCGGAGCAGGACCCGTCACGAGCAACGTCGACGCAGCCGTTGAATCGCTCGCGCCCGTTGATCTTGAGCAGGTGCGCGCGCTCGTGCTTGACGTGGAAGGCGGTGATCTTCCACTTCCCGTTCAGGCCCCCTGTCATCTTGTACTTGAGGCCGCCGGCGGGCACCTGGTGGCCCTTGACGTAGAGTGCCTGCGCCGCGGGCACCGCGACGAGCATGATCGCGATCGCCAGTCCGATCGCGACCCGCAACCGTGGCTTGGCTCGCATCGGTCCTCCCTTCGAGTCGGACGCGGCCTGATGCCGCGTGTAACCGACCCTAACCGCCGAGGCCGACCGCGGCAACCCTCACGGCCCCGGCGTCGCCGGCGCGCTCGCGGCCTCGGCGGTGAGGCCCTCGGCCTCACGGATCGCTGCGCCCTCGAGCGCGTTCGACATCGCCCGGATGTACGCCCGCGCCGAGGCCTCGAGGATGTCGGTGGCGACTCCCTGGCCGCTGGCGAGGCGCCCGTGGGCGCGGACCATCGCGGTCACCTCGCCGAGCGCATCCTCGCCCTCGGTCACGGCCGAGACCGTGTACTGGCGTAATTCCGACTCGACCCCCGTGGCCGCACGCACGGCGCCGAAGATCGCGTCCACGGGCCCGTCGCCGCCGGACTCGCCGACCGCCTCGGAGCCGTCGGGCATCCGCACCGCGACCTTCGCCAGCGGCGGGCGGCGGCTCGACGCCTCGACGTCGAACCAGGCGAGCTCGTAGCCGGACGTGCCCTCGCGGACCTGGTCGGAGACGATTGCCTCGAGATCGAGCGCGGTCACCTGCTTCTTCTTGTCCGCGATCTCCTTGAACCGCTTGAACGCCTGGTTGAGCGCGTTGCCCTCGATCTTGAACCCGAGCTGCTCGAGCGCGTCACGGAGCGCGTGGCGGCCGGAGTGCTTGCCGAGCACGATCGAGTTCGACTCCAGGCCGACCTCGGTCGCGTCCATGATCTCGTAGGTCGTGCGCTCCTTCAGCACCCCGTCCTGGTGGATGCCGGACTCGTGCGCGAACGCGTTGCGCCCGACGATCGCCTTGTTCGGCTGCACCGCGTAGCCGGTGAACCTGGTCACCATGCGCGAGGTGCGGGCGATCTCGCGGGTGTTGCAGCCGGTGTCGAGCCCGTGCTCGTCGCGGCGCGTGCGCAGCAGCATCACGATCTCCTCCAGCGAGCAGTTGCCGGCGCGCTCGCCGATCCCGTTGATCGCGCACTCGACCTGGCGCGCGCCGGCGAGCAGGCCGGCGTAGGAGTTGGCGACCGCGAGCCCGAGGTCGTCGTGGCAATGGACCGAGAGCTCGACCTCGCGCAGCTCCGGCGCCAGCTCGTAGAGGCGGGCGAAGTAGCGCGTGTACTCCTCCGGGGTCGTGTAGCCGACGGTGTCGGGGATGTTGACCACGTCGGCGCCCTCGGCGACCGCGATCGCGCAGACCTCGGCCGTGAACTCGACATCGGCCCGGGTCGCGTCCATGGGCGAGAACTCGACGTCGTCGCAGTAGGACTTCGCCAGCGTCACCGCCGCCTTCGCCTGGCCCTTGACGTCCTCGCGCGTCGTCTGCAGCTGGTGGGTGATGTGGATGTCCGAGGTCGAGATGAAGGTGTGGATCCGGGGCCGCTCGGAATCCTTGATCGCGTTCCAGGCGGCGTCGATGTCGGCCTTGTGGGTGCGCGCCAGGCCGCAGATCACCGGGCCCTCGACGTTGCGAGAGATCGCCTCCACGGCCTCGAAGTCGCCGGGGGAGGTGATCGGGAAGCCGGCCTCGATCACGTCGACGCCGAGGCGGGCGAGCTGCTGGGCGATCTCGACCTTCTCCTGCGTGTTCAGCGAGATCCCCGGGGACTGCTCGCCGTCGCGCAGCGTCGTGTCGAAGATGTGGACCCGGTCGGGTGAATTGCTGGAAGCCATGCCGGCTTTCCTCCTTCTACGTCAAACGAATGAATCTTGCTGGCTCGCGGCTATCGCGCCGCCCGGCGATTACTCCCCCCAGAGGGGGAGAAGGAGGAGAAGGGCGAGGCTGTTGAGCCGGTGCGTCATTCGCTCGAAAACGCAGGGTAGCGCACCCTCGCGGCGAACCCAAAGCCCGAGGATCGAGTGGTCGCATCCCGCATAGAAGCCCGCGCCGTGTTCAAGGTCATGGCGATCGTCGTCGTCGCGATCGGCGTCGCCGTGCTGCTCAACCACGTCGTGGTCGAGGTCAAGACGACGATTCGCTGGACCTGCGCCGCGATCTTCCTCGCCCTGGCGCTGAGCCCGCTCGTCGACCTGATCCAGCGCGCCCGTGTCCGCGGCCGCACGCCGCCCCGCTGGCTCGCGATCCTGGTCGCCTACATCCTCTTCCTCGCCGGCTTCATCTTCCTCGTCCTCAGCGTGATCCCGCCGATCGTGCGCGAGGTCGAGCAGCTCGGCTCCCAGCTGCCGACCTACGTCAAGGACTTCGAGAACTGGGCCAACAACAACGAGCAGTTCCGCGAGCTCAACGACAAGTACGACATCACCTCGCTGCTCTCCTCGGAGGCCTCCCAGATCCCGGCCAAGCTCGGCGACGCCGCCGGCGCGGTCAAGGAGGTGACCGTCGGCATCCTCAACAACATCGTCGAGGCCGTGGTCGTGCTCACGCTCGCCTTCTTCCTGCTCCTCGACGGCGGCCAGCAGTTCCGCAAGCTGACCGCGCGGCTGCGCGAGCCCGAACGCGAGCGCGTGCGCCGGGTCGGGATCAGGATCGCCGGAATCGTCCGCTCCTACGTCTCGGTCAACCTGTTACTTGCCGCGCTCTCGGGCGTCTTCACCTGGCTCGCGCTGGAGCTGCTCGGGGTCGATCTGGCGGTTCCGCTCGCGGTCATCGTCGCCTTCCTCGACCTGGTGCCGCTGATCGGGTTCACGATCGGCGGCGTCCTGGTCGCGATCGTCGCCGGCTTCCATGACTTCCCCACCACGCTGCTGATCTGGCTCGTCCTCTTCCTCGTCTACCAGCAGGTCCAGGACCGCGTCGTGCAGCCGATCTTCTACAAGAACGCGGTCCAGATCCATCCCGCGGTCGCGGTGATCGCGGTGCTCGCCGGCGCCCAGCTCGCGGGCATCCTCGGGGCCCTGCTGGCGATCCCGGTAGCCGCCTCGCTGGGGGTGATCTTCGACGAGATCTGGCCGCCGCCGGCTGACGATCAGGAACCGGGCGCCGTACCCGACGAGCCCGCCGGCGCGGCGGGCGCCGAGTCCTTGCCCGCGCCCGGGTAGCGCTCCTCGGCGCGCTTCAGCCTGTCGTCGCGGTAGAACCGGCGCGCCCACAGCGAGTGCGGCTTTCCCAGCCGCAGGGCGCCGACGAGGCCGATCGGCCAGATCAGGAGGCTGGCGAGCGCGGTCCAGAACTTCTCCTTCGCCGCACAGACCAGGCCCAGCAGGATCCCGATCAATCCGGCAGTGCCGAGCGCGGCGAACACCGCCCCGCCGACATCGTCGGCGAGCTTGGCCCAGGCGCTGACGCCGACCAGGAGGATCCCGGCCAGGCACCCGGCGATGATCATCGCGTCGATCGACTTGCGCCCCTCCTTCTCCCAGTAGACGTCCTTGAGCTCCACCCAGAGGGCGAACTCGTCCAGGGTCAGTCCCATGCCGATCGCGAACAGCACCGAGATGATCTCGCGCCACGGCGAATCCGGCTGGTGGACCACGCCGATGTAGCCGAAGATCATCATCGCGCAGATCCCCCAGACCAGATGGTGGACGTGCGTCCCGCCGACCGAGACGTTCCCGGGCCACCAGCTCACCTGCTTGCGGATCATCCAGGTGCTGGTGCGGATGAAGGCGAAGGTGCCAAGCAGGGCGACGAAGAAGAGAAAGCTCGCGAGCCGGCCCGAGTCGACGATCTCGCGCTGGAACTCGCTGTGGACGCTGGCGATGACCGTGATCATTTCGCTGACCGTATCGGCGCGATCGGCGGCCTGCTGAAGCGTCTAGGGCGTCAACACGACCTTGCCGACGTTGCGGCGCTCGGCGATGAACCGGTGTGCGTCGGGCGCTTGTTCGAACGGGAACGCCTCGGCGACGACCGGCTTGTACTGGCCGCTCGCGAGCCCGTCGGCGAGCGGCTCGAGCACCCGGTCGAGGCCCTCGGCATCCCACCACTTGAGCATGTTGAGCCCGAAGACGCCCTTGTTCTCGTTCATCATCGCGAGGCTCTTCCACCAC